>JAEYYV010000405.1 GCA_023428295.1 Pseudomonadota bacterium
GGGTGCACTCGCGCGCGCGGCCGCGACGCGTTGGTTGGCGACGTCGAGATCGCCGGACGCTGCGGCCATCGCCGCGGCGCGCATGTGCAGCGCGGCGGCGGCCTCGGGCATCTGCACCGAATCCGCGAGCGCATCGTACGACTGCTGCAACGCGGCCGTATCTTGCTGTCGCGCGGCGACGAGCGCGGCGCCGAGCAGCGCCCCCTTGCGATGCGGCTCCATCGCGATCGCCGCCTCGAACGACTGCGCGGCGCGATCGAAGTCCTCGAGGACGAGCGCGTACATCCAGCCGCTGTCCTCGGCGAGGGCAGCACCGAGGCGTGGATCCGTGGTGCGCCCGGCGAGCGCACTCGTCGCCTCGAGACGCATCACGGTGTCGGCGCGACCGGCAGCGAGATCCGCCAGGCCGAGCGCCGCGCTCGTCGCTGCCACGGACGGCTGCTCGTGAACGCTCAGCGCGCGGAAGGCGTCGGCGGCTTCGTCGAACTGCCCTGCTCGCTCGAGCGCTCGCGCGAGGAGCCACTGCGACTCCGGCGACGGATCGAGATCCGCGATCGCGCGTCGCGCGAGGACTTCACCGTTGCGATCGCCGAACTGCCCGCGCGCGCGCGCCGCGCCTTCGATCGCCGGCCGATCGTCGGGGATCCGCGCGAGCCACTCTTCGTACACGGCGGCCGCCGACGCGACGTCGTTCAGGCGCACCTCGAGGATCCACGCGGCTTCGCGCAACGCGCGGCGCGCCACCGGACCATCGGGAAGTGCACGTGCCTCCGCGCGGCGCTCGGCGACGAGCTCGGCCCAGCGCTCCTGCGCGCGCAACAGATCGATCAGCGACTCGCGCGCGAACGTGTCGTCGGGCCACAGCGCGAGCACTTGGCGATAGAGCTCGGTGGCCCCCTCGACGGCTCCGCTGCGCTCGCGAAGCCGCGCGGCGGCGAGCAGCGCGGTACCTCGTCGCGTGGCATCGGGCTCGGCACTCGCGAGCTCCGCGAGCAGCTGCGCCCGCTCCTCGTCGCGTCCCAGCTGCGCGAGCGTGGACTCCATGCGCCACTTCACGCTCAGCTCGCCCGGCGCCAGCGCGACGAGCGCACGCTCGAGATCGAGCACCGCTTCGAGATCGCCTTGGCTGCGCGCGAGACGAATGCCTCGCTCGACGTAGCTCCGCGCGACGTCCGGCGCGACCGCCGCATCGGCGGCAGCGCGCAGGCGCGCGAGCGCGTCGGCGACATTGCCGGTGGTCTCGTCGAGCTCGGTCAGCGCTTCGATCGCGGCGGGATACGACGGCACGGCCTCGAGCGCCTTGCCGAGCGCCGTGCGCGCTTCGTCGATGCCTTCCGCCCCGCCCACGTCGTACGCGTAGAGCTCGGCCGCTTGCACGTACAGCGCGGCCGCAGCGGGTGCGTCGGGCTCGGGCGTCTGTCCCGGGCCGAGCCACGTACCGAGGAGCGCTGCTTGCGCCGCGATCGTGTACGTCTTGGCGAGCGCCGCGGCGTCGCCGCGACCGAGCGCATCGCGCTCCGCGGCCGACGTGAGAACGATGAAGCCGGGCGCACTCGCTTCGAGCGATGCGAGCAGCGCGCGCGCTTGATCGCGCTGGCCACCGCGGATCAGGGCGTCGGCGCGACGGATCGAGAGCACCATCGCGCGGCCCGGATCACCCTCGACGGCCTGCCAGCTCTGCACGAGCTCGGCGAGATCCTCGTAGCGTCCGAGCTCCTCGGCGAGCTCCGTCAGATCCGCGAGAACGAGCGGCTCGCCGGGCGACAGTGCGAGCGCTTGCTGCAGAACGTCCCACGCCTGCTCGGGAGAATCGCCGCGCGCGATCTGCGCTTGTCGACGGCGCAGCGCGACGAGCTCGCGGCGCACGTGCGTCGCGCGATCCGACGATCCATCCGTGGGCGCAACGCCGGGCTCCGCGCCCGGACCTGCGGGACCGAAGCTCGCGAGGAGCACCGCCGCGAGCGCATCGATCGCCGTCGCGACATCCTCGGGCGGACCGTTCTCCTCGGCGACGCGCAGCTGTTCGCGCGCGACACGCTCGGCGAGCGCGGGGACGTCCTTCGCGAGGACGGCTGCCTGCGCGAACGCCTCTTGTGCTCGCGAGTACTCGCCGGCCCCGGCCGCACGACCGACCTCGAGCCAGTAGCTGATCTTGCGCGGAACGTGCTCGACCGCTTCGGCGAGACGCTCCCACACGTCGAGCAGCGCCGCGCTGTCGTGCTCGCGTGCGGCCAAGCGCTCGAGCTCGAGCAACGCGCCTTGATGCGACGGCGCGATCCGCGTCGCTTCGTCGAGCGCTTCGCGTGCGGCGGCGGTGTCGCCGATCTGGTGGCTCGACACGCGCGCTTGCTCGAGGAGCAAGTCGGCGCGCTCGTAGTCATCGCGCGCGTAGTCGACCTCGGCGCCGATCAGCTTCGCGAGGTTCGGCCACAAGCCGCGGCGATAGAAGATGCGACGGATCGCCCACAGGTTCGGGCGCAGGCTCGGATCGAGCGTGAGTGCGCGACCGTACGCCTTGACCGCGCGCGCTTCGTCGGCGAGGCGGCGCTCGTATAGCTCGCCGAGCTCGTACGCGAGGTACGCGGCGGCGGACGCATCCGTCGTCGCGTCGAGCTCCCTGGCCACGGTCTGCGCGCGCTTCTCGCCGCCGGCATCGCCGAGCTCGCCGAGCGCGCGATCGATCACCGTCGGCGATTCGAGCAGCGCTTCCACGGGCTGGTCGATGACAATGTTCGCGACCTGCGTGCCGACCTCGACGCCGCCGGCATCGAGGGCGTCGGCGCTGGAGCCGCTCGCACCGATCACACCTTCGAGCGCGTCGGGGCCCGCGATCGGCGTGGTCGGCGCCGCACGCTGCGCGCCCTCGAAGATCGGAGGCGCGCCCGTCGGACGACGTCCGCGTCCCGGTTCTCCACCGAACTTGTCGTCGTCGTCTTCGTCGTCATTGCTCGCCACCGCGCGCGGTGGTGGAGGCGGCACCGCGATCACCGGAGGCGGAATCGCGACGCTCGACGTGACGGGAATGGGCTGGCTCGGTCGCACCGCAGGCAGCGGCTGACTCTGGCGATTGAGCGGTGGCGGCTTGAGTGGTGGAACGCGCACTGCCGCTGGCGGCGGACGCGGTGGAATCGCGACGATCGGACGCGGAGGTGGTGGCGGCACGCGCGGAGGCGGCGGCACCACCGGGATCTTCTGCGACTTCCCGTCGTCCTCGACCATCTCGATGTCCGCGAGATCGATCGAGGCCGCGCTGATCTCGACGCCCGGCACCGCACTCGGCACGGGCGCGCTCGCGAGCTGCTGGACCGTGGACACCGGTGCGGCCGGCGGATCGTCGACATCGATCGAGATCGATCCCGAGTCGCGATCGTTGTCGCCCGCGTCTTCGTCGTCTTCGTCGTCTTCGTCGGGGAGGTTCATCGCGTCGATGCGCGCGGCGAGGCTCTTCGCGCGATCCGTCGTGTCTGGGCCCAGCGGCGAGAGGGGTTCTCCAACGCGAGGAATCAGCGTTTCGGACGCGCCCTCCGTGGCGCCCGTATCATCATCGGGTGGTCCCCCCAAGTCACCCAAACGATCATCCGAGCGGCCCGATCGTGTCAACGCAGGGGGCCGTCATTCCGAGCAGTTGGCCTGTTCGACACGCGCGCGATCGCATACACCATGCGGCGCATGCAGCCACACACCCTACCCCCGCTGCGCCTCGGCGACGACGAGCTGACCCTGACCGCGATCGCGCAGGTCGCGCGAGGTCAGCGCCGCGTGGAGATCGGGACGCGCGCGCACGCCGCCATGGTCCGCGCCCGCCGCGTCGTCGACGAAGTGGTCGCCGGCGGTGACGCCGCGCCAGCCGTCTATGGCGTCAACACGGGCTTTGGCGCGCTCGCCGAGGTCCGCATCTCGGCCGCCGAGGTCTCGCGACTGCAACAGAACCTCGTTCGCTCGCACGCGGCCGGTGTTGGCGCGCCGCTTCCGCGCGAGTCGGTGCGCGCGATGATGCTCCTTCGCGCCGCTGTCCTCTCGACGGGGCGCAGCGGCGCGCGCGCCGTGTGCTGCGAGCGGTTGTGCGAGGCGCTCAACGCGGGCGTGCATCCGATCATCCCGACGCGTGGCTCGGTCGGCGCGTCCGGAGATCTCGCACCGCTCGCACACCTCGCGCTCGGCATGATCGGCGAAGGCGACGCGGAGCTCGGGGGCGAGGTCATGCCCGCCGCCGAGGCGCTGCGCCGCGCGAAGCTCGAGCCGCTCGTCCTCGAGGCCAAAGAAGGTCTCACGCTGCTCAACGGCACGCAGCACATGACCGCCGTCGGTGGGCTCGCGGTCCTCGACGCGATCGCGACGTGCAAGATCGCCGACATCGCGGGGGCGCTCTCGCTCGAAGCGCTCAAGGGTACGGTGCGTGCGTTCGATCCGCGCGTCGTCGCGGCGCGTCCGCATCCCGGCCAGATCGCGGTCGCCGCCTTCCTGCGCGAGCTTCTCGACGGAAGCGAGATCGCCGAGTCGCACAAGGATTGCGGCAAGGTCCAAGATCCGTACTCGCTGCGCTGCATGCCGCAGGTGCACGGCGCCTCGCGCGACGTGCTCTCGTTCGCGCGCGACGTGCTCGAGCGCGAAGCCGCTTCGTCCACGGACAACCCGCTCGTGTTCGTCGATGGCCCCGATGGTGACGAGATGATCAGCGGCGGCAACTTCCACGGTCAGCCGGTCGCGCTCGCGCTCGACGCTGCGGCGATGGCCGTCGCCGAGCTCGCGAACATCAGCGAGCGCCGCGTCGAGCAGCTCGTGAACCCGCACCT
>JAEYYV010000415.1 GCA_023428295.1 Pseudomonadota bacterium
GGCGCGCCGCTCGGGCCCACGGCGTCGCGCGCCGGCGCCGGCCCCGCGCAGTTCTCGATCGCCGCGAGGACGTCGTCGGTGCCGACGCTCTCACCGAGCAGCTGGCCCGTCGACGTGGTGTCGCCCGCGCGCAACGCGAGCCGCTTACGCAGCGCGAGCGGATCCTCGCCGAGCGCGATCGCGAGCTTTTGCATCTGCCGCTCGTACGGGAACGTTGTCTGTGGTGCGCCGAAGCCGCGAAACGCACCGTGCGGCGGATGGTTGGTCATGACCACACGGCCGCGCACACGGGTGGTGGCGCACTTGTACGGCCCCGCCGCGTGAAGCACGCCGCGCGACAGTACGACCGGCGAGAGCGTGAGATACGCGCCACCGTCCATCACGCAATCGACGTCGATCGCAAGGATGTCGCCATTGGCGTCGACGGCCATGCGGTGATGCGTCCACGCGGGATGGCGCTTGGTCGTCGCGGCGATGTCCTCGTCGCGGTCGTACGTCATCTTCACGGCGCGCTTCGCCTTGTGCGCGACCACCGCGCAGTGCGCGGCGAGCATCGACGGATACTCCTCTTTGCCGCCGAACCCACCGCCGGTCACGGACTGCGTGATCACCACGCCATCCGCCTCGACTCCGAGGAGCGGCTTCATCGCCTTGTGCACGTAGTACGGGCACTGCATCGATCCGACGATGTACGCGCGGCCATCCGCCCACTCCGCCATCATCGCCTGCGGCTCGATGTACATCTGCTCTTGCGGCGACGTGTAGTAGTCGCCCTCGATCACGCGCGCTGCCTTCGCGAACACCGCCTCGAATTCGTCGTCGGTCGCGTGGCCCTTGCGGATCAGGAACTCCTTGAACACCTTCTCCGACTTCGTGACGTCGAAGTTCGGCACCAGCGGTTTGATCCGCGGCTTCACGTGCTCGATCGCCTCGAACGCGAGCTTGCGCGTCGGCGCGGCGACGATGGCGATCGCCTCGTCGACGTGCATCACGTGCGCACCGATCTCGACGAGCGCGGGCTGATCCTCTTCGATCAGATAGATCGTGTTCTTGCCCGGGATGTCGGCCGCCGTCGCGACGACGACCTGGCTCCAGTCGAACGCCGGATCGAAGTCGATCGCTTCGAGAACGCCGTACGGCACCTTCGAGCGGACGGTGGCGCCGTGCCACGCCCCGGGTGCATCGAGGTCATCGAGGTACCGCGCGCGGCCCGTGACCTTGGCGACGCCATCGACGCGCGGTACCGACGCGCCGACGGGAGGAACAACCACAGGATCCATCGGCGGATCTAACCGTTTCCCCCGTCGGGAGTAAACGCCGCCTTAGTCGAAGTAGCGCTGGACGAGCACGCGTCCGCTCGTGCCTGCGAAGAATCCGGCGAGGTCCTGCGACAGGACGATCGGACGAACCGTGTTGTAGCCACCCGGGACCTTCGCGACCGTCAGGTCATAGATGGCGACGTCGTCGTCAGCGGCGACGTTGTACTGCGCGATCTCGGAGGGGAGCGTCGGGTACTTCAGGGTCGCGCCGCTCACCGGCCCCGCGAGCCGCCAGCTCCACGCGAGCGGCGTCCCGTCGCGGGTCGCCGTCACGCGCGCGATCGCGAGGTCGGGTGCTTCGCCCGTCGCTTCCTCGACCCACGTCGCGGTCGCGGTCGCGGCGTCGTACGCCGGCGCACTCGTGATGCGACGCAGGAGCGCGTTCGATAGCGACAGCGTCGGTGCGGTGGTGATCGGCATCCAGTCGACCACGTAGTGCGACGTGGGGCCGCTGCTCAGCGACAGGTTCGTGAAGAAGACCTGCGTCGCCGTCGGCGGTGCGGGGCGTTGGTAGCTGATCGACGAGCCGCCGCCGCTACCGATCGAGAGCGCCTCACGCCAGAGAGGTCCGTCCGACGTGGCGAGCACGTTGCTCGCGTAGATGCTGAACACCGTGGTCGGGAGGTCCGTGTACTGGAGCGTCACCGTCGGTGTCGCGGTGTACGCGTCGGTGATGTCGATGCTCGCGCCCTCGGAGACGGCGACATCATCCTTGAAGATCCATCCCGCGCTTGAACCGGTACCGTCCTCCGACTCGATCAGCATGTCGGTCGTGCTGCCGCAGTTGACGAGATCCGTGGTCGCCGTCGGGCGGTCCGATCCGCCCGATCCGACCGAGAAGTAGTACGGCATGGTCGCGTCCGACTTGTCGTAGAAGATCTTGCAGGTCGCCCACATCTTGTACTGCGCGCCGTTCGGATCCGGATCGATCGTCGCTTGGATGTTCGTGTAGATCCGCTCGGGGCTGCCCTCCGAGAGCTGGAGCTGATCGCCCGGCTGTACGCCCGCGAACGTCTGGACGTCGACTTGCCGTAGCCCCGTCAGGACCCGCTCGAACGGATTCACGACCGTGACGAAGGCGCCGGGTGCGATCCTCGCTTCGGCCACACCGTTCGCGTTCGTCGGAACCTTGGCGACGAGCGAGCTATCCGCGTTCTGGAAGTACACGTCGATTCCCTCCACGCCGACGCCATCGCGCTTGATCGTGAGACGCGCGGGCACGGGCTGATCGGGCGTGTCCGGCGTCGCGGCATCGGCCAGCGGCGCATCGGGGAGCTTGTTCGCACCCCCATCGTCGCCACACGCGACCACCGCCGCCGCCGCCCCAGATGCAAGACAGATCAAGACCGCTCGAAGCCTCATGTCTGGCCATCGTACCGAGGACCCGACCGCGCATACAATGCCGCCGTGCGCAGCGTGCCCCTCGGCGAGAGAACGGTCACATCCGTGGGTTGCGGCGATCTGTCGCTCGCGATCGCGGCCTCGCGCGGCATCGATCGCCGCGACGCCGAGCGAGCCCTCACCGTGGCGCTCGAGCTCGGCCTCTCGCTCGTCGACGTTCACCCGGGTGAGGACGACGCGGAGCGGCTCGCCGGCGATGTCGTCCGCGCGCTGCGTCTCCGCGACTCGGCGATCACGGCGATCACGGTGCCGCTTCGCGGGGGACGCGATACGCCGATCGAGCGCTTGCCGCCCGCGTATCTCGTCGCGCGCGTCGAGACCGCGCTGCGCAACACGAAGCTCGACGCGCTACCGCTCGTGCAACTGCCGCTGCGTCCATCGTGGCTGACCTCGAAGATGTGGCTCGAGCTCGAGGGCACGGCCGCGCGATTGATTCGCGAAGGTAAGGTGCTGGCGTTCGGCGCGCGTCTGGAGCCCCTCGACCGCAGCGAGCACGACGAGCCCGAGCCCGACGACGCGCCCGTCGCGATCAGCGGCGCTTACTTCTCGCGCGAGTCGGGTGCTCGTGCGCCCCGCGAGCGCGAGGAGCCGCCGACACCCCGCGAGCTCTCCCACGAGCTCTCCGCGCTGATCGCCGTGCCGTGGTTCGTGTCGCTGTCGGTGCCGTTTAGCCTCTGCGCGCGCGACGTCGAGCCGCTCGTCGCCGCGGCGCTCGCGCCGATCCCTCTCGGTCCCGAGGCACCACCGCCCGCGCCCTCGCCGCCGGTGTCGTCGCTGATCCTCTCGCCGTTCGACATCACCACGCCGATGCCGACGGTGACGAAAGCGCCTCCACGACGCACCGCGCCTCTCGCGGTCCTCGCACGCCAGCCGCTCGCAGGGGGTGCGCTCGCGGGAACGATCGCTCCCGGTGCAAAGCTCACGCAGCGCGATGATCGCAACGCGATCGATCACGCCACGCTCGAGCGCATCGCGATCGACGTGGCGCGCCTGTCGACGCTCGTGCGCACGGTGCCACCCGCTGCGCGATCGACCGAGGCGTCGCGCGGCGTGCTCGAACGTCAGAACAAGCACGATCGCGCGAGCGCGGTGACGCTCGCAGAGCTCGCCTTGCGCTACGTGATCGATCGAGGCGCGATCGCGATGCCGCGCTTGCATCGCCACACGGTGGTCCCGGACGCGTTGATCGCGGCAGCGTCCGATCCGCTCCCCGCGCAGGTCCTCGCGTTTCTCGACGAGAAAACGTGACACCTGCTCGCGTGTTCAGTATGCTGCGCGCGTGAAGTCGAGGGACGTCTCGAACCCGCTGCATCGCTTTCGAGACGTCGCGCTGTCGTACGACGACGGCGAGGGACCACCGCCCACCAAGGTCACGCTGCTCGAGGACAACTCGAAGTCGCTGCTCAGCCGCAACGACTCTCCCGATCTCGGCTTCCGGTGGAGCGCCAACCCGTATCGTGGGTGTCTCCACGCGTGCGCGTACTGCTACGCACGTCCCACGCACGAGTACCTCGATCTCGGCGCGGGCACCGACTTCGATACCAAGATCGTCGTGAAGCGCGATGCACCGGCGCTCCTGCGCGCGGCGTTCGACAAGCCGAGCTGGGTCGGCGAGCTCGTCATGTTCTCGGGCGTGACCGATTGCTACCAGGCGATCGAGAAGGAGCTCGAGATCACGAAGCGCTGCCTCGAGGTGTGCCTCGAGTATCGCAACCCCGTCAGCGTGATCTCCAAGAGCGCGCTCGTCGAGCGAGACATCGATCTGTTCAAAGCCCTGCGTGACGAAGCGCGCTTTCACATCGCGGTGTCGCTGGCGTTCAGTGACAACGAGATGTCGCGCATGATCGAGCCGTGGGCAGCGTCGCCGGATCGCCGGTTCAAGGTGATCGAGCGTCTCGCCGAGGCGGGGATCTGCGTCAGCGTGATGATCGCGCCGGTGATGCCGGGCATCAACGATAGCCAGATGGTCACGGTGCTCGAGCGCGCAGCCTCGGCGGGCGCCGCGAGCGCGGGCTGGACGCTGTTGCGCTTGCCGGGCGCGGTGAAGCAAGTGTTCGAGGAGCGAGTGCGCGCGGTGATGCCGCTCGCCGCAGACAAGGTGCTGCATCGCATTCGCGAGACGCGTGGTGGCGACAAGCTGTACGACGCGCGCTTCGGCACGCGCGGGCGCGGCGAAGGCCCGTACGCGGAGACGCTCGCGAAGATGTTCGATGCCACGTGCAAGCGGCTCGGGCTCGACGCCCGCGACGACGACGACGAGTATGACGATCGCGTCACGTTTCGCAGGCCGCCGCCGCGAACCGGCCAGCTCTCGCTCTTCTGATCGGCTAGCATGCGGCCCATGCGTGCCGCTCTGTTCGTGCTCGCGCTCGCTGCCTGCGGCGATGGCACCACGCTGCCGGACGCGGACCCGCGCTCCGATGCCGACGCGCGCGGGCTCGTCACCGTGCGGATCGAGAAGGCGACGGCCACGACCGGCGTCCGCGTGTTCTTTCAGAACGCCGACTCCACGCTCGTGCTCGCCACGCGCTTTAACGACGCGAACGAAGCGTCTGCGTTGATGGCGCCGGGCGGGTTCGTGACGGTCTACGAAGAGCCGTTCGCGGAGATCAGCCTCTACACGTGGACCAACGTGCAGCCCGGGGACGTGCTCACCCTCGATCTGAGGCAGCCGGAGCTCGGCGACGCGCAGCCAAATCTCAGCCTGATCATCGAAGCGTTCGACAACGCGCTCGACTATTTCGCATTCGATCGTTGCGAGTCATTCGTCGAGGTCAGCGCCGCGCTCGAGTCGCCGTTCGCGCCGTTCTTCCAGTCCTGCACGCCGACCTCCGACGTCCTGCTGGTGGCGCGCGACCAGAACGCGGAGCCCGCGGGGTATCGATACGCGAAGAACGCGAACCTCCAGTCGCCCGGGACGCTCGACATGCGCGGCCCCTACACTCCGTTCGATGCGACGGTGGACGTGGAGGGGCCGACGGGTGCGATCGTGAACGTCACTGGTGCACTCGCGGACGTGTTCTACACGACCGGCACCTCGACGCAGATCACGGGCACGCACGCCACGCTTCCGATCAGCATGCCGGTCATCGCCGGGGAGGTCGCGCAGCTGAGCGCGCGCATGATCGACGACACGAACGATCCACGAACGGTGGTCTCGGCGATCGTGTGGGGCCCCGGCACCACGTCCACGACGCTCGATCTGTCGGCGCCCATCCGAACGTTGACCACTCGCCCGGAGCTCGATCTCTCGAGCTACGAGCTCCGCTGGACGGAGAACGACGATGGCGAGCGCGGGGACCTCGTCTGGGCACAGGTGGGGTTCTCGAACCTGCAATGGATCGTGATCGGCGAGCGACGCGACGAGACCACCCTTCGGCTCCCCGTGCTGCCGTACGAGGCGCTGCGTCCGCGCGACGAGACCGTATACGTCGACACGTTCGCGCTGATCGACACCGACGTCCCCTACGATCGTTTGCACACGTACCTTCTCGGACGCTGGAGCCCATCGAACGGCTCGTTGTGGCCCATGGTGGACCCCACGGGTCGCGTGAGCTTCCGCAGCACGCGCTGAGCGCGCGCCCTGTTCAGGCCGTGAGGATCCACACGAGGCCGACGATCGCCGTCGCCACGAGCACCAGCGCGATCACGAAGACGGTCCTGTTCGCCGCTCGCACCGGCACCGGCGGGGCGACGCGCGCGGGCGGCGAACCGCGAAGATGTGTCTCCGCGGGGTCGTCGTAGCGAAGCGCGACGTTGCCGAGCTCGACGAGCGCGCCGTGATGCAGCACGATCGAGTCGCGCACGCGGACGCCGTCGACGCGCGTCCCGTTCTTCGAGCCCAGGTCGCGCAGCACGGTGCCGTCCCACTGGCGGCGCAGCTCCGCGTGCGTACGCGAGAGATCTTCGTCGGCGATCGGCCACGTCGCTTCGTCGCCGCGACCGATGACCATCGCCACGTCGGGAGGCGGCAACGCGCGCTTCGCTCCTGCGCTCGGCCCGCGCTCGACGTGCAGCATCGGCGATGCGCCGCCGAGCATCGAGCGCACGAGCTCGCGCGCGAGGCTCTCCGTTCGCTGCGGCGGAGATGGCGGCACTCCCTCGGGCGCGGGAGCCACCCGCACGCGATAGCCGCCGCTCTCGAACGTGACGCCCTCACCGACCGCGCCGCTGTCGCCCTCGCCTCGCGTGACTCCATCGACGACGATGCTCGCGAGCGCGGTCCACGTACTGTCCGCGATCCGGACGATCGCGTGCTTCGCCGCGTCGGCCGGCAAGCGGATCTGCGCATCGGGGCCGCTGCCGACGACAACGGCACCCGCCACGTCGATCGCGGGCAATGCGGGCTGCCCGATCTCGCTGACCTCCACGCGCAACATCAGCGAGTGCGAGCGCGCGCTTCTTCGGTCTTGTACTGGTAGTACCGCTCGAGGACCATCTTCAAGTACTTCCTCGTGTACTCGTACGGCGGCACCGTGTAGCCGTACTTCGCGAGCGATCCGAGCCCCGCGTGATAGCCGGCGATCGTGAGCACGAGATCGCCGTCGACGCGATTCGCGAGCCAGCGCAGAAGACGCGTGCCCGTCATGATGTTCGTGCGCGGATCGAAGACATCGCCGACGACGCCCATATCGATCTCGACCTCGGGATGCACCTGCATGAGGCCCTTGCAATCCATCGCCGAGATGACGTGCGGGTCGTAATCGCTCTCGACCTTGATCACCGCGCGGATCAGCGGGACTGGAATCTTGTACAGCTGCGATGCCTCGTAGATGTACTCGTCGTAGCGAGTGAACCGCTCGGGCGAGCGGTCCTTGGACGTGACCTTGTCGCACCGCGGACACGAGCCGCGCTGCGCGGATGCCTTGCTGCCCTTCTCGGGTTGCGAGGACAAGACCTTCTTGTACTTGCCGGCGTCCTTGCCCTTGGGCTTCACGTTCGTGAAGTGCTGGACACCCTCCTCGTCAGTCCACGAGTAGATGTCGGCGTTCGCGGTTCCTCCAACCCCGAGGGCCAGAACGAACATCGAAGCGGCGATGACTCGCTTCACGTCCGAAATCGTAGCGGTGTATGGTCCGCCTCGCAATGAATGAGGTCCTCGACACCGATTATCTGGTCATCGGAACGGGTATCGCGGGCCTCAACTTCGCGCTCCTCGCGGCGGAGCACGGACGCGTGGTCATCGTCACCAAGAAGCGGCCCGACGATACCAACACCAACTGGGCACAAGGCGGCGTCGCCGCCGCGATGTCGCCCGACGACTCGTTCGAGCTACATATAGAAGACACGCTCAAGGCTGGCGATGGCCTGTGCGACCGCGACGTCGTCGCGATGTGCGTGAGCGAGGGTCCCGCGCAGGTGCAGCGGCTCCTCGACGTGGGCGTGCGCCTCGACCGCGCCTCCGATGGCAGCTTGAACCTCGGACGCGAAGGCGCACATACCAAGAACCGCGTCGTGCACTGGCAGGACGTCACGGGCCGCGAGATCCAACGCGCGCTGCTCGCTGCAGCCCAGAAGCATTCGAACATCACGATCCTCGAGGACCACATCGCCGTCGACTTGCTCTCGATGGCCAAGTACGGCGGCGACCCGGCGTGCTTCGGTGCGTACGTGCTCGACCGCAACAGCGGCATCGTCAAGACGCTGTGTGCGCGCGCGACCATCCTCGCGAGCGGTGGCACCGGCAAGGTCTTCCTCTACACGTCCAACCCCGACGTCGCGACCGGCGACGGTGTCGCCATGGCGTATCGCATCGGCGCCGCCGTCTGCGACTTGGAGTTCGTGCAGTTCCACCCGACCGTGTTGTTCCATCCGCACGCGCGCAACTTCCTCATCTCGGAAGCGCTGCGCGGTGAAGGCGGCATCCTGAAGCTCGCGAACGGCGAGACCTTCATGGAGAACTACAGCGAGATGAAGTCTCTCGCGGCTCGCGACATCGTCGCGCGCGCGATCGACAACGAGCTCAAGAAGTCGGGCGCGGACTGCGTGTTCCTCGACATGACGCACCTCGATCCTTCGTTCGTGAAGGGTCGCTTCCCGAACATCTACGAGCGCTGCCTCGGCCTCGGCATCGACATGACGAAGCAGCCGATTCCCGTCGTGCCGGCGGCGCACTACATGTGCGGCGGCGTGAAGACGGACAAGAACGCGGCGACGACGATCGCCGGCCTCTACGCGATCGGCGAGTGCGCGTTCACCGGGCTGCACGGCGCGAATCGGCTCGCATCGAACTCGCTCCTCGAGGGCATGGTGTACTCGGCGCACGCGGCCGAGGCGGTCAGGAACGCGCCGCGCATTCGCCCCGCGCAGGTGGCGCCGTGGTCGAGCGGTGACGCGACCGACTCCAACGACGCGATCGTCGTGACGCTGAACTGGGAGGAGATCCGCCGGTTCATGTGGTCGTACTTGGGCATCGTGCGCTCGAACAAGCGCATCGAGCGAGCGCGCCATCGCATCGACGTGCTGCGCGACGAGATCCGCGAGTACTACATCGACTTCAAGATCACGAGCGACCTCATCGAGCTGCGCAACCTCGCGCTCACGGCTCACCTCATCATCGAGAGCGCGCGCCGTCGCAAGGAGTCGCGCGGCCTCCACAGCTCGCTCGACTATCCCGACAAGCTGCCCGAGGCTCGTCACTCCGAGCTGCAGCTGACTAACGGTCCGCGCGGCGCTTGAACACTGATTTGAGTGTTCCCGCGGACTTCCGACGGGAGATTCACAGTGGTGGGTGTGAACCGCCGTTGATACGCACCCCGCCAAACGCCAGGTAGCGACCACGCTGCGAGCACTTGCACGCTGGCACTCACCTCGCAGTATCCGTCGTCATACTCCTCGCTGCCGGATCTTGACGGACGGCCACGCAGCAAGGGGGCCCACCGAGGCATGGTGCTTCGGTGGGTTTGCTATTTTCGGCGCTCGCAGTGGAGGCAGTGCCGCGCGCTGCTACTGTCTGTGCATGCGCCGTCTGTTGACGCTGGTTCTCTTCGCCGCTGCGTGCGGCGGACCAGCCGGGTCTTCCTCGCCGGCAGCGGATGGCGTCCGCGTGTATCTGAACGCGCTGAAGTCCAACGATCCGCGCGACGCGTACGACATGCTGTCGAGCGATACGCGCAAGCAGATCAGCTACGACACGTTCGCTCTCGAGTGGAAGAACCACGAGAAAGAGCGGCAGTGGCAGATCAAGGTCCTCGAGGAGAGTCTCAAGGGCAACCCGGACGTCGGCGAGCGCGCGCTGATCGGCTTCCCGGATGGCAAGCTCGTGCAGCTCGAGCGCGAAGGCCGCACGTGGCGGCTCGAGTCGGAGCTCGTCTCGCGTTCGCGCGCCAAGCGTCCGCGTGATGCGATCCGCTTGTTCGCCGATGCGATCGCACAGCGCGATATCAACGGCGCGCTCGGCGTGCTGACGCAGCGACGGCGCGACGGCCTCATGAGGCAGGTCGAGGGCTTCGTCGCGGGCATCGGCAAGCGCATCAACGATCGCATCGACGAGTACGGCAACGACCGCGCGGAGCTGCGCTGGGACGAGAACGGCATCCGCTATCGCATCGTGCTGCGCAAAGAAGACGACGAGTGGCGCGTCGACGACATCTACATCCGCCCCGCCCCCAAGGACGAGACCGAGAGGGACTCCGACTCCGAAGGACTTTCGGACGACTTCTAGGACTCTCGGATGCCGGACATCGCGTTCGATGGAGCCGCGAAGCTCCTGCTCTTGCTTCACGTCTGCGCTGCCATCGTCCTCGTCGGCGCCACCACGCATCACGCGATCATCGCGTGGGGCTACGCGCGCGGCACGCACAAGCAACGCCTCGGGCGCATCTACGCCGCGACGATCGCCGTCACGTACGTCATCACGTTCGGCTTCGGCCTCCTCGTGTACCCGACGTTTCGCTATCACACGCGCGCGCTGTATCTCGATCGCTACGAGCGATGGGCCTCGAACCTGTTCGACATGAAGGAGAACTTCGCGGCGCTCGGGTTGCCGCTCGTCGTCGGCATGCTGCTCCTCTCGCGCGCGATGAGCAGCAAAGATGATCGCCACCTCGTCGGCGGCTACGTCGCGATGGCGTGGCTCACGGCGTTCATCGTGTGGTTCGACGTGATCAGCGGCTTCGTGATCACGAACGTGCGAGGCGTTCCGTGAAGCGACAGGACGCGCTGTACACGGCTTCGTGCATCGGAACGATCGCGTTCTGCATCGCGTTCGTCGCGCCGCAGTTCACGGGCCAAGCGATCCTCCAGTACTTCCCGCTCGAGCGCAGCTGGGAGCTCACCGCCAAACCAGAGGGCCTGGCGATGGACTTCTACGGGCGGCTCCTCCAAGGCATCGTCGTCGCGGCCGTGGCCATCGTCGCTTCTCTCCTCATCACCGCACGCGTGAAGACCGAGAGATTGCCGCAGAAGCTCGCGTCGCTACTCGTCGCGTGGGCGCTCGCCTTCGTCGTTCTCTCGATGATGTTCTACGTCTGGACGCTCGCGTTCCGTGTACCCACAGCAGCGCCGATTCCCGACTGGTACATACCGCGCTGAACAGAACGTCTGCCGACCCACAAACCTTACTAGACCGCGGAACCGCGTTCGTCAGGCACCATGGACCACGATGTCCACGCCTCGTCTCCGCGATAGCGGTGTGGCGTACGCGTCGTCGGTGCTGCCCGAGCAGCACTTCGCCGGCAACGGTCGCTTCGAGCTCCGCCGTGTCCTCGGCGAGGGATCGATGGGCATCGTCTACGAAGCGTTCGATCACGAGCGCGGCATGCTCGTCGCGCTGAAGACCGTGCGTCAGCTCGACGCGCAAGCGCTGTATCGCCTCAAGACCGAGTTCCGCGCGCGGACAGATCTCGAGCACCGCAACCTCGTGCGGCTCGGCGAGCTGCTCGCCGACGATGGCCACTGGTTCTTCACGATGGAGCTCGTCGAGGGCTGGCCGTTTCTCGAGTGGGTGCGTGACGGCGCGGGCGATCCGGACGATCCGACGACGCCGGAGGTGCGCCTGCGCGACGCCGTGCGGCAGCTCGCATCGGGGCTCGATGCGCTGCATCGCTCGGGTGCCGTGCATCGCGATCTGAAGCCGTCCAACGTCCTCGTGACGCGCAAGGGCCGCGTCGTCGTGCTGGACTTCGGCCTCGTCGGGGAGGCAGCGCCCGATCGGCGCAGCGCCGGGCTCGACGTGATCGGCACGGCGGCGTACATGGCGCCGGAGCAGGCCCGTTCGTCGTCGGTGGCGCCGTCCGCCGACTGCTACTCCGTCGGAGTCATGATGTACGAGGCGCTCTCGGGCAAGCTGCCGTTCGACGGCGCGCCCCTCGAGATCATCACGCGCAAGCAGAACGAAGATCCGCTGCCACCCAACCTCGGTCAGCCGCCCACGGAGCTGTCCACGCTGTGCATGGAGCTCCTGCGCCGGCGCGCGCAAGATCGGCCGAGCGCGGCGCAGATCGTCAAGCGACTCACGGCGCGCGAGGTCCCCGACGAGCGACCGCCGCCGTTCGTGGGACGCGCGCACGAGCTAGCGGTGCTCGATGCTGCGCTGGACGAGCTCGCGACGCGTGGTGCGAGCGCCGTGTTCGTGGAGGGCGAGTCCGGCATCGGCAAGAGCTCGCTCGTGCGCAGCTTCGTGGAAGCTGTGCATCAGCGACATCCGAGCGCGCTCGTGCTCTCCGGACGCTGCTACGAGCGCGAGAGCGTGCCGTTCAAGGGCATCGACAACATCGTCGACGCGCTCGCGCACGAGCTCATGCGCCGTCATCCCGTAGATGTCGCGCTGCACCTGACGAACGACGTCGAAGCGCTCGCGCGTGTGTTTCCCGCGCTGCGCCGCGTGTCCGCGATCGCGCGTCTCAGCGTCCCGCGACCCGCGTCTCCCGTCGAGCTTCGCGCACGCGCGTTCCGCGGGCTGCGCCAGCTGCTCGGCTCGCTCGCCGAGACGCAGACGATCGTGATCGTCATCGACGATCTGCAATGGGCAGATACGGACTCGATCGCGCTGCTTCGCGAGATCCTGCATCCGCCGAACGCGCCGCGCATCCTGTTCGTGATCACGCGCCGGAGCGATGCAGGCGAGCGGCCCGACTTGCCCAACCAAGGCGTGCTCACGCTCGGCCGCCTCTCGCCCGAGGAGGGCCGCGCGTTGATCAAGCTGATCGCGCCGGGCCGCGAAGCAGAAGCGGACGCGCTCGTCGACGACGCGGGTGGCCACCCGATGTTCATGCACGAGCTCGTGCGCCACGGCTCCGCACCGCTGACCGCGCAGCGCTTCGACGACGCGCTGTGGGCGCGCATCCTGCGCATGGATCATCGCGCGCGCCGCGTGCTCGAGCTGATCGCCGTCGCCGGTGCTCCGCTGCCGCAAGGCGTGATCGGCCAAGCGCTCGACGTGGAGCCGCCGCGCCTCGCGAAGTTGCTCGCCTCGCTGCGCGCCACCTCGCTCGTGCGCACGAGCGGCACGCGCCCCATCGATCTCGTCGAGCCGTATCACGATCGCGTGCGCGAGGCCGTCGTCGCGCGCGTCCCTGCGCCGCGCCGCCGTCGCTATCACGAGCGCCTCGCGACCGTGCTCCTCACGTCGCAGATCGCCGACAAGGATCCGCTGACGATCGTGCGCCACCTCGAGGCCGCCGGTCACATCACGCACGCGGGCGAGCTCGCCATCAACGCCGCGCGCCGCGCCGAGGAAGCGCTCGCCTTCGAGATGGCCGCCGCGCTGTGGGGAGTGGCCCTGCGCCTCGGCGATCAGCCCAACGAGGACGTGCGTCGCGACATGATGATGCGCCGCGCACAAGCGCTCTCGCACGCGGGCCGCGGTCCCGAGGCGGCGATCGCGTTCCTCTCCGCGTCGAAGAATGCGAACAGCGCGCTGGGCTTCCAGTGCCGCCGCCTCGCCGCCCACGAGCTGCTCGTCAGCGGTCACGTCCACGACGGCCTCGCGCTCCTCCGCTCCACGCTGGCCGAGATCGGCGACCAGCTACCCTCGACGACGGCCGCCGTGAAGCGCCAGCTCGTGTGGCGATGGCTGCGCATCTCCATCAAGGGCACGCGATTTCGCGCACGCACTCCCGACGTGCGCACCGCCGTCGACGAGATCCGCCTCGACATGATGCGCTCCGCGTCGCTCGGCCTGTCCATGGTCGAGCCGCTGCGCGGTGCCTCGCTGCAAGCGCGCGCCGTCCTCGTCGCGATGCGCGTCGGCGATCCGGTTCGCTTTGCTTATGCGCTCTGCTTCCTCGCGATGTACATCGCCTCGAGCGGCACGCGCGTCCCCGCGGCCCGCAAGCTCGTCGCGCAGGCGCGCCAGATCGCCGCCGAGATCAACCACCCGCTGCTCCTCGGCTGGACGCGCGCCGGCGAGGGCGTGGCCGAGTTCTTCGCCGGCCATCACGCGCTCTCGCTCGAGATCGTCGAGGAAGCCGAAGCGCAGCTCCGCGAGCGGTCCGTCGGCACGTCCGCCGAGCTCAACCACATTCGCAACTTCATGCTGTTCGCGTTGCGCCGCATGGGCGCTTACGACGAGCTACGCGAGAAGCAAACCGAGTACGTGCGCGATGCGCTCCGTCGCGGCGATCGCTACGCGGCCACCTCGTACGTGTGGTCCTCGAACGTCGTGCACCTCGCCGCGGGCGACTCGGAGCGTGCACGCAACGATCTCGAGACCGTCACGTGGTCGCCGCCCGAGGAGGGCCTCCACCTCCAGCACTGGTTCCACGTCCGCGCGCGCGCCGAGATCGCGATGTACGACGACGATCGCGGCGAGATCGACGCGCTCGTGCCGCAGCTGCGCGAGTTCCTCGGCCCCGCTATCTCGCATGTCCAGGCCGTGGCCACCGAGACCCGCTACCAGCTCGCACGCGTGGCGATCCGCAATGGCGATGCGGCGTTGGCTCGCAGAGAGATCGCGAAGCTCGACAAGCACACGGCGCCGTATATCCGCGCGTTCGTGCGCCTCGTGCACGCGGGCGCGCACGCGCTCGATGGCAACGCCGCCGCCTCGCGCGAATCGCTCGCGGGCTGCATCGCCGACGCGGAGAGCTGCCAGATGTCCACGCTCGCCGCTCTCGCGCGCCGTCGCTTCGCCGAGCTCGGCGACGATCCGCGCGCGATCGCCGAAGCGGACGCCGTCCTCGTCGCGCGAAACATCGCCGACCCCGAGCGCTTCGCGCGCGTCTTCGCGACCTGGCCCGAGCGCGCGTAGAGCCGGCCCCAAGGACGTCAGAAGATCGAGATGGCGCGCGTCTGGCTCTCGGGCGCGAACACGCGAACCTGGAGCCGCTTGGCCGGTGCGTCGAAGAACCAGCACCCGGGGGACGCACACGCACGCAGCGCAGACTCGGAGGCGACGGCCGGGACGGTCGCGCTGTTCACCGTGACGCTCGTCGGCGCCGCGAGCGCGTCGCCGGTCTGCGCACGCGCGTCGATGTCGAGCGTGAAGATGTGGTACTCGCTGCCGCCGGTGACCGACGCGCTCGCACCGTTCGCGGTGGCGGTGGTGCCGTCGTGCAGCGACGTGATCGCGGTGGTCGGGCCCGGCGTGAACGACAAGCGCAGCTCGCTGCCGAGCGGGCGGTCGTAGTACGAGGTGACGCCGGGCGCGGTCGCGGGGAGCAGCGTGTCCGCGTACAGCGCGAACGCCGGCACGAGCGAGCCTGCTCGGTGGAACAGCGGCAGCTCGTCGAGCGGCGCGGCGACGGTGAACGTGGAGCCGCCTGCTCTGACCTCGCCCGTGCGTCGCTCGACCCACGTGCCGGGCGGCAGCGTGACCTCGCGCGTGGTGGCCCCGGGCGTGATCACCGGTGCGACGAGGATGTCGTCGCCGAGGAGGAACATCGCGTCGTCGCACGCGCAGTCGTAGACAAAGCGCGCGGGGCGCGTGACCGGCGTGCCGTCCTTGCCGGCTTGCAGCGCGAGCGTCCAGAGGAGTGGGTTCAGCTGCATGTGCAGATCGGCGTAGCGCTTGTAGATGGCCGCGGCGTTCGCGTCGAACTGCGTCGTGTCCCACGGGTTGTGCGAGGGACCACCGCCGCCGAGCTGCATGATCGTGCCGAGCGCAGCGTACTGCGCCCAACGCAGGAGGGTCTCGGTGTCGGGACGAGACTTGAATCCGCCGATATCCGAGCCGTAGAACGGATAGCCGGATACCGAGAGTCCCAGACCGCGCGCGATGGCAGACGGCAGTCCGCCGACAGCGGTCTTTCCGTCGCGCAGGACGCCGAAGTCGCCCATGTCGCTGTCGAGGTCGCCCGGCCAGATCGACGTGTTCACGTGCTGCTCGCCCCACGCACCCGCGCGCGTGATCAGGAAGCCCTCACCGGGAGGGAACGCGCCGAGGTACGCCTCGTGATAGCTCTGGGCGTAGCGATTGTGGTGCGAGGAGTTGTCGCCGCCCGCGAGGCGGAACTCGACGATGTTGCCGCCGAGGTCGGGCACGAGCTCCTCGCCAAAGTCGAGCTTGAAGCCCGCGGCGCCGCGCGAGACGACGCGGGCGATGCGCTCGCGCCACCACTCGATCGCGCCCTCGCGCGTGAAGTCGACGAGGTAGCCCGGGCCGTTCTGCCAGGGCCAATCGAACGGCCGATCGCCCTCGTCGGTGATGAAGTAGCTCTGCGCGACGCCGGCGGCGCGATCTTGAGCGAGCTCGGGCTCCTTGCCGACGTACGGCGTGGACCAGAACACGACCTTGTAGCCCTGCGCGGTCAACGTGGCGATCGCGTCGTCGATCTGCTCGAACCGAGTCTCGTCGATGACAAACGAGTTGTACGCCGTCTGCCACGGATTATCGATCCACACAACCGAGCCCGGAATCTGCCGCGTGCGCATCTGCTGCGCATCGTCGAGCAGCTCGCTCGTCGCATCGTGAACGTTGCGCCACTGCTGCGGCGCGAACGCCCAGCGCGGCGGAACGGCGGGCTTGGTAGTGAGCGCGACGTACTCGCGGACGAGATCGATCGGCGTCTGCGCCGTGTACAGATACACGCGCAGCACGCCGCGCGCGGGCAAGGTGAACGTCGCGGTCACGCGCGTCGGATCGGTGGAGCCGAGATCGAGCGCGCCGGGCCGATCGTCGGCGATGAACATCCCGGCTGTGCGGCGCGGCCACAACACGAGCGGCACCGGCACGTGTGTCTCGTTGAGCGACGAGTCGGACGCGGGATCGATGCGCAGCGACATCTCTCGCACCGTGCCGGCGACGTTGGCCTTGGCGGGCGCATCGCCGGTTCCATAGAGCGGCTCGTCAGCGCTGCGCGGCAACGCGATCTGGATCTGCGCGGCGTTCTCGACCTTCGACGCGTCGAGCTCGAGCATGGCGCACTCTCCCGCGGGACACGCCTCGAGCCTGATGCGCGCGCCGCTGTCGAAGATGACCCAACCGTCTTCGAGTCCGCGCGGCGAGGTCACCGGCTCGAGCGTGACCAGCGAGTCGCCGCGTGGATCGTAGTAGTGCGCGGGCTCGATCTCGTCGACGATTCCCACGCGCAAGAACTGGGGCATCTCGAGCGCCGGGGTCCCCGCGAGGGACAGCGTCATCGTGCGCGTGTCGATCGTGACAGGTCCCGCCTGCAGCTCGCGGGGAGCCGGCGGCAACCCGTTATCACCGCATCCGACCAGCGCTAGCGCGAGAAGCCACCTCACCCACGCTTTCTACCGAAGAACGGAAGGTAGTGGCGCAGCCCGCGCGGCTTCTCTTGCTTCTTTTCGTCGGGCGTCGGTGGCACCTCGATGCGCGGCGTCTCCTCGGCGAGGATCTCCGCGATCGGCGTGGCCTCCGATGTATCGGTGACGGCAGCCGGTCCCGTGCGCTGGCCGCGGATCTCGTTGACGCTCTTCGCGAGCACCGTGTGCAGGTCCTTGCGTAGCTGCACCTTCTTGAGCGCGGTGCCGATCTGCCGCGCCATCTCGCGCGTCGACGGGAACCGCTGCTCCACGCCCGGCGACAGCGCGCGCGCGATGATCTGCGCGAACGGCGCAGGCACGTCCTGCCGCAGCGGGCGCAGCGGCTGCACCATGCAATCGCGCAGGCGACAGTACACCTCGTAGTCGGTAGCGCCGTCGAACAGCTTGCGGCCGACGAGCGCCTCCCACAGCACCGAGCCCGTCGCGAACTGATCCGACGCTGGAATCGGCCGCCCGCCCGCTACGATCTCGGGCGCGAGATAGGACATCTTGCCCTTCACGATGCCGGGGTCCGTGAGCTCCTGCGTGCGATCCGGCGCGAGCGCCAACCCGAAATCGATCAGCTTCACCATGCCGCGCGTGGTGAGCATCACGTTATGCGGCGACACATCGCGGTGAACGATCGGCGCCGGTCTACCATCGCTGCCGACACGCTCGTGCGCCGCGGCGAGACCGCGCAGTATTCCGACGCCGACCGCCGCGACGAGCTCCCACCGCGTGGGCTCGTTCTTCGCGACGTGATGCTTGATCCACGTGCCGAGGTCCACGGCCTCGATCCACTCGAGGATCATGTAGTAGTTGCCGCGGTCGTGAACGAAGTCGTGCACCTCGGCGACGTTGGGCGACTGCAGCGACGAACCGACGCGCGCCTCCTCGACGAACATCGCGACGTACGTCGGCTGCGACGCGAGGTTCTGGTGCATCTGCTTGACGGCGACATCGCGCACGAAGCCCGAGTCGCCGCGCACGCGGCCGCGCCAGACATCGGCCATGCCACCACGGCCGGCCACCTCGATGAGCTCGTAGCGCCCACCGATGATCATGCCCGCGCGTGGCTCTTCAGCCATGAGTCTTCGCATACTACGCGGTTGGCGCCGTGATACGGAAGCGTATGCGCCGTTTCGTCGTCCTCGCGTGTCTCGTCGCCTGCAGCGATCCCGAGACTCCGCCCGACCTGTCCGTCGAGGAGCACGGCCCGTACTCCGTCGGCACCGCACGGTTCACGAGCGAGGGGCGCACGCTCCAATCGTTCTATCCGACGGACACCGCCGAGGCCGAGGTCGCGTTCGAGTCGCTCGAGGACGAGCCGCACCGCACCGACTACGCGGGCCTCCTCGCGACCGCGGATCCCGCCTGCCCGACGCGCCGCCTCTTTGCGGCCATCGACGCGCCACCGGCCGCGGGCTCGTTTCCACTCGTCGTCGTCTCGCATTGCTATACGTGCACGCGCCTGAATCTCGCCACTGCCTCCGCGCGACTCGCGAGCCACGGCTTTGTCGTGCTGTCGGTGGATCACGACGGCGCGACGCTGTGGAACCTGCTCGCCACGAACCAGACCGGCCTCACGTCGGAAGCACTCGATGCTCGAATCTCCGACATGCAGGTCGTGCTCGCAGCCGACCACGCCTCCCTCGCGTCCGCCGACCGCACACGCATCGGCAGCCTGGGGCACAGCTTCGGGGCGGTCACCGCAGGAAAGCTCGCGCAGATCGACGATCGGATCGCCGCCACGTTTGCCCTCGCTGCTCCGATCGACAGCCCACTCTTCCCTGGTGTCGGACTCGCACCGATCCCGATGGCGTTCCTCGTCGCACGCGAGGACAACTCGATCAGCGAATTCGGGAACAACTTCATCCGCGACAACTTCGACGACGCCGCGAAGGCCGCGTGGAAGCTCGAGGTCGCCGACGCGGGGCACTGGTCGGTGTCCGATCTCGTCGGTCTCGTCGACAACTTCGACGCCGGATGCGGCATGGACACCCGCCAGACCGACGGCGAGCCATTCACGTACCTCGGTCCGACAACCGGACGAGCGATCACCGCCGCCTATGTCACCGCCTTTTTCCGAGCGACCCTTGACGACGACGATGGTGCACGGTCGTACCTCGCTCGGGGTTTCCCCGACGATAAGACGGTCGACGTTTCACGACACGACTAACCCAATCATCACCGCTTGCGCTTCGCGACTGGTGATACGATTGTGGCTCCATGCAGGGTAGCAATGGGTTGTCGGAGTTTACGGCGATCGTCTCGCGCCACGACTTCACGCTCGACCACGCCGCTCTGCTGATCGGTTCGTGGGATTACCCGGAGCGCGATCTCGTTGGATATCGCCAGCTGCTCGACGACATCGCTCGTCGCGCAGCACCCGAGGTCGCGCGTGCTCCGTCGGGAATTGCACGCGCACGCGCGATCAGCGATTGCCTCTTCGATCACTTGGGCTTCGCGGGGAACACCACCGACTACTACGATCCGCGTAATAGCTTTCTCTGCGATGTACTCGATCGCCGCATGGGAATTCCGATCACGCTGTCGGTCGTGTACCTCGAGGTGGCGCGTCGCGTGGACGTGCTCGCGCAGGGTGTGAACTTCCCGGGCCACTTCCTCGTGCGCGTCGCGATCGAAGATGCGTGGCTCTATATCGATCCGTTCAGCGGCGGTCGTGCGCTCACGTCGGCGGATCTCGAAGCGCTGCTGAAGAAGACCACCACGCCGGACGCCGTTCTCGAGCCCAGCGTGATCGCCGCGGCGAGCAAGCGCCAGATTCTCTCCCGCATGCTCGTGAACCTCGCGGGCATCTACGGTCGCAACGGCGATCTGCCGCGGTCGCTCGACGTGCTCGAGCGGTTGCACGTCCTCGAGCCGATGAACCCGCGCATCCAACGCGATCTGGCCAACCTGCGCGAGCGCGTCGGCGGCCTGAACTAACCGCGTCCGTCGCGATCTCACGAGCTCGTCGATTCGGGCAGGGCCGCGCAGAGCTCCGTGAAGCGCAGTCGCTCGGTCTCGCCGGCGCCCGAGCGAGCATAGAGTGCGTGGCCTTCCTGGTATGCTGCCGGCGATGACGTTCTCGCCGGAGTCGGTGGCGAAGCAGCTCGACTACTGCACGTTCTGCCCGAAGATGTGCCGGCACGCCTGCCCGGTCTCGACGGCGAGCGGACGCGAGACGTACATCCCTCAGGTCAAGATGGATCGCGCGAACCAGCTGCGGCTCGGTCGCAGCGCGTGGTCCGCGGAGTCGACGGATCCGTTGTGGGCCTGCACCGGCTGCCGCCATTGCACCATGTACTGCGATCACGGCAACGAGCCGGGCTTGGTGCTCCTGTCCGCGCGCGCGGCTGCGGTGCAACACGGCACGCAGCATCCAGCGCTGACGGGGTACAGCGAGCGCTTTCGTGCGCGCGAGCAGCGGTTGGCGACGCAAGTGCAGACGATGTTCCCCGATAACCTCGGTACGTCGGGCGAGCTCGGCTTGTGGCCCGGCTGCGATGCGATCGACAAAGGCGCGAATGACATCGCCGCGACGCTCGCGCTGTTCGAGCGCGTCGGGGTCGAGGACGTGACGATCGTCGACGCGCCGCAAGCGTGCGCGGGCTATCCACTGCTCGCCGCCGGTCATCGCGATCTGTTTCGCTGGCACGCGGGGCGCGTCGCCGCGTCGCTGCGTGGCTTCAAGAAGATCGCGATCAACTGCTCCGCGTGTCTCTACGCGATGCGCACGCAGTACCCGGCCGAAGGCGTGAACATGAAGACCGAGGTCGTCTCGATCGCGGACATCCTCGCGCCCGCGGTGCCAAACCTCGCGTGCTCGCTGACCAAGCGCTCGGTCTACTACCACGACCCCTGCTACCACTCGCGCTACAACAACGTCGTCGAGCAGCCGCGCCGCGCGCTCAGCCAGCTCGTCGAGATCCGCGAGTTCGGTTGGTCCAAGAGCGACACGGAGTGCTGCGGCGGCGGTGGCCTGTTGCCCAAGACGATGCCCGCCGTCGCGGATCAGATGGCGAAGCGCCGCCTCGCAGAAGTGCAGCAGACCGGCGGCGGCATGGTGGTCACCTCCTGCGCGACGTGCACCTTCATGCTCGAGCGCAACGCACCGCCGAGCGTCGAGGTCGTGAACCTCGCCACCGCGATCGCCAAGCTGTCCGAGACTCCGTTCACCGTCCCCGAGACACGCCCCTCCGACCCCGACGACGACGAGTGAATCGATCGGTGTCGCGAGCCGAGGACAGCTACGCGCTCGATCCGGCGTCGCTGTGACGCGGTCTCCACGCGAGCGTGATCAGCTGCTGCAACCGCGCCGGCTCGGTCGCCGACGTCTTGCACATGAAGCCGCTCTTGTGCGCGAAGTGAACGTCGGCCTCGCCCTCGACGCGCGAGAAGTCGAGCCGCGGATGATCCTCGTACCGCCCGATGCCAAAGCCACCGCCGCGTCGATCGGGATACACGATCGCAGCCACCGCGAGCTGGTTCGCGCGGATGTAGCTCCCGAGCATGCCGCTCGGTTCGTCGGCTGTCTCGTCGGCGCGCGGTAGGAACAGCGCCTCGATGACCTCGTCCTCGTGGGCGATCGACCAGCGCTGCGCCCGTTCGGCGACGTAGTCGAGCTTCTGTCGCGCCTCGCGCAAGTACGTCAGCAGATCGTCGCCGACCATCTTCATGTAGACGTACAGCGGATCGGTCGGCTCGAGGCGCGTGCTCTGCGCGAAGCGCCGCAGCAGCGTCATGTCGATCGGCGAGTTGAGCTGCGAGATCGCGCGGCGCGGAACGCCGAGCCACTCGGCGGTGCGCACGGGACCGCGCGAGTCGAACCACTCCGCCGTCGCGAGCCAGTCGCAGAACCGCAGCGCGTCCTCGTAGAGTCCGAGTGAAGCGAGCACGAGGCTGAGCGCGCACGTCGGCTCGTGCTCGCGCGGGAAGTGATGGTGATCGAAGTTGTTGCGCGCGGGATCGTGGACGCCGCCGATGTCCACGACGGCGACGCCTGGATCGTCGAGCTCGGCGGGCGTGGGCTCCCGGCGAACGACGGGACAGTTGTGAAGCGACGCGAGCACGCAGACGGCCAAGAGGTCGTCTTTGTGGGCGCCACCGGGGTGCGTGATGATCGTGTGCACGGAGCCGCCCACCCTAGCAGGCGGAGAGCGAAGAAAACACGCACCCGATGACCAGGGGCGGCGAGAGGGGCCGCCATGTCCAAGCTCATCCCATGGCTCGTGGCCCTCTCGGCGAGCGTCGCTCACGCGAGCCCGCTCTCTCCTCTACCCGCCGCTCCAGGCGTCGAAACAGCCACGATCGAGGGGCCGATCCCGTGGTGTCACGGAGTCATCCCCGGCGAGCCGTGGAGCGAAGCGCAGATCGCCGAGGTCGCAGCAACTGACGACGGACTCTTCGTTGCCGCCTATCAACTCTGCCAGCGTCCACAGGATGCGATGTGGAAGCGAACGGCGCGTAACCTCCTGCAGCGCTGGATCAACACCGCGAAGCAGCCACAGAAGGATGCGATCAACTCCATCCGCGCACGGCTCGATCCAGACAAGGTCTCCGCGGAGCTCGCCGCGTTGTGCTCCTCGGTAGATCGTCTCGCGGGTCTCGTTCGCGAGATCGCTGGATGTCCGGTGCGCGGATACGCACCTGTCGAGCTCTACCTCGACCGCCGTGGCTTCCGGTACGAGCTGCAGAAGCTGTACTGGGCCTACAGGTATCTCGACGACATCCCGAGCTACGTGCTGCTCGAGCGCGACTTTCCGATCAGCCACGCAAAGCTCGAGCGCGAGGTATCGGAGAGCGCGTTCGCCGAGAACGCCTACATTCGCGCGCGAGTGAGCGAGGCGCTCTCGACGCTCGAGTGGCGAAAGCGCCGGTTGGAGATGCAGGTGTCGACGGATCCGGACGCGGCGTTCATGCGTGAGGTCGTCGACCGCGCGTACCTCGAGTGGGACACGCTCGCGTCGACGCATCGCGACGACCTCGCCGTGATCGATGCTGTCGACGCACGTCTCCCCATGACCCGCGAAGCGCTCGCCGGCTGTTCGATCCCGCTCGACACGGTGTTCGAGCGTCGCCTCGCCTCGTACAAGACCAAGAAGCCGGACGAGCTCGAGGGTCGTATGCTCGAGGATCCGCTCGCCGCGCTGGTCCTCAGCCGCCTCGCGATCTGTCACGCGGTGGACGACATCTCCGACGCCGCGTACCTCGTCCAACTGGTACAGCGCGCCCCCATGGTCGCGGGACCGCGCAGCTACGCAGCGCACGTCCTCGCCAAGGCGCTCGCGAAGGCGAACATGCGCGGCAAGATCGCTCGTCCGATCGCGCCTCGCGACTTCTTCGCGTATGCACCCGAGAGTCGATGGCTCGGGGGAAGCGTCGAGCTCCTGCGTGGTGTCGCGAGCGAGGTGACACCGACCGCGACCGGGGTCCGCGTGACGCTCGAAGATGGAACCGTCGCCGAGATCTCGCGTCGGTTCGCCACCAAGGTCGCGCCAGGTGCTCGTCTCGCGATCGGAAGTGGCGGCATGGTCATCGGCGTCGTCACGAGCTCGGCCACGCCCGAGGTCCTCGCGTACCTCGGCTATCCGCTCTGAGACGTCGACGCACGTGCGCCCATGACGCCGCGATCGAGCTTCGCGCGGCGCATGCGATAGCGAACCATGGTGCCGCTCGCGCGATCCCACACGGTGCGCTTGCCCGGCGTGCGAAGGGACGCCCAGATCATCGCGATCGGGACGAGAAAGAAGCCGAAGCCGATCACGTCGCCGACGGTGCTCGCGGTCGGCAGCGCGAGCACTCTGCCGATCGCCGCGAGCGCGAGATTGACGAGCGGGATCGCGAGCGGGATCAGGATGCGAACCGCAGCGCGGCGCTTGTTCGGTCGCTCGCCTGTCGCCACGTCGACGACCTCCAGCTCGAAGATCGCTTGGCCCGCGGTCTTTCCCCAGCGTGCGGTCTGGAGGAAGACGAGCACCGTGAACGCGAGGAGGAGCGCCGGACCGATGTTGAAGTTGGGGCCATAGCCGAAGATCTCGACGAGCAACGCGCCGAGTCCGACGAGGACGAGCGTACACAGCAGATCGACGAGCGTGGCCATCGTGCGCACGGACACGCCCGCCGGACGCGTGTGCTCCGAGGAGGCCAGCTCGAGCTCGCGCAACAGCTCGTCGTAGCTCGCGAAGCGTTCGCCGGGCTCGGGCGCCATCATGCGCGCGCACAGCCGCTCGACCGCGGTGACAGCGACGCGCTCCTGTCCCGCGTGGCGGACCACGGAGGGCCTGATCGCCGTCGCGTGTTTCGTGCGAAGCGCGTCGGCGTTGTCGGCCTCGAACGGCGGCTTGCCGGACACGAGGTGATAGAGCGTCGCGCCGAGCGCGTAGATGTCGGCGCGGAAATCCACGCGCTCGCCGAAGGCCTGCTCTGGCGCCATGTACAGCGGAGTTCCCGCGACGGAGGTCTGCGCGACGCCGCCTTCGGGATCGTTGTCCGTGGGCTCGCGCTGCGCGGCGAGGCCGAAGTCGACGAGCTTCACGATGCCGTTGCCGTCGATCATGAGGTTCGATGGCTTCACGTCGCGATGCGTGACGCCGTGCTTGTTTGCTTCGCGCAGGCCGGTGATCGCGGCGCGGATGATCGCGATCGCGTCGTCGACGGGCAGCGGGCCTTTCGCGACGAGATCGGCGACGGTGGTGCCGTCGATGTACTCCATCGCGAAGTACAGCTGGCCGCCGTCCTCACCGATGAAGTAGATGTGCGCGACGTGCGGGTGCGAGATGCGCGCTTGGGCTCGCGCTTCGCGGACGAGGCGATCGCGGCGGTCGGCGCGCGAGGCCATCTCCTCGGGCAGCACCTTGATCGCGACGGGCCGATCGAGCGCGAGGTCCGTGGCGAGATAGACCTCGCCCATGCCGCCCGCGCCGAGCAATCGCACGATGCGAAAGTGGCCGAGCTGCTTGCCCGCGCCGAGGCGCGGCGTGCTCGACGAAGCCGGCGCACCGCGACGCTCGCTCAGCGTTGCATCCGGGTCCGACGCGACGGGCGCCGCGGGAGTCGCCGGCGGCGTCGGGGGCAACGCCACGGTGTCTTCGAGCCCGACCGCCATGTGGAGGCCATGCTAACGCCGATTCGGGCGATGTCGATGCCCTACAGCAGCACGCGCACGATCGGATCGCCCACGCGGATCACGCCCCAGCGCTCGACGCGCGTGTACCAGCGCGCCCAGTGCGGCGGTGCGTCGTCGCGATGATCGATACGCTTGAAGTCTCCACCGGCGAACGACGCCGCGATGTTCTTGCACGGGTCGGTTTGCTTCACGAGCTCGAGGATGACCTCGTCGCCAAACGCCCAGCGCTGGCCGGCTTCGAGCGCCGTCCATGGCAGGCCCACGATGGTGATGTTCTCGCCGGTCGAGCCGGGATAGATGCGATGTCCTTCGGCTTGTAGCTCGAGGATCCGCTCGAGCGAGTAGAGGCACACCGCGCGCATGGGGCCGCCGTGGATCTTCGTGTGCGTCTGCACGTCGCCGACGAGACCGTTGGTCTCGACCGTGGCTTCGCGCACGGCGAGCTTCGGCACGCCGCCGCGCGACGTGTTGATCTGAAAGATACGCGCGGACATCTAGCGGCTCCTGGGCTCGTTCTCGGCGTCGCGCATCCACTGCTGCACGCCGGGCAACGCGAAGATCGCGTCGACGTACGCGCGGCTCGTCGCGTCGACGTCGAGCCCGTACGTGCGGATGCGCGACGCGACCGGCGCGAACATGGCGTCGGCGATCGTGAACGAGCCGAACAGGAACGGACCGCCTGTCCGGTTTGCGGACAGCTGCTCGCGCCAGATGTGCTCGATGCGTCTGAGCTCGGTAAACGCCTGGAGCGTCGACTGCCCCGTCGGCGAGGAGATGCCCGTCTCGACGATGTCGAACGGGAAGCTAAAGCGAAGCGCGACGAAGCCGGAGTGCATCTCGCTGCTGATCGATCGCGCCCTGGCGCGAAGCAGCGGATCCTCGGGCCAGAGCTTGGCCGCGGGATTGCGCTCGGCGACGTACTCGCAGATCGCGAGCGAGTCCCAGATCACCGCGCCATCGACGTGAAGTGCGGGCACGAGTCCCGCCGGGTTGATCGCCGCGATCTCCGACTTGCTGGTCGGTGTATCGAGGAGGATCGTCGTCGTATCGAACAGCTCGCCCGCGTGCACGAGCGCGAGATACGGGCGCAGCGACCACGACGAGTAGCGCTTGCTGCCAACGAAGAGATGCGGCCTCATGGGCAGGCACTCTAGCTCCGTCGTGCGAAGCGAGCAGCGCAGATTCCGTGGAGATCCTGCGTAGCAACGGCGTTCAGACGCCGAACTTCGCGAGCTTCTTGTGCAGACCTTCGCGCGTGATGCCGAGCGTCACCGCGGTCTTCGTCTTGTTATTGCCGTGCTCGCGCAGCGCTTCGGTGATGAGCCAGCGCTCGACCTGCTCCATCATCTCTTTGAGCGTGCCCTGCTTGGGCGCGATGCGCGTGACGGTGCCTTCGATCTTGCGCAGGCGGGGCGACAGATCCGTGATCTCGATCCAATGCCCAGGCTCCGCCTGGATCACGAGGCGCTGGACCTCGTTCTCGAGCTCGCGGATGTTGCCGGGCCAGTTGTACGACTGCAGCGCGTCGATCGCGTCCTGCGTGAAGCCGGGGATCTCGAGGCGATACTCCTCGGAGTAGCGCTTCAAGAAGTGCGCGGCGAGCAGCGGGATGTCCTCGCGACGATCGCGGAGCGGCGGCAGCTTGATGGGGAACACCATCAATCGGTAGTAGAGGTCCTGGCGGAACTTGCCCTTCTCGACTTCGGCGGCGAGATCGCGGTTCGTGGCGCAGATGATGCGCACGTCGACCTGCTTCTCGGTGGTGGCACCGACGGGGCGAATGGTGCCCTCTTGCAGCACGCGCAACAGCTTTGCTTGCAGCGTCATGGGCATCTCACCCATCTCGTCGAGGAACAGCGTGCCGCCGTCGGCGATCTCGAACAGGCCCTTCTTGTCCGAGTCCGCGCTCGTGAACGCGCCGCGCTTGTGACCGAACAGCTCGCTCTCGAGGAGGTTCTCGGGGAGCGCCGCGCAGTTCTGCGCCACGAACATCTTCTCCGCGCGCCCCGATTGATGGTGCACGGCGGCGGCGATCAGCTCCTTGCCGGTGCCGGTCTCGCCCTCGATGCACACGGTGGCGCGCGTATCGATCACGCGCTCGAGCTGCGAGAGCACGGACTTCATCGCCGGCGATTCGCCGATGATGTTGTCGAACTTGATCTTCTGCTCTTTGCGCTTCAGGTAGACGTTCTCGCCGCGCGCGCGCTCCTCGGCGATGCGCAGTCGCTGCACGAGCGTGGCGTTGTCGATGGCGAGCGACGCCTGCGCCGCCATGAGCAGCGCGACCTCGAGATCGCTCTCGACGAACATGCCGATGCTCGCGCGGTTGTCCGCTTGAATGAGACCGATGATGTCGTCACCGCGCCACAGCGGCACGGCGAGGATCGACAGGATCTGACCGCCGAGGATGGACTCGCTCGACAACGCTTCCTGCGCGTTCGCGGTGAGCACGGCCGCGCGATCTGCGAGCACGCGGCGCAGCACTGCGCGGCTCGCACGCACGGGATCCGCACCCGCGGCCGCCTTGGCTGACGGGCTCGAGCGCGAGACCGCGAGCGCGAAGCGGTCCTTGTCCGTATCGCTGCGCAGGAGGATCGCCACGTGCGTCGCGCGCGGCAACAGCTCGAACGTGGCGTTAACCGTTGCCTCGATGACCTCGCTCGGCTCGAGCCTGCCACCGAGCGGCTGCAGCGCCTTGTACACGCGCGCCGCTTCGGCCGGGCTCACCTCGAGCTGCGCGGTCGCGGCCGGCAGATCCATGATCGAGCGCGACGCGATCAATCGATCGCCGAGCTCTTCTTCATTGTCGTCGCCGATGTGCACCGCGACGCGCACCGGATCGTGCGGGTTGCCGAGCAGCAAGATGTCACCGTCGGCGAGCGCGATCTCCCAGCGCGCCGACGCGTCGACGGCGATGCGGCGCCCGTCGCGCTCCACGGCAGAGCCGTTCGTCGAGCGCAGATCGCGGAACACGAAGTGGTCGCCGACCTGCGTGATCTGCGCGTGGTCGCCCGAGAGGTGGAAGTCCGTGATCACGACGGTGCTCGCCGGCGAACGCCCGAGCGTGACCGTCCCCGCTCCGGACTGGAGCAGCCGATGCGTTCGCGTCGCGGTGGTGCCTTGAAGGATTTCGAGAACGATCACGGAGTTGTGGCGCTGTCCGCCCCTCGACAGATATCGACGGGTTTATACTGCATGCTCGTTCGGTCGCGCATGTCGGGGTCCTCGAAAGTCATCGTGGTCTATCCAGACGGTCCTGCGGGGGAGGGCTTGGACGCGCGCGCGAAACGTCAGATTCAACTCGGCTTCGAGCGCGAGGGCATCCCGACCGAGCTTGCCGGCGAGCCCGACGCCCTGCCCCTCGACGCCGCCGGGCTCGTCCTCGTCGGCGGCGCTGATGGGGCGGCCATCGAGCTCTTGCGCAATGCTCGCAGCCAAGTCACCGCGCGGAACCTCGACATCCCCATCGTCTTCACGGGCAAGGGCGTCCCCCGCGCCACCGCCGAGCACGCGGGCGCCGACGAGGTGATCGCCCACCCGGCCTACCTCCGCGACCTGGTCACGATCGGCCGCCTCCTGCGCGGCGTTCCCCGCGCCAAGCGCGAGCACATCGTCGGCAACCTCGCCGAGACGACGGGCATGTACACGCTGGTCCGCGCCCTCGCCGCGCTCGGCCGCAGCGCCGTCCTCACGCTCGTCCGTGGCCTGCGCCGCGGCGAGATCCGCTTCTTCCACGGCGAGGTCACCTCCGCCGAGCTCGCACTCATCCACGGTCAAGCCGCGCTGCACCAGCTGCTGCTGTGGACCGAAGCGCGCTTCGAGTACCTCCACGAGGACGTCGTACGCCGCCAGCAGATCCCGCTGACCCACGACGAGCTGTTCGAGGACGCCGAGCGCTTCCTCGAAGGTGTGCGCGACTCGTCGGGCTCGCTCTCGCCATCGATGGTGCTCGAGCAAGACGTCGCGCGCATCCACTCGCTCGGCCGCCAGGTGCCGACCGAAGTGCATGGCGTGCTCCGCATGTTCGACGGCCACCGGGTCCTCACCGACATCCTCGAGGACTCGCCCTACCGCGTGTTCGAGACGCTGCGCGTGACCCAACGCGCCGTCGAGGCGGGCCTGTTGCGCATCGTCGAGAAGCAGCGCACGCGATCGACGTGGCGCGCGGTGCTGTCGATCGAGGAGTGGCTGACCGGCCAGGATCGCGACGCGGCCGTCGAGCGCGCCACCTCGCTCATCGACTCGGCGCCCGTCTCCGGCACCGCCGACACCGGGCAAGTCGAGAAAGCTCGCGAGTCGAAGCCGAAGTTCAAGAAGGGCAAGCGACGCAAGACGAAGGAGAGAGCGGCGGCCACCCCCGAGCCGCCGCCCGCGGTCGCGCGTACGTCGAGCAAGCCCATCGATTGGGGCGCGCTCGTTCCGAGGACCATCGGCGGCGATGTTCGGTCGCTCTCGCAAGTCGTCCCTGCCGCGCAGCGCTCGGGCGAGATCTCGCGCGAGCGGCTCGAAGCGCTCGACACCGGCGCGCGCGAGCGAATCTTCCCGAAGGACGCGGAGCCAAGCATCGTCGTCGACTCCGACACGGCGGACACGGCGGACGCGACAAAAGACGCTGCGATCCCGCTGGCGTCGCCAATCGGTTCGGAGATCGCGGCACCGGGGG
>JAEYYV010000423.1 GCA_023428295.1 Pseudomonadota bacterium
GTCCGACGGAACGATCGCTGCCCCGATCGCCGATAAGAGCAAGACCACCGCGGTCCCCGACAAGGGCTGGAAGTTCCGGCGCGTGCTCGATCGCGTCTCGGTCCTGGAGGTCTGCGCGGATGGGCGCGCGGCGATGCACGCCTCGCGCGAGTACGCACGGACATGCGGCACGCGTGAGGTGCTGTGCGTCCACACGAGTTATCCGTCGTTGCACTTCGAAGAGCGCGTGATGCCGCGACGGCGCAAGGGCCCGAGCGAGCGCGTGCGCGCCAGTCGCTGATCGAGGCGCCGCCCATCGAGCGCGCTCGCACAGGGCACGCTCGATGCACATCCGCGGCGTATGCGGTCACCCGATCAGATGCGTCTTCTCCGGATCGTCCTCGGAAGTTGTCTCGCATTCGCGTCGGCAGCGGCGCTGGCGGACGACAAGCTCGAGCCACCGAGCGCGCCGTCCGATGCGCCCGTCGCTGCGCAAACATCGGATGACGCCGATGCGAAGGCGGCTGACGCGAAGACCGGCACGGCGACCGGTGAAGCGAAGCCAGGGGACGCGCAGACCGCATCCGATGGCGCGCAGCCGGCACCGATCGCGAAGATGGAAGCGAAGGTCGACCCGCTCGCGAACCTCCCCGTGGAGTGCGCGCCGCACGCGAAGCGCCTGACGACGGCGAACCGCGCGCAGGCGATGGGCGCGCGCATCTCGCTCGCGAGCTGCATCGCCGACACGAACCTGAGGCCGCTCGTCCTCCTCGACACGCAGGAGTCGATGCTCGAGGTGGAGAACGCGATCGCGCCCGCGTTCACGCTGCTCGACGACGTGATCGCGCGCGGGGACGCGCAGAGCCAGCTGCTGGCGCACCACGCGAAGATGATCGTCGTGCAGCAAGCGGTGACGCGCATGCTCGCGAGTGTTCCCGCGGCCGCGCAGCCGACGGTGGAAGCCGCGAAGCTGCGCGACAGCCGCCGCGCGCTCGTCGAGGTGATGATCGAGCCGTGGCGCGCGCAGATCGCCGACGAAGCGCGCGCCGCCAACGCGATCGCGTCGGCGCATCCCAAGCTCGCGAAGAACGCACGGGTCGCGCTCGCGCTGCGCGATACGAAGAAGGTCGTCACCGAGCAGATCGCGACGGCGACGTCGCCCGCACCTGATGGCGATGCAGCGACGCGCCCTGTCGAGAACCGAGCAGGGACGGCAGAGAGACAGCTTCGCTAGCCTCCGGGCGGCCGCTCGAGTCGACGGACCGCGAAGCGCCGCGGTACCGAGCCACGACGACGCCTAGCCAGCGAGCGCGGCGAGGGCGGCTTGGCGTGCGCGGAACGCGCGCGTCTTCACCGCGGCCACCGAGAGACCGAGCTCGTTGGCGATTTCGGTCTCGGTGCGCCCTTCGCCGTAGCGCTTCCAGAACACCGCGGGGTACTTCGTGCCGAGCTTGGCGACCGCTTCACTGACGAGCGCGAGATCCGCTTTCGCGATCACTTCGCTCTTCAGATCCATCGGCGCCGGGTGGCGATCGAGCCACGCAGTGCCGTCGCCGTCCTGCGCTCCGCTCGCCGAGATCTCGCGGGCGAGGCGACGCTGCTTGCGCAGGAACATGAGCGCGGCCGTCGCCGTGACTCGATAGAGCCACGTCGAGAACCGCGACTCGCCGCGAAACGAGTCGCGGTAGCGATGCGCGAGGAGCATCGCGTCTTGCGTGACGTCCTCGGCGTCCGACTCGTCGCGGACATACTTGAGTGCCACGGACCGTACGTACGAGCGGGTCTGATCGAGATCGACATCGAAGTTGGCTGGTGCCTGCATCGATTCCTCCGTGTGACGCGGCAAATAGGCACAGGCTGTTCCAGGGCTGTCCAACGAGTTCGACAAGTGCTTTCAGCTACTTGATGCCATTGTCCGGGAGGTTTGCGTCCAGGCGCGTGGACACTGTCTAGACTGTTGGACAGCAGGCGGTACGCTCGCGTCATGGCCGTCCGACACGTCCTGATCATGGATGCCGAGCCGCCCAGCGTGGCCCACGGCATGGCGGCGTTAGTGGGGATGGACGTGGAGCACGTGGCCACGCCGCAGGCAGCGCTCGAGCGGATGACGGGCGCGGCGTTCGATGCAGTGCTGTTCGATCCCGCGCTCGGCGGTGACGATGACGACGCGCTCGCGCTCTTGCATCGCTTCCGGACGGTCGCGCCAGACACCGTGGTGGTGATCTGGAGCGAGCAGCCCACCGTCGCGTTCACGGTGCGCGCGATGCGCGCTGGCTCGCTCGACGTGCTGAAGAAGTCGGCCGACAGCGCCGAGGTTCGCTCGGTCGTCGAGCGCGCCATCTCGCACGGCGCGTTGGCGCGCGAGGTGCGGCGACTGCGCGGCGAGGTCGAGAAAGCGCGCGGCTTGGGCGAGGTGATCGGCGAGTCCGCGCTCATGAAGCAGCTGCTCCAGACGGTGAACCGCGTCGCCTCGTCGGACGCGACCGTGCTCATCGTCGGCGAGAGCGGCACCGGCAAGGAGCTGCTCGCGCGCACGATTCATCGCGTGGGCCCGCGCGCCGACGGGCCGTTCGTCGCGTTCGATTGCTCGGCGCTCGCACCGAGCCTCCTCGAAGCCGAGCTGTTCGGTCACGAGAAGGGCGCGTTCACGGGGGCTGGGCGCGCGCGGCGCGGCCTGTTCCGCGAGGCGAACGGCGGCACCATCTTCCTCGACGAGATCGGTGACATCGACGCGAGCGTGCAGAACAAGCTGTTGCGTGTGCTGCAGGAGCGCGAGATCAAGCCCGTCGGTGGCGATCGACCTGTCGCGATCGACGTGCGCGTCGTCGCGGCGACCAACAAGGATCTCAAAGCGCTCGTCGCCCGGGGCCAGTTCCGCGAGGACCTCTACTGGCGCCTCGCCGTGTTTCCGTTTCAGGTGCCGCCGCTGCGCGAGCGCAAGGAAGACATCCCACAGCTCGCCGCGCACATCCTCGCCAAGCGGCGCGGCGCCGCGAAGAGCTTCGCCGGGAACGAGGCGCCGTACCCGACGCAGATCACCGCGAAGGCACTACAGCGACTGATGGCGTATCGCTGGCCGGGCAACATTCGCGAGCTCGAGAACGTGCTCTCGCGCGCCGCGATTCTGTGCGACGGCGAGATGATCCGTACGCACGATCTCGACATGCTCGGCCCCGATCGCGCGAACACGCCTGCGACGGACACCGAGGACAATCGTATCGATCTGCCGGTCGTGGAGCTGTCGCGACTCGGCGACGGCGAGGACTTGAAGGACCTGACCGACCGCGCCGTGCGAGCCGTCGAGCGCGCCGCGCTGGTGTACGCGCTGCGCCGTGATCGCTATCCCGCGGTCGCCGCGAAGCGTCTCGGAATTAGTCGCGCGAGCATCTACACGAAGATGAAGACCTACGGCCTCGGTCCCGACGGAGTCTCCGTCGAGACCTGACCGGACCTTCGTTTGCATCGTCGGGAGTCATGACGACTCCGATGACGAAGGCATCTCTCGCGGCCTTCGCGTGCGCCTTGGTCACGGCGTGCGCGGGGACGACGCGCGACGTGGCGCAGATCCAACGCACGCAGTACGCGATCGACGAGGCCACGGCGAGCGTCCTCGTGCGCGACTCGCTCGAGGAGTATCCGCTCGTCGAGCGAGGCAAGAGCGATCGTCTGGAGACCCGCTGGCTCCGCGGGCGTGATGGCAGCGCGTACAAGCTCGTCGTACGCATCGACGGTCCCGGCGGGGGCCCGTTCATGGTGCATGTCGAAACCAAGCTGCGCACGAAGAGCGGCGCGATCGTCGAGCGCGACATCCCGGCCTGGCTCGCGAACGAGCGCGACCGCGTGGCCATCGAGATCTACGATCGGATGAAGCCCGCGGCGATCGTCCCGCAGGCGCCCGCGACCGTCGCCGCACAGTAAGAAATGCTCGATCAGCGTTGGTGACCGCAATCCGCCGGTAGATGATGCGGCGATGACCTGGCGATCCGTTGCGCGTGTCGGTGCGATGCAGCCCGGCGACGTGATTGCCGTCGAGGTGGACGGCGTTCAGATCGCGCTCGGTCGCGATGGGGACCGCTACTTCGCGACACAGCGTCAGTGCGTACATCGTGGTGGCGACTTGGCCGAAGGCATCGTATCCCGTGGGCACTTGATCTGCCCGAACCACGGCTGGCGGTTCTCCACTGCGACGGGACAGCACGCCGAAGCATCCGAACACTGCCTCGTCACCTATCCAGTGCGTATCACCGGTGACGAGATCGAAGTAGATAGCGTTCCTGAAAGGAAGTCATGAGTCGTCGAGTCAGCTTGATCGAAGGTGATGGCATCGGACCGGAAATCGCGAGTGCGACCGTTCGTGCCGTCGAAGCGGCAGGTGGCGTCGTCGAGTGGGAGCGAGTTGCAGCCGGTGCAGCAGCGGTGGCCTCACACGGTGATCCGTTGCCGAACGAGACCATCGAGTCGATGAAGAAGAACCTCGTGGCGCTCAAGGGGCCACTCGCCACGCCGAGCGGCGGCGGGTATCGCTCGGTGAACGTCACGCTGCGCCAGCAGTTCGACATGTACGCGAACGTTCGCCCGGTGCGCACCATTCCCGGCGTGCCGTCGCGATACACCGATGTCGACCTCGTGATCGTTCGAGAGAACACCGAGGACCTCTACGCGGGCGTCGAGCACTACGTGGATCCGCGTCGCACGGCGGCGGAGTCGATCGCGATCATCACCAAGTACGGCAGCGAGCGCTGCATCACGTATGCGTTCGAGTACGCGCGGCGCCACCATCGCAAGAAGGTCACGCTCGTCCACAAAGCGAACATCTTGAAGATGTCGAACGGCTTGTTCCTCGACTGCGGCAAGGAGATCGCGAAGAAGTATCCCGACATCCAGTTCGACGACATGATCGTCGACGCGACGGCGATGAAGCTCGTCATCGCGCCCGAGCGGTTCGACGTGATCGTCACGATGAACTTGTTCGGCGACATCTTGAGCGACCTCACCGCGGGCCTGGTCGGTGGCCTCGGCGTCGCGCCGGCGGCGAACATCAGCGAGGGTGGCTGCGCGATGTTCGAGGCGGTGCACGGAACGGCGCCGGACATCGCGGGCAAGGGCATCGCGAACCCGACGGGCCTCATGCTGTCGGCGGCGATGTTGCTCGATCACCTCGAGCAGCGAGATGCGGCGGAGCGTCTGCGCAAAGGCGTGTTCGCGGCGCTCGGAAACGCGGAGACTCGCACGGGCGACCTCGGCGGCAAGGCAAACACGGCGGGCTACACCGACGCCGTGATTCGCGCGATGGCCTAAGCGGCTTCGACTTCGACGGTCGCGATTCCGCTGAAGCGCTGATAGAGGCGCTCGACGGCGCCGATCGGCGCGAAGCCCAGCGCGGCGACTGCTTCGCCGAGGCGTACGCCCGGCAGCCGGTCCTGCATCTGGAGCGCGCGGAACAGCTGGTAGCGATCGACGACGCCTTGGTCGACGAGGTACTCGCCGAACGTCATCTCCTTGAGGCCGTCCTCGAGGACCTCGATGCCGACGGCCGAGTACTCGAAGTAGCGGCGCAGGTCGCCGACATTCTTCGCGGTGCCGTATCCAGGGGTCTTGAGGAAGGAGGTGACTTGCTGCATGGCCGTTTCCTACCCTCAGAAGTGAGCACGTCGTATGCCATCGCACCTAAAGAACGTTCAGTCGCGATCGCCCCTCTGATCCACCGATCATCGGTCGGTTAGCTCGGACAGAACCGGCCAGGCGACGAGGCGCAGCATTCACGGCAACTCCAGTAGCCGGCAGCTGTCTCGTCGGGCGACAAGTCGATTGGCCACGAGCAGTTGGCTGGCTAACCCAAGTGGAGCGTTGATGCAGAAGCGAATCGTCGGGTGGATCGCGTGCGCGGTGCTGGTGGCGTGTCGAGGGGACGGCCGAAGCCCCGAGCGAACGAGCGTGGCTGCACCTACCGAGGCGGCACCCGCACCCTCGGTGAACGATGCACCCATGGGAAGCGCGGCGGGCCCGGCCACAGCGCCACCCGGCGATGACACGGTCATCGCGGTCCCGAGCGACATCGGGTCCAAGGTCGCGCTCGAGACCATCGCGACCGGACTCCAGCGCCCGGTGCTCGCGGTGTTCGCGCCCGGCGATGCGCGCAAGCGGATGTTCGTCCTCGAGCAACACACGGGGCGCATCAAGATCATCGAGGGAGGCAAGGTGCTACCCACGCCGTTCGCGACGATCGGTCCACTCTCCAAGGCGAACGAGCAGGGCCTGCTCGGCATGGCGTTCTCGCCGAGCTTTGCGACCGATCGCACGCTGTACATCAACTACACCGACGCCGACGACGCGACGCGCATCGTAGAGCTCAAGGTGTCCGCGCAGAACCCCGATGCGATCGACATGGCGACTCGTCGCGACATCATCAAGATCGCGCAGCCGTACTCGAACCACAACGGTGGCAACCTCGTGTTCGGCCCCGACCAAAAGCTCTACACCGGAATGGGCGACGGCGGCTCCGCCGGCGATCCGGAGAAGAACGGACAGAACCCGACCGCGCTCCTCGCGAAGATCCTCCGCTTCGACGTGACGAAGGACAAACCCGAGGCCGAGATCGTGCACATGGGCGTCCGCAATCCGTGGCGCTTCTCGTTCGACGCGAAGACCGGCGACCTCTACATCGGTGACGTCGGACAGAACCAGTGGGAGTACGTGTTCGTCGTCGCGAAGGACAGCCCGAAGAAGAACTTCGGGTGGAATATCCTCGAGGGCAAGCAGTGCTATCGCAGCAAGCAATGCGATCGCACCGGGCTGTCGACGCCGGTGATCGATTACCCGCATCGCGATGGCTGCTCCATCACCGGCGGCATCGTGTATCGCGGCAAGGCGCTGCCCGCGCTCGACGGCCGCTACTTCTACGCTGACTTCTGCACGAACTTCGTGCGCAGCTTCGTGTGGACTCACGACGCGTCGTCGCCGACGGCGCCCGGCTGGGCGCGCGATCACTGGGAGTGGAACCGTGTGCTCGATCCCTCCGGGAAGATCACGCAGATCAGCTCGTTCGGTGTCGACGGTGATGGCGAGCTGTACATCGTGTCGCTCGCCGGCACGATCTGGAAGCTCGTCCCCGCGGTGTAGCCGTCGCTAGAACACGAACGGATAGGTGAACGAGCCACCGCTGGTCGTCACCGGAAACGTCGCGCGTTGGATCGCCTTGGCGACGCACGCACCAAGCTTCTCGCTCGGGGCTTGTTTGACGGCTGCGATCGAGACGCGCCCATCCGGCGCGACCTTCACCGTGAGCGTCACGGTGCCCTTCTTCGTCGGATCCAGATCCGCACACGCACGAACCTCGGCCTTCACCGTCCCGATCGTGTTCTGGATCATCTTGCGATCGAGACCGTGGAGCACGGTATCCGGTCCCACGGTGGGATCGGGCGCTTCGGCGACGAGGCCGCAGTCGTCGGGGAACGACTCGTCGACCTTGACGCCGCGCACCTTGTCCTCGATGCGGAACGCCCAGCGCCCCTGGCCGCTCTGTGGGGGCAGCGTGAACGACAGCGTCGCGACCGCATCGCGCGGCGCGCCCTTGGCGATCGCACGCTCCCAGATGATCGGCACCGTGCAGCTCGCGTCGGTCGTTGCTTGCCGCGTGCAGGCGACGGTCTGATCGTTCCAGGTGCCCTCGCGCCACCTCAGGCGATGACACTGTGGCGGGGCGGCGGGCTTTGCGGGCTTGGCCTTGATCGGCGCTCCCGTCGGGCGGCTCGGATCGTCACCCGGCTCGCGCATCGGCGGCGCGCTGAACCACACGTCGACCTCGCCGTACGCGGGATCGATCGTTCCGTCGGGACGCACGTAGTTGATCTCCACGCGCCACGGCCGTTGCCCCGGCGCCTTCGAGCGCGCGTAGGCGAGGAGCTCGTGTACCGGGACCGGCAGGGTCGCGCGCGCCTCGGGCGTGGGGGCGGCCACATCGTCGTTCTTCTCGCTCTTCGCGGGACACGCGGCGAGGGCAGGGGCCACGAGCAGGACTGCGAGCTTCATGCTTACTTCTCCACGGCCAGCGGGCAGTCGTCGAGGATCGACTCGCGCACGTCGATGCCTCGCGGCTCGTCGCGGATCGTGAACGACCAGCGATCGCCGGGCCACATGTGAAGCTTGGCGAGCCCCTCCGCGGGCGCGCCGCGCTCGATCGCCTTCTTCCAGACGCCGGCGGGGCTACACTTGTTGACGACGTCGCGCGCGTCGCTGCTGCAACCGTATCGCGAGCGAGACCAGCCAGCGCTCGGCGACCACGCGAGCTGGAAGCAATCCTCCACGACCTCCGCCGTATCGACGGGCGCGCCGATCTTGCGCTTCGAATCATCAGGTCTCTTCTGCGATCGCAAGAAGACGATCTTCAGCACGCCATGCGTCTCGTCGAACGCGCCGCGCTCGTCGACGTACTCGAACTGCGCCTGCGTCACGAAGTGCTCGGGCTGCTTCGTGCGCGCCCACGTTCGCGCATCACGCAGCAGCGTGTCCGCGTCGCGCGTCGTGCTCGACGGCGGAATGTCGTCGGGCACGACGGTCGCGACCGCCGTGTCCTCCGGCATGAGCTTCATCACGCACTCGCTGTAGCGGGTGGCGAGCTCACTCATCGCCTTCATCGTCTCCTCGTCGGGCTTGATGTTCGTGTTCTCCTTGGCCATCCCTTGGCCCCACGCGGTCATCTCCCGTTGCACGGCGTCGACGCACGTCATGTCCTTGCAGACGCACATCCGGTTCGTGAAGCCTTTGAACTTCTCGACCGCCATGCGCGCGGCGCGCTGCGGGCTCTTCCGGTCGGGACAGCCCGCGACGAGGAACAGTCCCGAGGTGAAGACGCCCGAAACGACAAACGCCCGATGCCGCATAAGGACATCGAGCGTAACGCAGGTCGCGGCCGCTGCCAGCTGAGGCAGCGTTGCGTCAGATCACGACGGCAAGCGCTCGCCGACACCGGAGCCGCGGTTCGGCGCAGCAGGTGGCGGCATCGCGGGCTCGGGATCCGGCTTGGCGGGTGCGTCGGCGAGCGCGACTTGCAGCGCGTCGTCGATCTTGGTCATGAAGCGGATGTCGAGCTCGTTGCGGATCTCCTCGGGGATATCGAGGATGTCCTTCCGATTGCGCTCCGGCAGGAACACGATCTTGATGCCGGCGCGGTGAGCCGCGAGCACCTTCTCCTTCACGCCGCCGATGGGCAGTGCGTTGCCACGGAGATCGATCTCGCCGGTGATGGCGACGTCGTGACGAACCGGGCGCCCCGTGAACACCGACACGACCGCGCAGGTCAGCGCGACGCCAGCGGACGGGCCGTCCTTCTTGATCGCGCCTTGCGGCAGGTGGATGTGGATGTCGCTCGACGCGATCTTGTCGTTGTCGATGCCGAGCCGCGTGGCGTTGGACCGCATCCAGGAGACCGCCGCGGTGGCGCTCTCCTTCATGACGTCGCCCATCTGACCGGTGAGGCGAACATCGCCCTTGCCGTGGAACGTGCGGCACTCGATGAACATGATGTCGCCGCCGACGGGCGTCCACGCGAGGCCCGTGATCACGCCGACCTCGGGCTTGCGCTCCGCGCTGTCGTTGACGTGGCGCTGCGGGCCGAGGAGCTCCTCGATGACCGGCTTGGTCATGTGGATGCTCTCGACACCCTCGGCGACCTTCACGGCCGCGCCGCGGCAGACCGCTGCGATCTCGCGCTCGAGGTTACGAACGCCGGCTTCGCGCGTGTACGAGTTGATGATCTCCTCGAGCGCTTCGTCGTCGATCTGCACCTGCTCTTTGGTGATGCCGTGCTCGCCGAGCTGCTTGGGGACGAGGTGGTTCTTGGCGATCGCGAGCTTCTCGACGCGCGTGTAGCCCGACAGCTCCACCGTCTCCATACGATCGAGGAGCGGCTGGCTGATGGTGTCGAGCTGGTTCGCCGTGCAGATGAACATGACCTTCGAGAGGTCCACCGGCACTTCGACGTAGTGATCGACGAAGTCCTTGTTCTGCTCGGGATCGAGGACCTCGAGCATCGCCGCGGCCGGATCTCCGCGCATGTCCGCCGCGAGCTTGTCGATCTCGTCGAGGACGAACACCGGGTTCATCGAGCCAGCCTTCTTGAGGCCCGCGACGATGCGGCCGGGGAGGGCGCCGATATACGTGCGGCGGTGACCGCGGACTTCTGCTTCATCGCGCACGCCACCGAGCGAGATGCGGACGTACTTGCGTCCGAGCGAGCTCGCGATGGAGCGGCCGAGCGACGTCTTGCCGACGCCCGGCGGACCGACGAGCAAGAGGATCGGGCCGTGCTTGTTGGGCGCGAGCTTGCGCACCGCGAGGAACTCGAGGATGCGCTTCTTGACCTTCTCGAGGCCCGAGTGCTCGGCCTCGAGGATCGCGCGCGCGGCGGACACATCCAGGCGGTCCTCCGTGTACACGTTCCACGGGATCTCGAGGAGGTTCTCGACGTACGTGCGCGCGATGTTGTACTCGGGCGAGGACGACGCCATCTGGCTCATACGTGCGAGCTGCTTCTTGGCGACCGCGCGAACCTCGTCGGACATCTTGCTGTCCTCGATCTTCTTGCGCAGCTCGTCGATCTCGGCGTTGTCGTCCTGCTCGCCGAGCTCCTCTTGGATCTGGCGCATGCGATCGCGCAGGACGCGCTCGCGGTGCGTGCGGCTCGACTCGCCCTCGAGCTCGGCGCCGATGTCTGCCTTGAGGCGGAGCACGGTGGCCTGGCGCTCGAGCGATGGGATGATGCGCTCGAGGCGCTTCATGGTGTCGGTCTCGATGAGCAGCGCGGTGAGATCATCGCGCTCGAGCTCGAGGTACGGCGCGGCCGCGTCCACGAGCTTGTCGGGATCCGTGATGGCCTGCACCTGCGCACGCGAGAGCTCGCCGTGCGGCTTGCCGCCGTCCTTGTCCTTGTTGGCGCCCGCGGCTTCCTTGGCCTGCGCGTCCGTCACGACGGCGACCAGGTAGTCGCGCACCTTGGTGGTGGTGGCGGACAGCTGCTCGGGCGTGGACGCCGTGGTCGCCGGCAGCTTGCTGACGCTGGCGATGAGGAACGGCTCGGTCGCGACCAGCGCGTCGATGTGAACGCGCTCGAGGAACCGCATCACCGTGGTGAAGCGGCCGGGCGAGTGCTTCACGACCTGCACGATCTCGGCGCGAACACCGACCTCGTGGAGATCCTTCTGCCCCGGGTCGCGAACCGCAGGGTTCTTCTGCGGGATGATGACGATCAGATTGTCGTCGCGTGTTGCCGCTTCGATCGCGCGGACCGAAGCTTCGCGCCCGATCTCGAGCGGACCCACATGGCCCGGCAGTTGGACCTCGGTGCGAAGCGGAATGACCGGGTATTGGCCCGCGGTCTCGGTGTGCTTGGACATCGTCACCTACTGTACGACGTTTCAGTCGTTCGTCTTGTGTTTGCGCAGACGAGTTACGAGCTGAACGAGGAGTTTCTTGTCCTCGTCGTCGAGGGTTTTCGGCACGTCGATCTGCACCGTGATGTAGTGGTCACCGACATGGCCCGAACGGTCAGGGACGCCCTTGCCGCGGAGGCGTAGCTTCTTCCCACTCGCGGTGCCCGGGGGCACTTTCACTTCGGCCTTACCATCCACGGTCGCGCCGGTCGCGACCGGGGCGAGGATCGCGCGATCGAAGGAGATTCGAACGTCGGAGTAGACGTCGGTGCCCTTCACGTCGAGCCACGTGCCGTCGGACGCCTTCACCTTGCTTTCGAACTCGGCGTCTTCTGCGGCACGAGCGCGCGATGCGCGCGGGCGCCCACCCTCGTCGTCGATATCGACGCGCATGCGACGGCCCTGCGCGGCGCCTCCCTGGAAGAACTGGAACAGATCGCCGAGGTCGAACACCCCCGGGCCATTGCCCTGCTGCGTGTAGACACGACGGCCAGCGCTGCCGCCAGGGAACGGATTCCCGCCCGCGAATGGATTGCCACCCGCGAACGGATTGCCGCCGCCCGCACGGATCTGGTCGTACAGCTCGCGCTTCTTCTCGTCACCGAGCACGTCGTACGCGTTCGAGATGTCCTTGAACCGCGACTCCTTCTTCTTGTCGCCACCGGTGGAATCCGGATGGTTGGCCTTCGCGAGCTTGCGATAGGCCTTCTTGATCTCGTCGGCCGACGCCTTCTCGGAAACGCCGAGCGCTTTGTAGTAGTCGACGCTCGGATCGAAATCGATCTGCTGTGCCATTACGCGGCGGCTCCTTTGACGCCTTTGGTGAATGCAAGCTCCTCACCACGCGCATCCACCTCGACATGATCGCCTGACCGGAACTCCCCGGCCAAGAGCTTGAGCGCGAGGGGATCGATCACCAGCTTCTGCAGCGCCCGCTTGAGCGGACGTGCGCCGTAGATCGGATCGTATCCCGCCTCGGCGATCCGAGCGACTGCTTGATCGGAGAGGTGCAGCGTGATCTGGCGCTCCGCGAGGAGCTGGTCGAAGCGAGCGAGCTGGATCTTCACGATCTGGCCGAGCTCCTTCTCGGAGAGCGGCTCGAAGAAGATGGTCTCGTCGATGCGGTTCAAGAACTCGGGGCGGAACGTGCCCTGGAGCTCGCGCATCGTCGCGGCTTCGACCTCCGTGCGGTTCTTGTCCGTCAGGCGGAGCAGGTGCTGGCTGCCGACGTTGGTGGTCATGATGATGACCGTGTTCTTGAAGTCCACGGTGCGACCCTGACCGTCGGTGAGACGGCCGTCGTCGAGGACCTGCAGGAGCACGGACCACACGTCGTGGGGTGCCTTCTCCATCTCGGCGAGGAGGACGACCGAGTACGGATGGCGGCGCACGGCTTCGGTGAGCTGCCCGCCCTGGTCGAAGCCGACGTAGCCCGGAGGCGCGCCGACGAGACGCGACACGGTGTGCTTCTCTTGGTACTCGGACATGTCGATGCGAACCATCGCGTGCTCGTCATCGAACAAGAACTCCGCGAGCGCGCGCGCGAGCTCGGTCTTGCCGACGCCCGTGGGGCCGAGGAACAAGAAGCTGCCGATCGGACGATTGGGATCCTTGAGGCCCGCGCGCGCACGGCGAACCGCCGCGGCGACCGCCGTGACAACGGTGTCCTGACCGATCACGCGCAGGCGCAGGCGGTCCTCCATCTTGGTGAGGCGCTCGACTTCACCCTCGAGCATCTTCTCGACGGGGATGCCGGTCCACTTGGCCACCGCCGCGGCGATGTCCTCCTCGGTGACCTCCTCGCGGAGGAAGCTGCCCTTGGTGCGGAGCGCCTCGACCTGCTCGGTGGTCTTTGCGAGATCGCGCTCGAGCTCGGGGATCTGGCCGAAGCGCAGCTCCGACGCGCGCGCGTAATCACCCGTGCGCTGGAGCTTGTCTGCCTCGGTCTTGAGCCGCTCGAGCTTCTCTTTCTTTTCGCCCGCGCCTTTGATCAGGTCGCGCTCGCGCTGCCACTGCGCCTTCATGCCGCTGGCCTGCTCGCGCAGATCGGCGATCTCGCGCTCGAGATCCTTCACGCGCTGCTTGGAGCGCTTGTCGCCCTCGCGCTCCATCGCGGCCTTCTCGACCTCGAGCGTCATCACGCGGCGCTCGAGGTTGTCGATCGGCGTGGGCACGCTCTCGATCTCCATCTTGAGACGCGATGCGGCTTCGTCGACGAGATCGATGGCCTTGTCCGGCAGCTGGCGCTGCGGGATGTAGCGATGCGAGAGCTTCGCGGCGGCCACGAGCGCGGCGTCGCGAATGCGGATGCGGTGGTGGACCTCGTACTTGTCCTTGAGCCCGCGCAGGATCGCGATCGTGTCGTCGACCGTGGGCTCCTCGATCATCACCGGCTGGAACCGGCGCTCGAGCGCTTTGTCCTTCTCGATGTGCTTGCGGTACTCGTCGAGCGTGGTCGCGCCGATGCAGCGCAGCTCGCCGCGCGCGAGTGCAGGCTTGAGCAGATTGGCCGCGTCGTTGCCGCCCTCGGCAGCGCCGGCGCCGACGAGCGTGTGCATCTCGTCGATGAACATGATCACGCGACCCTCGGCAGTGGAGACCTCTTGCAGCACGGCCTTCAGACGCTCCTCGAACTCGCCGCGGTACTTCGCGCCCGCGATCAGCGCGCCGAGATCCAGCGAGCGAATCTCCTTGTCACGCAGCGACTCGGGCACGTCGCCCGAGGCAACGCGCTGCGCGATGCCCTCGACGACCGCGGTCTTGCCGACGCCGGCTTCACCGACGAGCACCGGGTTGTTCTTGGTGCGGCGCGAGAGGATCTGGATCGTGCGCCGGATCTCGTCGTCGCGGCCGATGACCGGATCCAGCTTGCCCTGCTGCGCCAGCCGCGTGAGGTCACGCGTGTAGCGCTCGAGCGCTTCGTACTTGCTCTCGGCGTTCTCGTCCGTGACGCGCTGGTTGCCGCGCACCGCTTGCAGCGCCTCGAGGACCTTGGCCTTCGTGGCGCCCGCCTTGCGGAGTGCATCGCCGGCCTCGCCGCGCGAGTCCGCGAGCACGAGCAGGAAGTGCTCGGTGGACGTGAACTCGTCCTTCATGTTGTGGGCTTCGCGTACCGCGTCGGCCCACAGGTCTTTGAACGGTCGCGATGCGTCGACATCGAGCGCTGCACCGCTCGCACGCGGGAGGCGTCCGAGCTGCGCTTCGAGATCGGCCTTCACCACGCGCGGGTCCGCGCCGAGCTTGGCGAGGATGCGCGCGACGACGCCGCCTTCTTGATCGATGAGAGAAACGAGCAGGTGCTCGGGACGCACTTCTGCGTGGTGACGAGCCACGGCGAGGTCACGGGACGCCGCGATCGCTTCCTGCGCCTTCACGGTCAGCTTGTCGAGCTTCATGGTGCCGTGAACGTAACCAGGCATACAAAGCCGTCAACTCCAGGACCCGCGAAAACCCAACCACTCACCAGTGAGCGAGCTGCGACATTTGGTCCTGACCGATCGGCGGATCGGGAATTGGCGGACACGCGAGCGCGCTCGATCAACCGTCGACCTCGCGTCGACCTCGCGTTGATCAACCGTCGATCAAGCGTCGATCAAGCGTCGATCAAGCGTCGATCAAGCAAGCGCCGATCAGAACTGCCCTTGAAAGATCACGCCGGCTCCACCACTCGAGTTGGTCCCATCCGTTTCTCCCTCGCCGTAGGCCTTGATCGTTCCGGCCGGCGTCGGGATTCCGATCGAGCCTCCGCCACCGCCCTGCGTCTTGTCACCGTCCGTCGTGATGTGCGCGCGGGATTCGACCTCGACGGGACCGAGCGGCCCCCCCATCCTGGCACCCACGGTTCCTTGCGGTGTCGACGCGAGGTTGCTGCCTTTTGCCGTGAGCCGGAAGTTGAACCTGTTCGGATCGCCGATGCGAACGTCGCTTCGGCCATAGACGTCTGGACCATCCCCATGATCCTGCACCCCCACTTCGAAGAGCGCGGCCGACTCCTCGTCACCGCCTTCGACCGTCGCGTTCGCTCCGACCTTCGTACCGTCGGGGCCGGATTGGATGTCGCCGCCGAGCTCGGCGCGGAGCTCCTCGTTGGTGAGCTGGAACTTCGCACCGCTGTAGATGCCCGACTGCGTGTTCGCGCCGCCGTAGATCGTTGCGCCGTTGCCTGGCGAGCCTACCTGGGCACGTACGTCCACACCCGCGCCGCTGCCATTCTGCGCGAGGCGCGCCTGTGCGATGGCATCGGCGCTGAGATCGCCGTCCATCATGTCGCTGTGCGCGGTGGCGATCGACTCGATGGACGGCGCAGGCATCGCTGGCAGGTCCGGTACGACGTCGCCCGGAGACGGCATCTGATCGATGATCGGCGCCACGGGCGCGGGCATCGGAGGCAGCGGGTTCGTGATCGGGGCTTGGTAATCGCTCACGAGAGGGTAGACCGCCCTCGCGCGCGTTGTGACTACGTCGACGACAACATCGACGCGACCGGCGTTCCTGCTGCCGCTGCGCGGACTTTGGCGAGATCGAGCATCCCCCGGCGGGCCAGCTCGGTGATCGCCGTGGACGCCGACCCGAGCTGCATGCGGCCTTCGCGCCCGACGAGCTCGCCGAGCGCCGTGGCGACCCAGTGCGGGGCCTCGTCGCCGAGGGCGGTGCCGACATTGCCGGCGAGCGCGGTGTCTCCGAGGAGCGCGGCGGCGATCAGCGCGTGGGCGAGCGAGCGCTCGGACGTGGGCCCGATGGCGAGCGCGCCACGCTCCGCGAGATCGGAGGCGACCTCGACGAGCGCGCCCGGATCGTCGGCGCGCCAGTACACGTCGAGTAGCCGGCGCAGCGTGGGTACGTGCGACGGATCGAGATCCGACGCGCGGAGGAACACGTCGTCGGCGCGATCGATATCTCCGAGATGTACGAGGACGGCCTCGCCGAGCCGATAGAGACGCTCCGCGCGCTGCTGGCTGTTGGGGGCGAGCGGCACGAGCTGATAGAGGATGCGGGTCGCGGTTTGCCAGTCGCCGCGCGCCATGTGGATCTCGGCGAGCGTCTCGAGCGCTTGCGAGTGGATCGGATAGTCGCGCAGTACGCGCTCGAGCTGGGCGGCCGCCCCGTCGAGGTCGCCGGCCTCGCGCATCAGCTCGACGAGCGCGAAGTGAGCGCGCAGCTTTCCTTCTTCATCCTCGAGCGGGACCAGATCGAGAACCGCGCGCGCGGCGGCGAGGGCGGTGTCGAGCTCGCCGATGCGCGTGGCGAGCTCTTGGACACGCATCACGAGATCGCGACGACCGGGTGCGACCTCGGCCGCGGTCTGCGCGAGCGTGAGGGCCTCGGAGTCGCGACCGAGACGCTCGGAGATGATCGAGCGACGCAGCGCGAGCTCGTCGATGCCGAGCAGCGTCTCGCTCGGCGTCAGGTCGCGATAGATGCTGTCCGCGGTGGAGAAATCGTCGAGGCGGAACGCGAGGGAGCCGCGCGCGTCGAGCGCTTCGGTGTGGCCCGGATCCTCGACGAGCGCGAGGTCATACGCGCGCGCCGCTTGATCGAGCTGACCGACCTCCTCGGCGAGACGAGCGACGCCGATCCACGCGCTCGCACGCTCGGTCGGACTCTCGACGCGGCTCGTGCGAACGTTAGTGATGTCGGTGAGCGCGGCGAGGTCGCCGGACGCGCGGTAGTTGGTGGCGAGCACGCGATACGCGCTCGCGTGACCGGGCTCGGAGCGCCACAGCTGATGCGCGAGATCCGTGGCGACGTCGTTGGCACCTGCGGCCTCGGCCTGCTCGACCCGCGTGGCGAGCGGAACCTCGCCCGGTGGCGTGGGGCGCGACGGCGCTCGATCCTCCGCGGCGGCTTTGCAGCGCGCGGCTGCTTCGTACAGCGCGGCGCGCTGCGCCGGGCGCGTGGAGGCGGCGGCCTCTTCGTAGAGCTGCGCGGCTTCTGCGTGGCGACCGAGCACCTCGTAGCGACGTGCGAGCGGGAGCTTCGCGGCGGGGATCGATGGATCGAGCGCGAGCGCTTGCTCGAAGTGCGACTGCGCTTGTGCGTCGTCATCGAGGCGCTCGTCGAAGACCAGCGCGAGCTCGAGGTGCAGCGCGCCGCGATCGCGCCCTGACACGGCCGCGGCGATCTCGCGATGCAAGAGCGACGCGACGAGCTCCCACTCCCCGCGCACCATCGCCGCCGTGCGCAGCTGGTACGCGATCTCCGGATCCGCCGGCGAGCACGCGTGCGCTTCCTTGAGGCAGCGATACGCCTCGGCATCGCGATTGAGCGAGTCGCGATACAGCTTCGCGCGGCGACGCCACAGCGCGGCCTTCTCGAGCTCGTCGCCCTCGCGCTGGAGCAGGCGACCGATCGCGTCCGATGCGCCGGTCGTGTCGTTCACGCGCAAGTAGAGCTGCTCGAGCAGCTCGAGTGCGGCGACGTCATCGGCGTTCGCGGTCGCGATCTGCTCGGCCACGGCGATCGCGCCCTTGATGTCGTCCGCATCCGCGAGCGCACGCGCGCGCTCGAGCTCGGGGTTCAGCTGCGAGGAGCTCCGCGTGGACTTGCGCGGACGCGCGACGATCTCGCCGGACACCACCGCGCTGTCCCTGCCGAGTGCATCGGCGCGATCCTGCGCGAAGGCGCGGCGGCGAACATCGTACGCGTCGGACACCGCGACCTTCTCGTACAGCTCGCGCGCGGCATCGAGCTCGTCGGACGCGGCGAGCGTATCCGCGAGCGGCATCCACACGGGCGCGTAGGTCGGATCCGTCTCGTGCGCGCGAGACAACAGCGCGGCCGCGCGGATCAGATCTTGTGACGCACGCGCGAGCAGCGCGAGCTCGTACAACACGATCGCGAGCGCGGGGCCATGCGTCGTACGCTGTGCGGCGTCGAGTACCTCGCGGCGCAGCGCCGGCGCTTCGAGCAGGTTCGCGAGCAACGCCGTGAGCGTGGGGACGTCGTCGGGATTCTCGCGATGCGCGGCGAGCAGTCGCTCGCGCTCGTCGGTCAAGATCGACGCCGTGGTCAGGCTTGGAA
>JAEYYV010000055.1 GCA_023428295.1 Pseudomonadota bacterium
ACCGCGAGGAGATCACCCATCGTCGCGAAGCGATCGTCGGGCGTGGTCGAGAGCGCACGACGGATCGCCGCTCGGATCCGCCGCGGCACCGGAGAGCGCGCGGGCTCGGGCTCGAGAAGCCCTTCAATGACAGCGTCCGACAAGCGCTGCCTCTCCTCCGCGGATGCGAACGGTCGCCTCCTGTAGAGCGCCTCGTAGAGCGCGCACGCGAAGCTCCACTGATCGGTGCGCGTGTCGATCACCGCTTTTCGATGCTGCTCGGGCGCCATGTATCCCGGCGTGCCCGCTCCATCGAGCGTCTCGGACGACGCGCGCTGTGCCAGACCGAAGTCGCCGACGCGAACGATGCCTTCGCGATCGATGAGCACGTTCGACGGCTTGAAGTCGCGATGGACGATGCCGGCGCGATGCGCGGCCGCGAGACCTCTGCCCGCGGCGATGTACGCGTCGAGGATCTCGTGCCACGATCGATCGTCTTTGCGCTGCCACGCGGCGAGCTCTTCGCCATCGACGAGCTCCATGACGATCGCCGTGCGCATCTCGAGCCGGAGCACCTCGTACACCCGCACGACGTTGGGATGCGAGAGACGCGCCATGGCCTGCGCCTCGCGGATCCCTCGATCCCCGTCGAAGACACTCGAGGCCACGAGCTTGATCGCCACCTCGCGATCGAGCTCTGGATCGTGCGCCGCGATCACGACCCCCATCCCGCCCGTCCCGACGAGTCGACGGAACACGTAGCGCCCGATGCGCGCGTCCTCCCACGCAGCCTCGTCCGCCGTTGGCACTGTCTCGGGTACGTCGTGGTCAGTCATGCGTACTACTTGCGCGGTCGCTGAATGCGGTGAATGCCGAGCTTGGTCACGAGCGTCGCGCGCGACATACCGAGGAGCTTCGCGGCACGGGTTTGATTGCCACCGCACGCATCGAGCGCTTCGACGATCCGTTGACGCTCCATCTCCTCCTCGTGCGTGAGCGGTACCTCGGCGCTCGCGCGGGGCTTGATCTGCGTGATCGCGATGTGCTTGGCGCGCAGCGGGCCGCCCGCCGCGAGGACAACGGCTCGCTCGATCACCGCCTTCAGCTCGCGCACGTTGCCCGGCCAGTCGTGCGCCTCGAGCTTCGCGACCACCTCTGCATCGAGCCCAGCCGTAGCGCCCGCGACGGTCATGAAGTGATGCGCGAGCGGCGCGATCCTCTCGCGATGATCGCGCAGCGGCGGGATCACGAGCGTCGCGCCATCGAGGCGATAGAACAGGTCTCGGCGGAAGCGTCCGTCCGCGACCTCCGCCGCGAGATCACGATTCGTCGCGGCGACGAAGCGCACGTCGAGCGCGATCGGCTTCGTGGATCCCACGCGCGTGATCTCGCGGTTCTCGATCGCGCGCAGCAACGTGACCTGCGTCTCCTCGGGCAACTCGCCGACCTCGTCGAGAAAGAACGTTCCGTGCTGCGCCGCTTCGAGGAGGCCCGGGCGCGAATCGGCAGCGCCCGTGAACGCGCCCTTCTCGTGCCCGAACAGCTCGCTCTCGATGAGTGACGGCGCCATCGCGGCGCAGTTCGCGCGCACGAACGGACCGCGCCGCTTCGACAGCTCGTGAATGGTCTGCGCGAGCACCTCTTTGCCCGTGCCGGTCTCGCCGAGGATCAGGATCGCGAGCGGGCTCGTCGCGAGGTCGCGCACGAACCGTCCGACCGCGGCCGTCCTGGGATCGACGACGCGCAGCGAGTCCTGACGATTCGACACCGAGAGCGGTGACGGCGCGTTCCGCGTGCGCGCGACGAGAAACTGGAAGTGACCGATCTGGAACGGCTCGCCGACGTCGAGTGACTCCGCGCGCTCCGGCTCCAGCCGCTTCCCGCGCAGTCGCGTCCCGTTGCGCGAACCGAGATCCTCGACGCTGATCGTCGGTGCGAGCCGCAACCGGACGTGTCGGCGCGACAGCGCGTCGTGCGCGAGGACGACGTCACAGTCCGGCGCGCGACCGATCGTGACGTCGTCGCGCTGGAGCGGGAACGTCATCAGGCCGTCTCCGCCCGCGACGAGCAGGAGGCCATCCCCATGCGCTCCCTGCGTCCGCGGTGCTGCGAACGAAACCGTGTCGGAAGCCTTGGTCACCGAAGGACCTAGAGCGTACGCGACGATTCGCCAACGACACCAATGATCACGCGTCGATGTCCATCGAACTGAACCCCGCAAAGTTTGTGGTTGACCACGTGGCCACTTTGGTCTTACCAATTGGTCTTACCAAATATGGCGCTCCCCCTCCATGACCCCGACTCCGTCGACGAACCGACGACGACCGCGATCGACGCCGTGTTCGAGAAGCTCCTCGCCGACATCCTCAAGGGCGTCTATCCGCCCGGGACACGCCTGCCAGCCGAGCGCGAGCTGAGCCGCCAGCTCGGCGCGTCTCGGCCGACCCTGCGCGAAGCGCTGCGGCGGCTCGGCGAGTGGTGCCTGGTCGAGCCGCGGCGCGGTTCGGGCATCGTGGTGCGCGCGTATCGCGAGTGGTCCATCGAGGTGCTTCCCGGCTACCTGCGCTACGGCAAGCCGGAGACGAACCAGCCGAGCATCCCGCAGCTGCTCGTCGACATGCTGTCGATGCGCCGCGCGATCGTGCTCGAGGTCGTTCGCCAGATCGTCGCGCGCGTGCCCAAAGGCGGCACCGCGTCGGCGCGGCTCGCGATGGCGCGTGCGTGGGCCATGCGCGACTCGGCGATGTACATCCGCGAGGACTTCGAGGTCCTGCGCAGCGTGATCGAGGCCGCGAAGTTCACGCCGGGCATGTGGATGCTCAACCGCGTCGCGCACATCTACATGGACATCGCGTCGACGCTGCGCTTCGCGATGAAGCTGCCCGACGACTACGTGCAGGTGCACACCAAGTTCTTCGACATGCTCGAGGCCGGCAACGGCGACGCGTCGGCGCTGATGACGGACTACCTCGATCGCCACGACGCGGCGGTCGCCAAGCTCCTCGGAGTCAACGCATGAGCGACTTCACGCCGTACCAACACTCGCCGCTCACGCGCGACGTGCTCCGCTCCCTCGTCCCGGTGATCTGCCCGCCCGAGGCCGTACCGTACGCCGACGACATCGTCGAGCACATGGCGCTCACGATCGGTGCAGCGCCGCGCCTCTTGCAGAAGCTGATCGGCACGGGAATGCTCGCGTACGACCTCGGCGCGTTGCCGTTTCATGGCAAGCGCGCGCACAGGCTCGACGCCACGCGCGCCGAGAAGTACTTCGCGTCGTGGGAGAGCGGGCTCACCCCGCTGCACGTGCAGTTCGCGAAGGCGATGAACCAGCTCATGTCGCTGTCCTGCTACGAGCAGCCCGCGATGATGGAGCACGTCGGCTACCGCGTCGCTCCGTGGATCGAGAAGGTCACGCAGAAGCGGCTCACCGTGTTCCGCGACGACGTTCGTAAACAAGAAGCGCAGATCCTCGCGCCCGATCCATTGCGCCCCGGCGTGAACGTTCGCGCGCTCCGCAAGAAAGCAGGTGGCTGATGGTGGCCGCTCGTCCCGCATTGATCGAAGGCGATCGTCCCGCGAACGTGTTCACGCGCCGCGAGCTGGTCGGTGACACGGTCCTCGACTGCGATGTCGTGATCGTCGGCTCCGGTGCCGGCGGTGCGCCCGTCGCGGCCGAGCTCGCCGAAGCGGGCTTCGATGTCGTGGTCCTCGAGGAGGGTAGCTACTACGGCACGCGTGACTTCACCGCGGACACCTCTCAGATGGTGCGCCAGCTCTATCGCGACGGCGGCGCCTCGATGGCGATCGGCAACCCGCCGATCATGTTCCAAGAGGGCCGCGCGGTCGGCGGCTCGACGGTGATCAACGGCGGCATGTCGTGGCGCACGCCCGAGGAGATCCTCGAGCGCTGGCGCAAGGAAGCGGGCCTCGCCGACATGACGCCGAAGCAGCTCGAGCCGTACTTCGAGCGCGTGGAGAAGCGCATCCACGTCGCGAAGAACGACAAGGAAGCGATCGGCAAGGAGAACTGGCTGCTCAAGAAGGGCGCCGATCTCAAGGGCTGGGAGATCATCGACAACCTGCGCAACCAAGCGCACTGCGTCGGCTCCAATCGCTGCGCGTTCGGCTGTCCGACGGGCGCGAAGCAGTCCGCGCTCGTCAGCTACATCCCGCGCGCACTTCACTTCGGCGCGCGCGTCTACTCCGACGTTCGCGTCGAGAAGATCACGTTTCATGGCAAGCGCGCGACCGGAGTCGTGGGGCGTGTGGCGCTCCCAAATGGCGGCTCCGGCGCGCGCGTGGCTGTCCGCGCGAAGCTCGTCGTCGCGTCGGCCGGTGCGATCTACACGCCTGCCCTGCTCGCGCGCTCGGGCCTCACGTCGCGCTCGGGCCAGCTCGGCGGCAACCTATCGCTGCATCCCAACGTGAAGGTCGTCGCGTTCTTCGACGAGGATGTGACGAGCTGGCAAGGCGTCCACCAGGCGTTCCAGGTCCGCGAGTTCGTGCGCGATGGCATCGGCACGTTCGCGGCGATCAACGTGCCACCCGCGCTCGTCGCGATGTCGGTCCCTCATCGCGGCGCGCAGCTCGGCCAGATGATGGACCGCTACAACAACATGGTGATCGCCGGCATGCTGATCGAGGACACCACCACGGGCCGCGTTCGCGTCACGAACGGCCGCCCGCAGGCGTTCTACCAGCTGCTCGAGCGCGACACGGACACGATGAAGCGTGGCCTCGATCGCCTGTGCGACCTCCTGTTCACGGCGGGCGCGAAGAAGGTGATCCTGCCGCTGCACCACGCGACCGAGGTCCACTCTGCCGACGAGACGCGCCGCGTGCTCGCGCAGAAGATCAAACCGTCAGAGTGGGAGGTGCTCACGGTCCACATGATGGGCACGTGCCGGATGGGGGCCGATCGCACGCGCTCGGTCACCGACGAGTTCGGCTTCATGCACGACGTCGATCGCCTGATGATCAGCGACGCGTCGCTGTTCCCGACCCCGATTCGCACCAACCCGATGGAGACCATCATGACCCTCGCCACGCGCGCGGCGGGTCACGTCATCGACAACGCCCGGAGGATCTTGTCATGAGTGTCGTCGCTGCTTTCACTGCCCAAAAGTCCTCGCCTCGGTTCGAACCGTCGCCCTTCCCGACGCGCGCCGCGCTCGCACTCGAGCAAACGCCCATGAAGGGACTCGATCTCATCTTCGAGCGCGGCACGATGCCGAACCTCGACGAGCTCGTCGGGTGGGAGTTCCGCGGCATCAACCGCATGCCGCTCAACTCGATCCCGATCGGCAACTGGGTCGGCATCAAGAAGTTCATGAAGGGCTTCGTGCGCGACAGCGAGACCGGACGCGTGATGGGCTACAACGTGCCCGTCGTCTGCAACGTGCTCGACGGTCGCTGGCACCTGAAGCCATCCGATGAAGCGCCGAAGCGCTGGGGCTTCTACGAGGCCTATCCCGTCGACCCGACGGCGAAGGACAATAGCTACCTGCACGCCGTACTGCTCGATTACGGCAAAGGCGGCAACCCGCGATTCGACATCACGGCCGGCCTTCGCGATTACCTCGTGCAGGTCGATCCGTCCAACCCGGATCTCTTCCTCGGCAAGGCGTACTACGCGGTCGGCCCTGCCCGCCTCGGTCCGCTCAACTACTTCATCCTCGAGCGCCACCGCCGCGGCCTCACCGACTTCGCGCAGCGCTAGCCCGTCGCGACTCGGTCCGAGTTTCGGACGAACGCCTCAGTTACAGACGTCGACGTTCGCCGAGCCGCCGTCGGGCAGCTGGCAGGTCTGCGTGGTGCAGCCCGTGCTGCCACCGAAGACGCGCGCCGTGAACGCGTCCGGATCGCAGAGGAAGGAGCACACGTTCGTGTTGGGCAGCTGCTCGACCACCGCGCACAGCGCGCGCGCATTCGGATCGAGCGTCAACGTGTCCGCGTTGCGCAGATCGATGTTCGGCTGGAGCGACACACGACCCGGGTAATCGATGCCCGTCACCACGACGACGCGCGGATCGATGTTGTCGTCACCCACCGTGGGAATCTCGACTTCGTTCACGACATTCATCGACGTGATGTCGTCCCGAAATCCCCTGCTGCTCGTAGAAGGATCATCCGCCACACACGCGCCAGCACCGATTGCGATGGCCACCGAGAAACCGAGTAGAGCAAGCTTCGCCACTGTCAGCCTCCTGTTTCTTTCCTGTCCTCACACGAAGGACCATCATCCACGTTAAGGAACCGAGTGCGGTTTTGCAAGAATGCTTGTGTGGCAAGGAGTGGGATAACGATGATCGTGCAACGTGTCAGCGTGATGGTGATTGCCGCGATCACGATCGGGTGCGGCAACGCGCCCACATCTGCGACAAGTCCAGCCGTCGCACCCAACTCCTCGACGGAGATGATGTCGAACCCACACGAGTACGACATCGACCGCATCAGCGCTGACAGCGGCAAATCGATCTTCGAGACAACCGGGATTGGAGACCCATATAGAACCGGGATCCCGTATGCATTTTTTTTGGCGATGGAGCGCGCGTACCCCGAGCTCTGGGGTGCGAACTGGGCGCAGCGATCGGCAATGTTCGGCTTCCTCGATCGCACTCCGGACCCGACAGCGCGGGACATGGACACGCGCCTCGGGTTGCCCGTCGGGATGCACCTGACGACGGATCCCGTGACGGGCGTCGCCTTCCTCGTGACGAACTGCTCGTTGTGCCACGCGGAGCGCGTCACGCTCGCGAACGGTTCGAGCGAGGTGGTGTACGGACTCGGCAACAAGCGAGTTCGCATTCACGCGTATGACACTGCCTTTGCGAGCTCGGTTGCAAAGCCGCGCTTTACCGCGTCGTATCTCGGCGCGCTCGCGGCCGAAGAAGCAGAGAAGCACGGCCTCGTGTGGCCGGAGACGTATCGCGAGGTGATGGTCGGCGCGACGATCGATGCGCTGAAGAAGCGCGCCAACGATCGCGCGGAGCTCCTCGCGCGCACGCGTGACAATCCACCGGGGCGCGTCGCGACGATCGAGAGCTTCGCGGTCGTGCTCTCGCAGCTGACGAAGCACGGCGTCACGTTCGCGACCGACGTCGGTTGGGCAAAGGTGCCCGACGTCATCGGCTACGCGAAACGCGTGACGCTGTCATGGGACGCGAGCGGTGAAGGTCCGATCGACTTGCTCGTCGTCGAAGCGGACATCGCCGCCGGCGTGCGTCCGCAGTGGATCGAGGAGCATCCGTTTCAAGGCGCGTCGCTCGGTGCGTACTTGCGCGCGCCTGCACGCCGGCCCGCGTTCCCCGCACCGATCGACGGCGCCCTCGCCGCGCGCGGCAAGCAGCTCTTTGCCGACACCTGCGAGCACTGTCATGGCACGTACGCCGACGACGGCCTCGCTCGGGAGTACACCGAGCAGGTGATACCGCTCGCCGACGTGCACACGGATCCCGCGCGCCTGCTCGCGCCGACCGAGAGCTTCGAGCGCGCGGCGAACGATCCCGCGCTGACCAAGGGCTACACGCGCTTTCGTCGTTCGCTGGGCTACGTGCCGCCCGTGCTCACCAACGTGTGGGCGCGCGCGCCGTACGGTCACGCGGGCCAGTGGCCCTCGCTCGCGTATCTCGCGACGCCGCCGGCGCAGCGCGCGAAGCACTTCGTCGTCGATCTCGGCGCGCCGTACGACCTCGCGACCGTCGGCGTGGCGATGTCGCCGGCCGCCTCGCCGATTCCTGCGAGCGGCTACGCGCACGATGCGACGAAGCCGGGCTTCGGTGTCGGCGGGCATCCGTTCCTCTCGGATCTCGGCGCCGACGCGGCCGCGGTGATCGAGTATCTGAAGACGCTCTAGCGAACGCCCGGTGCGCCCGTCGTGGACAGCACCGGATCGACATGGATCGCGACGCCGAGCGTGACGCCGATGCGCTTCACTTCTTCGCGGTCCATCGGATCCTCGGGCGCACCTTCATACCAGCCCATCTTGAGGACGATGATCGTGTCTCCACCCTGCGTGGTGACGTGAAGCTCGGTGCCGGTGCCGCCGGTCTTGCAGCGCATGCCGGTCAGCGCGTTCATCTCGCGCGACGGAATGATCACCTCGCACGCGCCCTTCCAGCGTCCCAAGCTGTGGCTCGTGACCTGGCTCCGCTCGTCGGTGAGCGCGAGATACAGATCGGCCATCGGCTCGCCACCCACGGTGACCGGCTGGATGCCCCACGCGAGCGTGACTCGCTTCGCGAGCGGCGGCGGTCCCGACGAGCCAGGCGTCGTCCCCGGATCAGTCTTCGCGGGGCCTGAACATCCGGCGAGAGCGAACAAGATCGCGGCAACGATCGGCACGGAGCGCTTCATGCAGCGAACCCTACTACGAGGCTAAGATACGGTCATGTCGCTGGCCCGCCTGGTCGTCATCGAGGGACCCGACGCGGGGCGCGAGTTCGAGCTGCCGATGCGTGGTGGCATCGTGGGCCGCGGCGACGGGAGCCTCGTTCAGCTCACGGATCTGACGGTGTCGCGCAACCATGGATCGATCGAGCTGCGCGACGGCGCGATGTGCTGGATCGACGACAGCGGTAAGACGCGCACGCTGATCAACGGCGCGGCGGCGACCGTGCATCGCCTCGAAGCGGGCGACGAGATCGTCCTCGGCGCGACGAAGATGGCGTACGTGCCTGCCGACGGCGTCGCGGTGACCAAGGCGGCGAGCCACGTGACGATGGAGGTGAACAGCCGGCAGCTGTTCGCCCTCGTCGGCGTCGACGATCGCGCGCGCCGTCAGCTCGCCGCGCTCGCGCAGCTCGGCGATCGCTTGCGCGTCGAGAGCGCCGCCGGTCGCGAAGCCGTGGCGCGCGCCGCGTGCGATGCCGCGCTGTCCGCGCTCGGTGCGCATCGCGCGTTCGTGCTGTCCTCGGGCCGCCGTGTCGCGCCGGTGAGCGCCGCGGTCGGTACCGGGGAGTCCACGCAGCTCCAAGCACCGTCGGATCTCGTCGACAAAGTGGTGACGCAGCGACAGGTCGTGACCGCCGAGACCGGCGGACGCGCGCTCATCGCCACGCCGATCAGCGGCAGCGGCGACGACATCGCCGGAATCCTGTGGGTCGATCGCAAGGGCAGCCCGTGGGAGCAAACGGACTCGCTCGCGGCGAGCTGCCTCGCGCATCTGTTGTCCGCGGCGTGGGTCGCGGCCGACGCGCGCGATCAAGCGGTGCGCCGCGCCGACGCCCTCGAGGAGCAGCTCGAAGGACGCGGCGCTACGGAAGACCTCATCGGCACGAGCGAGGCGGCGCAGCGCGTGATCTCGTTCGTGAAGCGCGTCGCTCCGTCGGATGCAACGGTGCTCCTGGGCGGCGAGTCCGGCGCGGGCAAAGAGATGGTCGCGCGTGCGATCCATCGTGCATCGCGCCGCGCGAAGGGACCGTGCGTCGCGGTCAACTGCGCCGCGCTGACCGAGTCGCTGATCGAGTCCGAGCTGTTCGGCCACGAGAAGGGCGCGTTCACCGGCGCCACGGAGAAGAAGGCCGGCCGCTTCGAGATGGCCGATCGCGGCACGCTGTTCCTCGACGAGGTCGGCGAGCTGCCCCTCGGCCTCCAGACCAAGTTCTTGCGCGTCCTCGAGGAGCGGCGCTTCGAGCGTGTCGGCGGGCAACGCGCGATCGAGGTCGACGTGCGCGTCGTGGCCGCGACCAACCGCGACCTCGCCGAGATGGTGAAGCGAGGCACGTTCCGCGAGGACCTCTACTACCGCTTGAGCGTGATCACGATCGAGGTGCCGCCGCTGCGCGAGCGCCTCGACGACGTGCCGCTCCTCGCCGAGCATTTCTTGAATCGCTTCCGTCACCAAGCGGCGCGCCGTCTCTCGGGCTTCGCGCCGGACGCCCTCGCCGCGATGACGCGCTACGCGTGGCCCGGCAACGTGCGCGAGCTTCGCAACGCGGTCGAGCGCGCGATCGTCCTCGGTGAACGCGAGCAGATCGTCGCCCAGGACTTGCCGCCGCAAGTGCTCGCGCAGGCGCAGCCGCCACGCGCGCGCACGTCGCCTCCCACGCCGCCGCTCGGGTCGATGGCGATCGGCGCGCCGCTGCCGTCCGTCGCGAACGTGACCATCGAGCCATCCGCGCCATCCGCGCCGCCCGCGCCGCCCGCGCCGCGCCCTGCTCCGCCGGCGACGGCGAGGTCGCTGCGCGAGCTCGAGAAGGAAGGCATCCTCGCCGCGCTCGCCGCGACGGGAGGCAACAAGGCGCAGGCCGCGGCCATCCTCGAGATCGATCGCTCCACGCTCTACAAGAAGCTCAAGGATTACGAGATCGAATCGTGACTGTAATGAGGTCTCGGGCGCTGCGTCGTACGGGTCGAAAGGATGATGACCATGACCCAGAACCAGCAGAACGAATCCTCCACGGCTCCCTGTCGCCACTGTACGAAGTCCTCGTGCGGCTGTGACGCCACCACCAAGACGACCTGCCCGTGCGAGCAGTGCGAGTGCAGCGAGTGCTCGTGCGTCGGTTGCGCGTGCGCCGAGTAAGGTGACGCCATGACCACGCCGAACGATCTAGCCTCGCTCCTCGTCGCGCATCATCGCGAGCTCCTCGCGTTCGTCGAGAAGCGCGTGCGGGACCGCGCGCTCGCCGAGGAGATCCTGCAGGACGCGTTCGTGCGTGGGATCGAGAAGTCCGACGAGATCCGCGAGTCGGCGCTCGGCTGGATGTATCGCATGCTGCGCAACGCGATCATCGATCGCGCGCGGCGTGCGGCCGTCCAGCGTGACCGGTTCGAGGCGCTCGCGGCCGAGCTCGAGACAACGACGGATCAAGAGCTCGTCGATGTCACGTGCAAGTGCGTCGGCGAGCTCGCCACGACGCTCAAGCCCGAGTACGCCGATGCGCTGCAACGCATCGACGTCGAGGGCGTGCCCGTGAAGGACTACGCCGAGTCCGTGGGGATCAGCGCGAGCAACGCGGGTGTGCGCGTGTTCCGCGCGCGCGATGCGCTGCGATCACGTGTGGCGAAGGCGTGTGGCACGTGCGCGACGCACGGCTGCGTCGACTGCACGTGCAGCTCGCGTCACGCCCCCTAACGCCAAGGATCATTTCGTTTGGGTCCCCGGCTCGAAGACTCGCCACCCCAACATCCCCGCGAGCTCGGTTGGTCGGATCGACACAACCGAGCTCTGGGGTTAGATCGGACGCTTCTCGTCGGGGGCTTTGCACATCGCGTCGACGGACTCGGGCTTCCAGATCGGCCCGTAGAACAAGTTGTGCGTCTCGAACACCGTCTTCGCGCCCTGCACGCAACGCGTGAGAGCTCCACCGGTGGGGCAGCTCTCGGTCCACGTTCCGCTGTAACCAGCGCAATGCTCTTTGGCCATCGCGACGTCGGTGACCCAGTACTCGGCGCAGATGCCGTCGGTCTTCATCCGATCGCACGCACCGGCGAGCTTGGGTGGTGGTGCCGACTCCGCCTTCCGGTTTCCTGAATCACTCTTACTGCACCCGACCAACAACAACACGAGAGCGATGTGCTTCATCGCCACATCGTAGAGCTAGTACTGGTCGGCGAACAAACCGGCGCGCTGTTGTACGACGTGCGCGAGCTCGTGGGCCGCCGTGTGCTGCGCGGGCCCATCTCCGAAGTGAATGCTGTCCCCCTGCGCGTACGCCTGAGCCCCGACGGCCGCCGCGGATCCGCCGTCGTGGACGCGGACGTCACTGAAGTCCATCCCGAACCCACTCTCTGCGAAGCCGCGCCCCGCGTCGGGAATCCCGAAGGAAGGGGCTGGATCACCCAGGGCTGGCTCGACAAATCCACCTGTTCGCATTTGAACGAACATACGTAATCCACCGAGACGTCCTCGGGTACGACACGGGTACCGTCAGGGCGCGCAGGTAGGAAACTGCGCGGCGCCCGTACGAGCGACGTCGTCACCGACAGCGATGTCTCCATCCTCGACCACCTGCCCGCGCGTATCGGTGACGCGCAAGGTGTATGGCCCGGGGCCGAGACCATCGTCTTGCACGAAGTAGTTGTAGTCGAGCCGCGGAATCGAGCGGTACGCGCCTTGGGCCTCGCGCGCTTCGAGCATCGCGATCGGATAGCGATGATTGCGAACCTGGATCGCCGTCCAGTACTGCGACGAGCCGTCCTTGAACTGATACGCGAGCGGCCCGGAGACCTCGCACGCGACCTCGCGCCACGAGATGTTCACGCGCCCCGCAGAGATCGGCGCGATGCGCGCGAAGGCTTCGCGCGAGAGATCGAGATCGCCGGACGCGCAGCCCGGGCACTTGTCGACGATGCGCACGACGACGGTTCCCGACGGGCCCGTCACCTCGACGCACGCGCCACACCACGCGGCCGTCGCGTAGTCCGGACCGTTGATCGCGGCGACCATGCGCGACGGATCCGCCGCGAAGCTGCAATTGCCGGTTCCGTCGGCGTCGTAGTACGTGCCTTCGCCCGTCGCCGGCGCACGCGCCGCGCGACAGTCGCCGTTGGCGAGCGCATCACCCGCGAGCTCGTCACCGTCACACGCGCCACAACTTGCCACGACGAGGATCAGGGTCAGCGCGCGAAGCACGAACCGATCATAAGCGAACGAAGCTCGAACCCGGCTGCGTCATCGCGCAGCGAAAAATGCGGCCCCCCACGCCCCCCGACGTGTGGTCCGCGAGAGCCTCAGCGCGGGTGCTTGCGGGGACGACCACGCTTGCGCGGGGCCTCTCCGTTTCCAAAATCGAGCTCCTCCGCAAACCGTTCCTCGACGAGGTCGTCGACGGAGGTGTGAAGGGAATCTAGTCGACGAAGCTCCTCTCGCTCGAACTCGGCAAACGAAGTATAAATGCGCGGAATTCCACCAGACATTTGATCCCTTTCAGGACATGACCCACATGTCCTACATCTGCGTACAAAGTACGCGAGGAACCAATCCGGACCCAATTTTTTTTCGCAGAGCGATGCGATTTTGCTCCGCACATTTCGGGAGTGACGCGGGTGTAGAGAGGGGATCGTCATAGCCGGGTGCTATCCCGTTCTCATGACTCGCATCGTTGCGGTCGCGAACCAGAAGGGCGGCGTGGGCAAGACCACGACCGCCATCAACCTCGCCGCATCGGTCGCGTCGCGCGGACATCGCGTGTTGCTGGTGGACTTCGATCCGCAGGGCAACGCGTCGAGCGGCGTGGGCTTCCCGCGCGAGCGAGTGCAGCACAGCATCTACGACGCGCTCGCCGGTGACGCGTCCATGGCGGACGTCATCGTGCAGACGGAGATCGCCACGCTGTATCTCGCGCCCGCCACCACGGACCTCGTCGGTGCGGAGATCGAGCTCATCAGCGCGGATCGCCGCGAGCGGTTCTTGGCCGACGCGCTCGCCACTGTCGCATCGCAGTTCGAGTACATCGTCATCGATTGCCCGCCATCGCTCGGCCTCCTCACGCTGAACGCGCTCGTGGCCGCCGACGGTGTCGTCGTGCCGATGCAGGCCGAGTACTTCGCCCTCGAAGGATTGTCCGCGCTCAACTCCACCATCGAGAAGGTGAAGGCCGCGTACAACCCGCGGCTCACCATCGACGGCGTGCTGTTCACCATGTACGACGCGCGCCTGTCCGTCGCGAACCAAGTGCGCGAGGAAGTGCTGAAGTTCTTCGGGCAGAAAGTCTTCGAGGAGAGCATCCCGCGCAACGTGCGCCTCTCCGAAGCACCGAGCCACGGCAAGCCGGTGTTGCTCTACGATCTGCGCTGCGCGGGCACCAAGAGCTACCTCGCGATCGCCGACGAGTTCCTCGACCGAACCACGACGAAGCCACAACCTTCCGCCCAAGGCGCCGCCCAAGGCAGAGCATGATGAGCGATACCAAGAAGCGAGGACTCGGCCGCGGCCTCGGAGCACTGATGCCGAGTGGCGCGCCACAGGCAAACTGGTCGCCGCCGCCGCCCACCTCCCCGAGCGCCGACGAAGCACCGCGCTCGCGGACGTACTTCGCGGCCGGCATCGAGGATCTGTATCCGAGTCCCGAGCAGCCACGCCGCCACTTCGATCCGGCCAAGCTCGACGAGCTCGCGAGCTCGATCAAAGCGCACGGCATCATCGTGCCGCTCGTCGTGCGGCCGCGTCCCACGGGCGGTTACTTCCTGATCGCGGGCGAGCGCCGGTGGCGTGCTGCACAGCGCGCGGGCGTCACGGAGCTTCCGGTCGTCGTGCAAGACGTCGCCGAGGGCGAGGCGCTCGAGCGTGCGCTCGTCGAGAACTTGCAGCGCGCGGATCTAGGTCCGCTCGAAGAGGCCGCGGCGTTCCAGCGCTTGGTCGACGAGTTCGGCCTGACGCAGGACCAGATCGGCGAGCGCATCGGCAAGGATCGCTCGACCGTTGCCAACACGATGCGCCTCCTGAAGCTGCCGCCCGCGGTGCGCCAGCTCGTCGAGGACACGCAGCTCACCATGGGCCACGCACGCGCCCTCCTCGGCCTCGAGACCGCCGAGGAGATCGAGGCCGCGGCGCGGAAGGTCGTCGGCAAGCAGCTCTCGGTGCGCGCCACCGAGGAGCTCGTCAAACGCGCCCGCGATCCCGAAGCGGCCAAAGCGGAGCGCGCACTTCCCAAGACCACGCAGAAGTCAGCCTCCGTGCGCGATCTCGAGCAGCGCCTGACGCGCGCACTCGGCGGTCCCGTTGTCATCACCGAGGACGAGCCAGGGAAGGCCGGACGCATCGAGATTCGCTACATGAACCTCGATCATCTGGAGCGGCTCCTCGATCGCCTCCTGTAGGTTTCTAAGCGCCGGCGCAGCATTCGCGCACTGCCGCACGGAACGGCACCTGCGGCTCACGTTTCGCCCCGACTTTCCGTGATACTGAGGGCCGTTAATGTCCGATCGGGAGCACGAGCGGGTTCCGTATGCGGTCCAGGTCGAGTTCCGGACCGCGTCGTCGTTCCTCGTCGCGTATTCGGTGAACCTCTCGCGCGGCGGGATGTTCCTCGAGACCACGCATGAAATCCCGAGCGGCTCCACGACGCAGGTGACGCTCAAGGTTCCAGGCGCGACGCCGGTGAACCTCGTCGGTGTGGTGCAGTGGCGACGCACCGAGGAATCGCCGGATGGTCCTGCGGGCCTCGGCATCGAGTTCGAGGACATCGGCCTGCAGCTCGGCATGGTGATCGATCAGCTCGTCGGCACGTTCCACGGCATGCAGGTGCTCGTGCTGTCCGGCGATCGGCAAGACCGCACCACGCTCGCACGATCGATCAAGTCGATCATCTCGACCGCCGAGATCATGCAGGCTGCCGATGCGTCGGTCGCCGCCGCGCTGATGACGAGTGAAGTCGACCTCGCCGTCGTCGACATCGACTTCGATCAAGAGGGCGGCATCGCGACGCTGCGCATGGCCAAAGCGCTCGCGCCGCCGGTGCCGGTCGTCGCGATCTCGTCGCGCCCCGAGCTTCGCGAGCTCGCGCGCGCTGCTGGCGCCGACGAGCTTGCCACGAATCCGCCGCCGTTCGCGGAGCTGCAGGTGGTGCTCGTGCGCGCGATGTCCAAGCCGGTCGGCATCACCGGCCAGTAATCGCGGCCCGTAATCGCGGCCCGTGATCGCGGCGAGCTACGAAGCGCGCCGACGACGCGCGGCTTCGACCGTGTTCTCGAGGAGGCACGCGATCGTCATCGGGCCGACGCCACCGGGCACCGGCGTGATCGCGCGAGCGCGCTGCGACGCGGCGCCGAACTCGACGTCGCCGACGAGCTTTCCATCGACGCGATTGATGCCGACATCGAGCACGATCGCGCCGTCCGCGATCCACTCGCCGCGGATCATCTCGGGCTTGCCGACGGCGGCGACCACGATCTCCGCGCGCTTCACCTCGGCCGCGAGGTCCTTGGTGCGCGAGTGGCACATCGTGACCGTCGCGTTGGCGTTCGCGAGCAAGTACGCGATCGGCTTGCCGACGAGCACGCTGCGCCCGATCACCACCGCGCGCGCGCCCGCGAGCTGCGCGCCGAGATCCGAGAGCAGGCGCATGCAGCCTTTCGGCGTGCACGACACGAACGTGGGCCTGCCCTGCGCGAGGAAGCCGAGGCTCGTGGGGTGGAGGCCGTCGACGTCCTTGGCAGGATCGATCGATCGGATGACCGCGTCGCTGTCGATGTGCGACGGCAGCGGGAGCTGGACGAGGATGCCGTCGACGATCGGATCTGCGTTGAGCGACTGCACGAGTGCGATCAGCTCCTGCTGCGAAGTGTCCGCCGGCAGCTTGTGATCGCGGACATCCACGTTCGCTTCGCGCGCTGCCTTGGTCTTGCTCTTCACGTAGACGGCGGATGCCGGATCGTCGCCGACCAGCACGACCGCCAGCGTCGGCGCGCCGCCGCGGCCTCGCAGATCCATCGCGGCGTGCGCGACCTCGCCGCGCACCCGCGCAGCGGCCGCTTTGCCATCGATGATCTGTGCGCTCACTACGGGCTCCCCGACGACGCGGACGAGCCGCCGCCGGAGCTACCGCTCGATCCACCGCTCGATCCACCGCTCGATCCACCGCTCGATCCACCGCTCGATCCGCCGCTCGAGCCACTCGTGCCGCCTCCGCCCGTACCGCTCGATCCGATCGGCGCGGTGCTCGACCACTCGGCGAGCGCTGCCTTCGTGCTCTCGCTCGGTGCGCTCTCGGTCTTGCTCTCGCTCTTGCCTTCAGCCTTGGCCTCGGCCGGCGGCCGGCTCGACTCCGTCGGTGGCGACGGCGCCGACGAGTACAAGTCGCGGTACCAGCCCGTGCCCTTCAGCACGAAGCCGCCACCACCCGAGATGAGCTTCTCCAGTTTGGGCTGGCCGCACGCTTCGCAGGTGACGAGGTCGTCGTCGGTCATGCGTTGCTGATACTCGAAGTTTTTCCCGCACGCGTTACATCGATATTCGTAGGTCGGCACTGGCTTACTCCTGGAGCGACACGATGCGCACACCTAGCTCGCCGTCAACATCGACAAGCTCCCCCTGCCCGACCAGCCGGCCCGCCGCGCGGACCTCGAACGG
>JAEYYV010000207.1 GCA_023428295.1 Pseudomonadota bacterium
GTGTGGGCGCCTCCGCCTTCGCATGCACCTGGGCCCGCCGTGCTCGCGGCCCCGTCGCAGCCGATCCAGGGGGTCGACGCCACCGCGACGGGCGAGCGAGTCCTCGCCACGCCCGCGAGGCGCAAGCTCGCGCGACAGATGGGCGTAGAGATCGGTCGCGTTCCGGCGACCGGCAAACACGGCCGCGTCACCACCGAGGACGTGAAGCGCTACCAGCAGAACGGCCCCACGCAGTCCGCGGGCACGCAGCTCGTGAAGGCCCAGCACGCGCCCGTGTCGATCGCGCGCGATCCGATGGGCCTCGAAGAGCGCATCCCGCTGCGTGGGATGCGCAAGAAGATCAGCGAAGCGATGTCGCGCGCGGTCCACACCGCCGCGCACTTCACGTACGTCGAAGAGATCGACATGCCCGAGCTCGTCGCCGTTCGCGATCGCGCGAAGGCGCGCGCGTCCGAGCGCGGAGTGAAGCTGAACTACCTGCCCTTCATCGTGAAGGCGGTGGTCTCGGGCCTGAAGAAGTGGCCGCAGCTGAACGCGTCGCTCGACGAGACGACGCAAGAGATCGTTCGCAAGAAGTACTATCACGTCGGGATCGCGGCCCAGGGCCCGAACGGCCTCGTGGTCACCACCGTGCGCGATGCGGACATGCGCTCGATCTTCGATCTCTCGCGCGAGATCGATCGGCTCGGCGAGGCGGTCCGCACCAACACCGCCACGCGCGACGACCTGACGGGCTCGACGTTCACGATCTCGTCGCTCGGCAAGCTCGGCGGTGTGCTCGCGACGCCGATCATCAACTTCCCCGAGGTCGCGATCGTCGGCGTGCACAAGATCGAAGAGAAGCCGGCGGTCCGCAACGGACAGATCGTGATCCGTCACTTGATGAACCTGTCGATCAGCGTCGACCACCGCCTCGCCGATGGCTGGGACGGCGCGATGTTCCTCCAGGACGTCAAGGCGCTCCTGGAGGACCCCACCACGATGTTCATGGAGATGATCTGATAGTCTGGACGCCGTGCGGCAGAACGAGCGGAACACGACGATCGCCGACGGTGGTGAAGGCTTCACCGACGGCCCCCAGGAGAGTTGGTATCTGATCGTTTCGGGGAGCGACGAGAGCTCCCGGGTCGTCCCGCTCCACGACGGCGAAGAGGTCATCTTCGGGCGGCAGAGCGAGTCGACGGTCCAGCTCGAGCACGAGCGCGTCTCGCGCCGTCACGCCGCCGTGCGGCGCTATGGCAACCAGATCGTCGTCGAGGATCTCGGGAGCCGCAACGGAACGCTCGTCAACGGCCAACCCACCACCGGCCCGCGCCGCCTCTCGGTCGGCGACGTGATCCAGGTCGGGCCCGGTAGCGCGATCGTCGCGTCGTCGAGCGTCGCGCGAGCATCGCGTCAGATCGGCACCATCACGGAGCTCGAGGATCGCTTCGCCGCGGAGGTCGATCGCGCCACGCGCTACCACCGTCCGCTCGGGCTCGTGATGCTGCGCATCGAGGGGCCGATCGAGCAGATGACGGAGCACGTCGAGTCGTTCGCGCGCCAGCTGCGGCGCATGGATCTGCTCGCGGAGTACGGCTCCGAGGAGCTCGCCATCGTGCTGCCCGAGTCCAATCGCGATGCGACGCGCTCGGTGGCGATTCGCGCGAAGGCGGTGCCGCCGGGACTCGTCGCATCGACAGGCATCGCGGCGTATCCCGAGGATGGATCGAGCGTGGGCGAGCTCATCGGAGTCGCGCGCGATCGCTTGCGTGGCATCGATCGCTCGACGCGTCCGGGCGCCGAGCCGCCGCAGCCGGTGATCGCGGATCCGCTGATGAAGCAGGTGCTGGTGCTCGCGCATCGCGTGGCGCCATCGCCGATCACGGTGCTCGTTCGCGGCGAGACGGGCGCTGGCAAGGAAGTCGTCGCCGAGCTGATCCACAAGGCGAGCCCGCGCAAGAGCGGGCCGTTCATTCGCCTCTCGTGCGCAGCGCTGTCCGAAGCGATCGTCGAGAGCGAGCTGTTCGGTCACGACCAGAAGCCGGGCTTCTTCGAGGTGGCGGCGGGCGGCACGTTGCTGCTCGACGAGATCGGCGAGTTGCCGATGTCCACGCAGGCGAAGCTGTTGCGCGTGATCGAGACCCGCAAGGTCGTGCGCATCGGCGGCACCACGGAGATCCCCGTCGACGTGCGCCTCATCTGCGCGTCCAATCGCGACCTCGAGACGGAGGTCGCGCGCGGTCGCTTTCGCGAGGACCTCTACTTTCGCGTCAGCGGCTTCGTGATCCCGGTGCCACCGCTGCGCGATCGCAAGACGGAGATCGGGCCGCTCGCCGCGTTCTTCGCGGAGCAGCTCTCGCCCGACGGACGCACGGCGACGGTGACGCCCGACGCGCTGCGCGTGCTCGAAGCACACGACTGGCCGGGTAACGTGCGCGAGCTCCGCAACGCCATCGAGCGCGCGCTCGTGCTGAGCGGCGGCGCACCGATCGAGCCCGCGCATCTTCCCGATCGCTTGCTCGAGCGGATCTCCGTGGGCAGCAGCGACGCGCCCGCCATCGACGTGCGCCAACGCGTCGCTGATGTCGAGCGGACGAGCGTGCTCGACGCGCTCGAGTCGACGAAAGGCAATCAGACCAAAGCGGCCAAGAAGCTCGGGATCTCGCGGTTCGCGCTGATCCGCCTCATGGACAAGCACGACCTCAAGAAGCGCTGAGCTTCATACTCCGCAACGTTTTCGTTACGGTTCGCAACGTGGGGTTCATGATCCGCCCTCAGCCTCACCGCATGCGCACTATCCTGTTGTTGCTGGTTGCTGCCGGCTGCTCGTCCTCTGCTTCTACTGGCACCACCATGCCCGAGCCCGCGCCCGTCGTGGAGCCGGAGCCCGTCGTCGCCGAAGAGCCCGAGGAAGAACCGGTCGTGAAAGAGGAGCCGAAGAACCTCGAGATCCAGCGGAACGTGATCCGCCTCAAGCGTGGAACGCGGATCAAGTTCGCCACCAACTCGGCGGCGCTCGAGCCCGAGTCGAACGAGATCCTCGACGAGGTCGCGTCGGTCCTGTCGCAGAACGAGCGCATTCGCGTGCGCGTCGAGGGCCACACCGACAACACCGGCAACGCGGACAAGAACAAGGAGCTGTCCTCCGCGCGCGCGTCGAGCGTGAAGGACTACCTCGCGTCGAAGGGCATCGCGACCGAGCGCCTCGAGAGCACCGGCTGCGGACAAGATGTTCCCGCCGCCGATAACGGTACCGAGGACGGCAAGGCGGAGAACCGCCGCGTCGAGTTCGTCATCCTCCGCAAGCGCCGCGTCGTCGAGCCGTGCCGCCTGTACAAGTGGGGCGAGGGCCGTCGTCAGCGCGGCGAGAGCGCGGACGCTGGTGGCGAAACGGCTCCGGCCACCCCGTAGCTCGAGATTTGGTCTCGGCCGACCCGGCCGACATCGATGGGGGCTGGTCGAACCGCTCCCGTACGTGTGGGCCCCTGACACGCGTGTCAGGCCCTGGCGTCGAGCCGCCATCTCGTGGTGGCTAACGTCGCGGATCTCCTGATCCTAGGAATGGTCCCGACCCTGCTCTAGGGGAGGGCATGCGTACTCTCCTCGCCGCCCTCGCCCTGACCTCCTCGCTCGTCTCCGCTGGCTGCTTCGCATGTGGCGGCTGGGATGGCGCGGACGACACGATGCTGAAAGCGGCGAACGGCGACGCCATCCTCGTCTGCGGCAACGGTGGCTTCTCCGCGATGCTCGCGAACGGCGACTTCGTCGAGGGTCGCGCCACCACGAACGTCGACGACCTCGGCGACGTGACGTACACGTACACCGTGGGCGAGACGGGTGCCGCGATCGAGTTCGGCGGCGAGTTCGCGGAGCGCGAGATGGACATCGTCGAGCGCGATCACGCGAACGTCCTCTGCGTGGACCTCGAGAGCCGCGCGTGGTGGCTCGCGCCCGAGTGATCGCGTCCGCGTCGTGATGTAGAGTGCGCGGCATGGCCGCTCCGCAGTCCTCGTCGTACGACAAAGGCGCGTTCGCGTATTTCGACGGTGACGCCGAGACCAAAGCGCGCGGTCTCTTCCAGCTCGTACGCGAGGACGGCACGGCGGTCGACGAAGCCGCCATCGCCGACCTCGATCGCGCGCTCGCTCGCAAGCTGTTCGACGGCATGCTCCGCATTCGCGTGACCGACGCGCGCATGATGGCGCTCCAACGCCAGGGCCGCATCGGCTTCTACGGTGAAGCGATGGGCCAGGAGGCCGCGGTCGTCGGCTCGGCGGCGGCCTCCAAGCCTGACGATTGGATCGTCCCCGCGCTTCGCGAAGCAGGCGTCGGCCTGTTTCGCGGCATGACGCTCGACTCGTACATCGCCCAGATTTTCGGCAACGCGGCCGACCCCACCAAGGGCCGCCAGATGCCGTGTCACCCGTGCGATCGCGAGCATCACTACGTCGTGATGTCCTCGTGCGTGTCGACGCAGATCCCGCACGCCGTCGGCATCGCGATGGCCATGAAGATCAAGGGCGATCGCGACGTCGCGTGCTTCGGCTACATGGGTGATGGCGGCACGAGCGAAGGCGACTTCCACGTCGCGCTCAACTTCGCGGGCGTACAGAAGTGCCCCGTGGTCCTCATCTGCCAGAACAACCAGTGGGCCATCTCCACGCCCGGCTCGGTGCAAACCGCGGCGCAAACGATCGCGCTCAAGGGCCTCGGCTACGGCGTCGAAGCGATCCGCGCCGACGGCAACGACGTGCTCGCCGTCTATCACGCGGTCTCGTACGCCGCCGAGAAAGCGCGCCGTGGTGACGGCCCCACGTTCGTCGAGCTGCTCACGTATCGCGTGAGCGCACACTCGTCGTCCGACGATCCGTCTCGCTATCGCGACGAGAACGTCACCGAGGTCTGGCGCGGCCAGCGCGATCCGCTGCGTCGCTTCGAGGCGCTCCTCCTCGCGCGCGGCTTCCTCGCGCCGGGCGAGAGCGCCGAGCTCGCCACGACACTCGAGGCCGAGGTGCGCGACGCGATCGCGCGGCAAGAAGCGATCGGCAAGCCGCAGCTCTCGACGCTCGTCGACGACGTGTACGAGACGCCGACGTGGAACCTCCGCGAGCAGCTCGCCGAGGTGGAGCGCGGCGCACGCCCGGCGAACCCGCACGACCACGGCCACTAAACGGCGCGATCGACGCCGCGATCGATGCCGCGATCGAGCGTGGTCGCGAGCTCCTCGGCGAGCGCGACCTTGACCGCAGCGAAGTCCGCGGCGCCGAGCTGCTCGGCCATCGTCGACATCACGCTCGACTCGAACCCGCACGGGTTGATCCGGCGGAAGTACGCGAGGTCGGTGGTCACGTTCAGCGCGAGGCCGTGAAACGTGACCCACTTGCGGCACGCGATGCCCATGGAGCACAGCTTCTTGCGACCGAGCGGCGTGGAGGTCCACACGCCGGTCTTGCCTGGCTCGCGATCCGTGACGAGGCCGAAGCGCGTGCACGTGCGGATCACGGCCTCCTCGAGGTTGCGCAGGTACGCGTGCAGGTCGCGCTCCTTGCCCTCGCGGAGCAGAACGATCGGATACGCGACGAGCTGGCCGGGCCCGTGATAGGTCACGTCGCCGCCGCGCTCGATGCCGATCACCTCGACGTCGCCTGCATCGAGGACATTGCCCTCGGCCTCGCGACGTCGACCGAGCGTGAACACGTGCTCGTGCTCCACGAGCAATAGCGTGTCGGGCACCTCGTCCTTCTGGCGCGCCTCGACAAGCGCGAGCTGCTTGGCCCACGCATCGCGGTACGAGATGCGCCCGAGGTCGACGACGCTCCAAGGAAGTGGCACAGGGAGCGCTTACCACGGGTGGTGCGCGACGCCTATAATGAGGCGTGCTTCGCCTCGCGCTCGTCGTGTCGTTCCTCGCCGCCTGTCAGACCAAACCGACGGAGAAGGCACCCGAGCCGACGCCCGCGCCCGCGCCCGCGCCTGCCGAGCCCACGCCCGCGCCGCCCGAGGCCCCCGTCGTCGATCTCGCGCCGTTCGCGAAGGACTGCAAGGAAGCCACGGACTGCGTGCTCGTGAAGCGCGCCGGATGCGATCCGTGCGCGTGTGCGGTGGATGCGATCGCGTCCAAAGAGATGGCGAAGTTCGACGAGGCTGCGGCCGCGCTCGACTGCGGCCAACCAGACCTCGATCGGATCATGGCGTGCGGTGGGTGCACGCCGAGCAAGGCGACGTGCACCGACGGTCGATGCGTGCTCGCAGAAGCCGCTACGCCGTAGGTTTGGGCAGCTCCTGCCAGAAGATGACCCGGTTGTGGAACGGGTCGCCGATGCTCATCTCGCGATTGCCCCACTCCTGATCGTGGAAGCCGGGCCGCGCGTGCGGGTACTTCTTGGCGTTGAGCGCTTTGCACAGCGCTTCGACATCGTCGCATCGGATGCGCACCGAGCCGCCCGGCGCTGCGTCGCCGTGATGCTCGCTGAGATGGATCACCGCGTCGCCGAGGCGAAGGCCCATGTACAGCGGCATGGTCGGCTCGAAGCGATGCTCGAACGTGACCTCGAAGCCGAGGAAGCCCACGTAGAACTCCTTCGCCTTCGCCTCGTCGAAGCTGCGAAAGATCGGCGTGCAGGCGCCGTACGTCATTGCGGCTTGTTGATGATGTGAATCGCCTCGCCGAGCGCGGCAGCAGCGGACTCCATCATGCCTTCCGCGAGCGTGGGGTGCGCGTGGATGGTGAGGCGCAGATCGTCGACGACCGCGCCCATCTCGATCGCGAGCGTGGCTTCGGCGATGAGGTCCGCCGCGCCGTTGCCCACGATGTGCACGCCCAGGACCTCGCCCGTCTTGCCGTCGGCGATGGTCTTCACGAAGCCCTCGCTGTCGTTGACCGAGAGTGCGCGCCCCAGCGCCGCGAACGGGAACTTGCCGATCTTGAGGTTCGTGTGGCCCTTGGCCTTGGCTTCGTCCTCGGTGAGGCCCGTGACGGCGATCTCCGGATCGGTGAACACGACCGCCGGGATCGTGCGCACGTCGAACGCCGCCTTGTGCCCCGCGATGATCTCGGCGACGACCTCGCCTTCTTTGGTGGCCTTGTGCGCGAGCATCATGCCGCCGATCAGATCGCCGATCGCGTAGATGCCACCGACGTTCGTGCGCATGTGATCGTCGGCGATGACATAACCGCCCTTGCCGAGCGCGACGCCCGCCGCGTCGAGGCCGAGGTTCTCGCTGTTAGGGCGGCGACCGATCGAGAGCAGGATCTTGTCCGTGTCCACGGTGGCCGTCTTGCCATCGGCCAGCTCGACGGTGAGGACCGCGCGATCGCCCTTGTCCTCCCACGACTTCGCCTTGGTGTTCAGCATCACCTCGACGCCCATCTTCTTCAGCTTGCGCTCGACGACGGCGACGCAGTCCTTGTCCATGGTGCCGAGGAGGCGCGGCATCGCCTCGACGACGGTGACCTTGGTGCCGAACTTCGCGTACACCATGCCGAGCTCGAGGCCGATGTAGCCGCCGCCGATCACCACCATGCGCTGCGGCACGTGATCGAGTGCGAGCGCGCCGGTGGAGTCGATCACGCGAGATGCGTTATCGACCTTGAAGCCCGGAATCTCGAACGGACGGCTCCCGGTCGCGAGCACGATGTTCTTGGCGATGATCGTCTCGTCGCCGTTCTTGCCCTTGACCGTGATGCGATGTCCGTCGGGGCCGGACTTCTCGAGCTTGGCCGTGCCCTCGATGATCGTGACGCCGTTGCCCTTGAGCAGCTGGCGAACGCCGGAGGTCAGCTTCTGGACAACGCCGCCCTTCCACGTCTGCAGCTTCTTCATGTCCATCGACGGCTTCTCTTTGATCACGATGCCGAGATCGTCCGCGTGGCCCATCTTCTCGTACATCTTGGCCGCGTGAATGACGGCCTTCGACGGGATGCATCCGACGTTGAGGCAGACGCCGCCCCAGTATTCGCGCTCGATGATGGCGGTCTTGACCTTGAGCTGACCCAGGCGGATCGCGGCGGGATAGCCACCAGGACCAGCACCGATGACGACGGCATCGAAACGTTGCTCGGGCATATGCCCGCCTCGTACCACACTCGCGGCTGGGCGTCAGGCGGCCGAGCGCGCGTCGAGCGTTCGCCCCGCGATCGGCAAGCGGATGTGAAACGTTGTTCCGACTCCCGGCATCGTCTCGAAGCGAAGCGACCCGTGGTGACGGTCGACGATGACCGCGCGCGAGATCGCCAGACCCTGCCCCGTCCCGCGTCCGACCTCCTTCGTCGTGAAGAACGGGTCGAAGATGCGATCGTGAAGCTCCTCGGGGATGCCGCCGCCCGTGTCGGTGATCGAGATCTCGACCTCTCCCTCCACCACGCGCGTGTGGACCGTGAGCGTGCCGCGCTCGCCGGTCCGCGAATGGACATCGGACATCGCGTGCGCAGCGTTGACGATGATGTTGAGCAGCACCTGGTTGATCTCGCCGACAAAGCACGTCACGGGCGGGAGCTCGCCGAGGTCGGTGACGAGGTCCGCCACGTAGCGATACTCGTTGCGCGAGATCGTCAGCGTCGACGTGATCGCTCCGTTGAGATCCACGATCGCCATCTCGGTGCCGTCCGGATGTGCGAACGCCTTCATCGAGCGCACGATCGTGCTCACGCGCCCGACGCCATCGAGGACGCGCTCGGCGGCGTTGGGGACCTCCTCGATGATGTAGTCGACATCGGCGTTGTCCGCCGCTTCGCGCGCCGCGCGTGCGAGGTCGTCATCGGGGGTCGCCTGGAGAACGGAGTCGACGACGGCGCGCTGCTTCGCGATCACGGCGAGCAGATCTTCGACGGACGCCTTCATGAACGTCACGCTGTCGCCGACGAACTGGATCGGCGTGTTGATCTCGTGCGCCACACCCGCGGCGAGGCGGCCGACGGACTCGAGCTTCTGCGCGTTGTGGAGCTCGCTCTCGAGTGAACGCTGGCGCGTGACATCGAGCGCGATCGCGCGGATGCGCCGCGTATCACCGACCTCGTTGAAGAACGCGCGCAGGTACACGGTCACGCCGCTGGTGGTGACGAGCCGGCAATCGATCGGATCGGACCAGCTACGGTTTCCAGCCGCACGCGCGAGGAACTCCGCCCATAGCGGCTCGCGATCGTCGGGATGGATCACGGAGAGGAGGAAGCTCTCGTCCTCGAGCTGATCGAGCCGGCAGCCGAGTAGGCGGGCGGCTTGCGGCGCGATGTACGTCATCTGCGAGCTGACGATGTCGTACTCGAACGTCACCGCATCGGTGTTCTCGACGAGCGCACGATACCGCTCGGACTGCTCCTGCAGCTCGCGCGTTCGCGTCGCGATCATCGACTCCACGTTCGCGTTGATGCGCTCGAGGCGCGCCTCGCGCGTTGCCGAGCGCTGCATCTCGCGCGTCGCGCGAACGATCGCCACGCCGAGGGCCACGTCCAGGAACACCACCCACCCGGCGTGCTCGAGGAACACCCACCACTCCGGGTTGGACGTGCCGTAGAGCGAGTCCGGCCACACGAGCCCGCGCACGACGTGATCGACCACGACGGCGAGCGTGGCCGTGGGCAGGATCTTCCAGTCGCGATACAGCGCGAGGAGGCCCAGCGATCCGAAGATATGGAAGTGCGTCTCGAGCCGTCCGTTCGTGATCATGATCAGGATCGCGCTCCAGATCATCTGCGTCATCGCGATGACCTGACGCGTGCCCCACCATCCCGGCCGCAGATAGATCATCGCGATCGGCAGCGCGTTGACGAGGCCGCCGAACACGACGGTGAACGTCACGTGGAAGTGAATCGAGCGCTCGGTGCCGTTATAGGTGTATGGCGAGATCGTGACTGCGAGCGCGATCGCGAACAGCCATTGACCGAGGAGCACCCAGAAGAACAGCTGGTCGACGCCTCGGCGCAGGCGGTTGAAGGAGTCCTCGAGGATCTGATCGCGACGCTTCACTGCGTCTCCAACGAGCAGCCGAGTACCGCGCGGCGCTCGTCGGTCGGGGAGCGTCCCGCGAGCACGCGCTCGAGGCTCTGCCGACCGATGTTGTCTCCGATGTGTCCGCGCGCCGGCGTGATGCCACCGGAGAACGCGAGCGTTCCCCGCGCGTCGTACGCGACGACATGGCCCGACGTCTTCGCGCCGAAGCGCGCGGCTTCCACACCATCGCGATCGATGACCACGCGCGCGCCGTGGAGCGCGTCCAATCGACCGCCGACGCGATCCGGATCGCCGCCAACGACGATCGTCAGCGTGCCCGGCTTCTTCGCGCGGATCACGGTCGCGAGCTCCGCGATGCTCGCGCGCGTGCACGGACACTCGGGGTGCACGAACATCACGACGGTGATGCCTTCATGCAGCAGCGCGCTGGCGGTTGGCCACTCGCTCGGCGCGAGCTCGGAGTCGCCCGCCGTACCCTTGTACACGTAGAGGGTGCTAGCGCCGATCACGACGAGCGCACACCACATGGCGACGGAGGCTGCGATCCCGAGCTTCTTCACTCGATGGGTGGATCGACCAAAACCTCGGAATAGTTACTGCGCGCGAGCCATCGGCTTCGTGACGTCGGTGAGGCGCAAGTCTGCGAGCTGATTCTGGAACTTCACCCGCGTCAGCATGAGCTTCTCTTGCGCCTCGACGAGCGAGATCGTTGTCTTCTGAATCCGCTGCGCCATGTCGGACTGCTTGGCACGCAGCGCCTGCATGAGATCGCCGCTCGTCCGCACCGCCTTGAGCGTCACGAGCTGTGCGTTGAGCTCTCCCGAGCGCGAGCGATACTCGGCGAGTTGTTCGCGCAACGTGGTGATCTTGTCGACGAGGTCGGCGCCCTCGCGATGCGTCGCTAGCACGGCTTCGATCTGCGCGCGCAGCTGGGGCGTGGCCTGCGGCTCGTCGATGAACACCTTCATCATGCCGATCGCTTCGTCCGATCCGAGCTCGAACGTGCGCTGCACGGGCGTTGCCTCCGTGATGTTCACGTTCTTCGTCTCGCCGGGGCCGAGATCGATCTCGAACAGCTGCGAGTCGCCGACCTTGGTGAACGTCGACGGCGCCTCGACGAGCGTCCAACCGTCTGCGAGGCGGTGCCGCAGATACACACGCGCCGGGGACGTCGAGCGGCTCGACACCGTGAACCGCGATTGCCTGCGGTGCTGCACCTCGGCGGTCATCACGCCGCGCTGCACGGTGATGATCTTCGCGATGCGATCTTCTTCGCTGCCGTTCTTCGAGACGACGATCTGCTTGTCGAGCGCGAATGGCACCACGACCGATGCGCGCGGCAACACCGCCTCGGTGATGCCCTCGCCGATGAACCGGTTGTCGCCGTAGACGGTCACCGGGCCAGCTTCGAGGGTCTCGTCCGTCGGGTTGTCGAGCCGCACCGCTTTGAAGGCGAAGCGCTGATCGCCGCGATCGCTGACCGGATCGTAGAGGTACACGATGCGCCCCGTCGTCTCCTGCTGCACCATCGAGACCATCGCGCTCGAGCCAGCGCGGACGGTCATCGGCTTGTCGGACTCGAAGTGACTCTCGCCGACGGGCATGTCCGGCCCGAGGTCGCGTTTCTCGGCCGCGCCGCTCGGCTTCGGCGTCTGTGGCGCGACGGCGAACACGCGCACGGTCTCCGGCTCGTTCGGGCCGACCTTGGTCGCCACGTGCACGCGATTTGCCGGGACGCCATCGTTCACGAGCTTGTTCTTCACGGCGGCCGCGCGTGCCTGCGCGTCTTTGTCGGTGCCCGAGCTGGAGCGCACCTCGACGAGCACGTCGCGCTTGTCCTTGACCACCTTCGCCGCGATCTTCATGAGCTTCTCGTCGCCTTCCTTCACAGGATTCGGCGGCGGTGGTGCTTCATACGAATCGTCCGAGTAGTCCGACTGCATCTTCGGATCGAAGCCGCCGAAGTCTCGCTGGCGCGATACACGCACCGTGTCGCCTTGCGCGCCCGGCGCGCTGCCCACGGTTCCCTCGAACGTGCGCCCCGGGATTGGCGCGTTGCGAACGTGGCCACCGTCGACCCGGACGCTCTGCACGGTGCGGGTCGGGTCGATGAGCGGCGCGCTCGCCGAGATGAGGACGGTTTCACTGCCGCCCCGCGCTGGATCGAGTTTCTGCGCGACGATGGTCGGTTTCGTCGCCGACACGGTGACGCCGCTCCGTTCGACCTCGATGTCCGCGAAGTAGAACGTGATGGTGTAGGCGCCGGGTGCGACATTCCCGATCGAGTAGCGCCCGTGCTCGTCGGTGATCGCGGTCCGCGGCTCGCCCTTCTTGCCCGACGCCACCACGGTCACGCCCACGAGCTTCTCGCCGGTCCGCTTGTCCGTCACCGTGCCCGTGATCGACGACAGGCCGGTCGTCTGCACACCGTCGACGACGTAGGTGCTCTCCACCGACGACGATCCGCTGATCGATGTTCCCCTCGCATCCTTGCGTAGCTCGGACGCGTCGAGCGTCACCAGCTCCTCGGCGCCGGCCTCCGCGTATGGCGACACGGCGGTCGGCGGTGCGATCGCGAACTTCTCCTCGCCTTCGAGGAGGTCGCGATCGATCTGCCGCACGCTCCACAGATCGTAGCGGAACGCGAGCGCCGAGCTTGCCCCCACGCCGACGAGCACGCCCTTCCAGTCCTCGCTCGTCGTGTTGTCGACGACGGCCCAGCCCTCGAGCATCACGTGCTTGTTGTCCTTGTTGACCATCACGCGATAGCTCGGCTTCCACGCGGGCGCCTCGGTCACGTAGCGCAGATCCACGTCGGCGCTGGCCACGCCCGGCGTCTCGAGCATCATCGTCAGGAAGCTGCCGTCCTCGGCTTCGCGCCGCGGAATCGTCACCACGAGCGGCTTCTTCGTCGCGCGATCCACGACGGTGAGCGACTTGAGGAAGTCGTCGACCCGATCACGCGGTACGTGCACGGTCACGCGACCGTCGACCACGCGAGCGCTGCGCTCGTAGAACGCGACGCCATTGCGATACACGACGACCCGACCGAGCACACCACCAGCGATATGGCGGCGCTGCGCACCACCACACGCGGCGAGCAACGCGAGAGCAATCACGACCCTGAGTTTGCGCATTCCTCTCGAATACGTGGGCGCGCGTCGCCGAGCCACGCCGTCCTGCTCACGGCGCGTGGCGTGCTGTCAGCGAACTGCGGTGTCGCAGGTGAACGAGTGTCGCAGGCGCTACTGCAGAAGCGACGTCGACGTCATCGATGAAGTCAGGGTCGCGTCCACCGGCACCTGCGGCAGGTTCGGGTTCTCCTTGAAGATCACCGTGCCGGGCTGCGCGAGATCGACGCTCCACTGGAAGCCATCGATGACCGCGAGCGAGTCGTATGCGTGATCCGACGTGTCCCACACCGCGATACGCAGCTTGATGATCTCGCCCGGCGTCACGTTGCCGGAGGTGACGAGCCAACCCGTCGCGCCACCGGTGACCGAGTTCGTGTCGCACGAGCCCGGCTCCGGATCGTCGAAGCCGGTGCCCATCAGGTGGTTCGTGCCGACGCACGTCGAGATGGTGCCGGGGCTACCCGAGCAGCCGGTCTCGCCGTTGATGCACTGAGTGAACAGACCCGTGTTGCCGTGGCCGAGGTTCACGCCGACCGGCACCTTCATCATCGAGCCCATCGGTTGGTAGAACGCGAGGTTCTTGTCCGTCGGGTTCGCGGGCGTGCCGTTGTACGTGGAGTCGAGCAACACGACGAAGAAGTCGTTGTACGAGCTGCACGTCCACTCCGGGAACTCGGCAGAGTAGAAGTTCGTGGACAGCTTGAACGAGCGCGCGTTCGTGGGAACACGAATCTCGAGCGTCAACATCACCGGATCGTTCGCGGTGGTGCCCGACGGATCGGGACAACCCGGCGCGTTCGGGATGCTCATGTTGTTCGCCATGTAGAAGTCCTGCGGGTACGGCGAACACTGTGTGTTCGAGTTGAACCCGCAGGTCTGCGTGCCGACGTGCGTGTACGAGACGAAGTCGTGATAGCCCGGAGACGTATCCGTCTTGGCGGCGGCGCCACCGGTGGAGAGGATCGCGAGGTTCACGCCGCCCTGCGGGAGCAGACCGGTGCCAAAGCGAGGACGCACCGCGTGCGCCTCCGGATCGGGGGTGCCCGTACCGTCGGCGAGCGTGAGAGCTCCCGAGATGACGCCCCACTTCTTGTCGGTCAGCGTGGCCGTCTGACAGATGTCGATCGCGCGCGCGAAGTCCAGCGCGTTCGTCGTGTTGGACGGGATGTTCTGATCGCAGAGGAGAACGGTGTCGTCGACGACACCGTTGCAGTCGTCGTCGAAGTTGTTGCCGGGAGCGTCGAACGCGCCGGAGTTCACGAGCGCGGGCTTGTCGCACTCGGTGGAGTCACAGCAGTCGCCACCGCACGTGGACTGTCCGTCGCCATCGCGATCTTCGTTCTCGTCGATGGTGCCGTTGCAGTTGTTGTCGATGCCGTCGTTGCAGCGCGGACCGTCCTCGCCGACGGGGACGACCTCGCCATTGCAGCGCGACCACAGGCCGTCCTCGCCGCACACGCGCCGGCCCTTCTTGCACGGCCCCACGCCCTCCGTCCCCTCGACACCGTTGTAGCAATCCTCTTCATCGCCAGGTGCGCACTCGCCGGACAGACACGAGCCGTGGATGCACTGATAGCCGTCGCCGCAGACGTTGCCGCAGCGGCCGCAGTTCATGGAGTCGACATTCAGATCCGTCTCGCCACCACTACAGACACGAGTACCGGAAGAGGGACCACACGCCGAAACTGCAAGCGCGAACGAGAGATAAGCCAACGGACGCAAGGACATGACGGGCTCCTACGAGGCGGGCGGAGAGTGGCTTTTATTGCGCGCAAAGCGCAAGCACAAAAGCCGCCCGCGTCCTGTCAGATCCTGCGCAGTGGACGCCTCGTTCGCGCGAAGGCCCCCGAAGCTACTCCGAGGGCTACTCCGAGGGCTACTCCGAGGGCACTTCGCGGAGGATCACCGTGCCGGGCTGCGCTGTATCCACGTCCCACTTGAAGTTATCGATCACCGCGATCGAGTCGAGGATGTGATCGCTCGTGTCCCAGATCGCGATGCGCAGCTTGATGATCTCGCCCGGAGTCACGTTGCCCGTCGTCTCGAGCCAGCCGGTGCCGCCGCCCTGCTTCGAGTTGGGATCGCACGAGCCTGCGGTCGCTTTGTCGAGGCCCGTGCCGGTGAGCTGATCGATGCCCGTGCAGGTCATGATGCTGCCCGCAGTGGCCGATGGCGCGCAGCCCGTACGTCCGTTCACGCATTGCGTGAAGAGGCCGGTGTCGCCCGCGGCGAGGTTCACGCCGACCGGGTACTTCATGCCGTTCGAGCCTGAATAGAACGCGAGGTTCTTGTCAGGAGGATTGGCCGGCGTGCCCGTGTACGTCGAGTCGAGGAGCACGACGAAGAAGTCGTTGTACGGCGAGCACGTGTACTCGGGGAACTCCGAGCTGAAGAAGTTCGTCGCGAGCTTGAAGCTCTTCGCGTTGGTCGGCACGCGGATCGTGAGCGTGAGCATCACGGGATCCATTGCCTGCGCACCGATCGTGGCGGGGCAGCCCGGTGCGTTCGGCAGCTTGTTGCCGTTGGCCATGTAGAAGTCCGACGGGAACGCCGATGCCTTGTTGTTGCCGGGCTCGATGACGGCCTGGAAGTCCTGAAAGTTTGGCATGGTGTCGCCCATCGCTGCCGCCGCACCCGTGGACAGCAGCGCGAGGCTCGAGCCGGCCTTGGGCAGCACGCCCGGTCCGAAGCGCGGACGAATCGTCTGCGCGCGCGCCGCGGGCGTGCCGTTACCATCGGCGAGCGTGAGCGTCGCGCTGATGACGCCCCACTTCTTCTCGCTCATCGTCGTGGTCTGACAGAGATCGATCGCCTTCGCGTAGTCCATCGCGTTCTGCGATGCCGACGAGAGGTTCGAATCACACAGCGCGGGCGCGTCGTCGACGACGCCGTTGCAGTCGTCGTCGAAGTTATTGCCCGCGACATCGAACGCACCGGCGTTCACGCCCGCCGGGTTGTCACACTCCGTCGAATCGCAGCAATCGCCGCCGCACGTGGTGATGCCGTCGCCATCCTCGTCGACGTCCTCGTCCGTTTGGCCGTTGCAGTTGTTATCGATGCCGTCGGTGCAGTTCTCCGCCGTCGGCACGACCTCGCCGGTGCACGGTCCCCATACTCCGCCCGCTTCGCACGTCCTCGTTCCGCCGCGGCACGGGCCCACGCCTTGGGTGCCGGGCTGCCCCGTGTAGCAGGACTCGCGCTGGCCAGGACTGCACGGCGCGCTGTCGTCACCGCCGCGTGCCATATCGGGTCCGCACGCCGCCACCGCCACCACGAGAACGAGCCATCGCGTCCGTTGCATGGAGCCTCCAGCGCGCAGCATACGCCCCCCAGGCAGGGCCCCTGCAAGCAGCAAGTGCTAGCCGGTGCGGACCGAGAAATCGCGCACGCTGACGATCTGCTTGCTCTCGAGATCCGCGAGGAAGCTGCGCCCCGAGCCGATGCGCCCGTCGAAGGCGAGCAGGTACCAGACGTCGAGGGTCCAGCGCGTGTGGTCCGACTCGCAGGGCGGCGTCCACGAAACCGCCTCCAGATCGCCGAGGTACGTCGGGCGCGAGGGCGAGGCGGACACGAGCTTCTGGTACTCCTCGCAGTTCTGCACGAGCGCGACGGCGGCCGTCGCATCGCGGGTCGCCACGGTGCGTCGCCACGCGGAGGTCAAGCGGCATCGGCCAATCTGGCCGCTCGGGGATAGCTCGACCTCGTACGCTTCATCGGCGGCGAGGCCGTCGAAGTCGGGGACATCGAACTCGGGGAACTTGTCGCGCTCTGCGATCTGCTCGAGCCGATCGTCGAACGCCTCGTAGCCCGCCTCGAGCGTGTCGGTGCCGTAGTAGCCGTAGATCCGGAGAATCAGGTTCGACGACGGCAGACGGTGATCCCAATCCACGATCGAGATGGCGCCCGCATAGTCGTGGCGAAAGCGCTGCAACGGAGGCAGCGCCGCGGCGACGCGCGTGGCTGCGCCTTCTTCAGACAAGAGGCCTTGGTACGCGACCCGGGGGTGCAGCCGGATCTCCTCGGCGACGAACGGACGCAGATCGGAGGACACCTCGCGCAGATACTACACGCACGGTCGCGCAGACGTGCGCCGAGCGGCCGTCAATTGTCCGCCGTGCTTGTCAATTGACGTCGATCGTCAGCGTCGCTGTATCGGCGGAGACGGTGTTCGTGCAGGTCAACGTGTACTCGGTGGCCGCCGCGATGTTGATCGTGCTGGTCCCGCCGTTGGTCATCGCGCCCACCCCGTTGTCGATCGCGCAGGTCGCGGCCGGAGTTGGCGTGCCATTGAACGTCCAGGCCCAGGTCACGGTGGTGTCGGTGTTCGCGGTGACCGTCGCCGGATCGGCGGTGAACGTGGCGATGTTCGGCGCGACCTGCGCCTGCGCCATGATCACCGCGGTCTGCGTATCGGTGCCTGCGGAGCTCGTGCAGGTCAGCGTGTACGTCGTGTTCGCGGCGATGTTCACGCTGCGGGACTGGCCCTGCGTGATCGCGTTGATGCCGTTGTCGATCGTGCAGGTCGGCGCCGGCGTCGGTGTCCCCGAATAGGTCCAGTTGAACGTGACGTTCGTCGCCGTGTTCGCGACCACCGTGCTCGGGGTCGTGGTGAACGTGGCGATGTTCGGCGCGACCGGCGCCGCGACCGTGGTGATCGTGACGTTCTCGGTATCGGAGCCCTCGCTGTTGGTGCACGTCAGCACGAGCTGCGTCGTCGACGGCAGCGTGATGGTCGTGGCGACACCGCTCGTGACCGCTCCGATGCCGTGATCGAGCGAGCAGTTCGGCGATGGCGCTGGCGTCGTCTCGTACGTCCACGAGAACACCACCTCGCCCGCGACGTTCGTGAGCAACTGCGACGGCGTCGCGGTCAGGCTCGCGATGACGGGCGCCACGGGATCGAGCGCCACCGAGACAGGCGTCACCGCCGTGTCCGAGCCTGCGGCGTTGGAGCAGCGCAGCGTATAGGTCGTCGACGCGGACAGCGTGACCGACGACGAGCCCCCGCTATCCATCGGCGTCCCGAGCTCGAGGATCTCGCACGCGGGTGAATCGGGATCGTTCGAGTAATCCCAGGTCCAGGTCACGGTCGTCGCGACGCCGGCGACGACGGTATCGGGCGACGCCGTGAAGCCGGTGATCCGCGGCGCATCACCGGTCACTCCACCACCACCACCGCAGGCGGCGAGTACCAACAACGAGATCGTGCGCGACGTGTACGACATGGTGCCCCCGATGGAGAGCTTACCCGTGAACGACGCGTTCGAGCGCATCGATCAACGCGCCGATGCGCTCGCCATCCAACTTGAGTCGCGCGGGGTTGACGACGAGCCTCGACGAGACATTGGCGATCGTGTCGATCTCGACGAGGCCGTTCTGCCGCAGCGTCTCGCCGGTCTGCGTGATGTCGACGATGCGATCGCACAGGCCCGTGAGCGGCCCGAGCTCGATCGCTCCCGACAGCTCGATCACCTCGGCGGTGATGCCCTTCTTCTGGAGATACCCCTTGGTCGTGCGCGGGTACTTCGTGGCGATGCGCAGGTGCGAGAGGCTGCGATCGTCGACGCGCTGATCCGCGCGCTCGGCGACGATCATCCGGCAACGACCGATGCCCAGATCGAGCGGCTCGTACAGATCGCGGCCCTCCTCGGCGAGCACGTCGCTGCCGACGACACCGATGTCTGCCGCGCCATACGCCACGTACGTCGCGATGTCCGAGTTGCGCAGCACGAGCACGCGCAGCACGCCGCACTCGAAGACGAGCTTGCGCGAGTCGGCGAACAGCGGCGAGAGGTCATAGCCCGCTTTCGCGAACACACCCGCGGTCTCGTCGAGAATGCGGCCCTTCGGGAGCCCGAGGATGAGCGGCCTGGTCACGGCCGAAGACTATCGCGAGTCGGTGGCGGCCTGTGTGCTCGTGGCCGTCGAGAGCGAGCCGGTGGGCACCGTGATCACCGCGGTGGTCGCGCGCGGGAGATCGGCGGAGAGCTGGCCTTGCGTGCTGCACGCATCGCGTGGCCCGTACGGGTCGCTCGGAGCGTCGGGCGTGCTCGACGGCGCGTTGGTGTCGGCGGGGCGCGCGCGCACCCATGCGCATCGTTCGCGCGCGTCCACGCGGAGTGGCATCGCGCGGCCTTCGAAGGTCAGCGCGAGCCCGCCGCCGGGTGCGCCGTCTGACGCGCGCATCCACGCGTCGAGCGCGATCTCGCCGGCCTCCTCGATCGCGCCGAGCGCATCCACGGGATACGCATCGCCGCCGATCTCGAGCACGAGACCCTCGGGGCAGTCGTCACGGATCGGCGTGACAACAGCCTTGTCCTCGACGGTGTACACCTCTTTGCGCGGGATGAAGAAGATGGCGGCGGTGCCGATCGCGTCGAGCGCGAGGAAACCGCCCGCGAGCAGGCCCGTGCGATCGTTCGCGGCCATGGGATCGTTCAGGTCGCGATTGCGATCGAGGAGAAGGAACGCCGCGCCGAGCGCCGCCTCGACGAGGAAGCTGATCGCCGTGGTCTTCTTCCACTTCGAGCCGTAGCGGAACGCGGAGTGATAGACGCGATCCTGCGCGTGCTGGCGCGTCGAGCAGGTCAGCGCGAACGGGCGCGCCTTCTTGTTCTGGGGGGCGCTGGACTGCGCGCCGGCGGCATCGACGTCGTACTCGATCGCGAGCGGGAGGGAGACGGAGAGGCGCTCTTGCACGCCGTCGAGTGGCACCGCTTCTTCGCGCACGCCTTCGTCGAGGAACCGCGCACCGCCGACGGCTTGCGTGGCCACCCAGCCCGTGAAGCATCCCGATGACATCGCGGCGATCGCCGTGAGTGCGAGCGCTTTTCCGTGCCCCTTCATCGCCCCCACCCACCGGGCACGAGGATGTGGACCGAGCCGCGCACGCGCCACTCGGGTGCACGCCACCGCACGTTCGCGCTGGGGCGCATCTGCCACGAGCCCGGGATCCAGATCCACTGCGTGTTGTTCCACATCCAGTAGCCCGCGACCCACACGACGCGCGGCGCGGGCGCGACCGTGATCGTCTCGACCAGCGGCGGCGGCGGAGCGGTGGGCGCACGTGCCGTCTTCTCCTGTTCGATGTCCTCGGGAGGCACGCGCCATTGACCGGCGAGCCACACCCAGTTTCCGTCGAGCCAGTGCCAGTAGCCGGGACGCCACGTCGCGTTGTCGGACAGCTTCGGCGGCTGCGGATCGTCGAGCGGCGCAGGCGGCGGCCCCTCGGGCGGCGGCGGTGGTGTGCGCGCCTCGGTGACGCGCGTACGCCAGACCATCTCGCGTCGCGAGCGCTCCTCGGGCGACCAGCAACGCGCGTCGTCCTGGTTCGCGGCGCAGTACGCCTCGCGCTCCTTGCCGCGTTGGTTCAGCTCGGAGTGCGTCTTGAAACCGCCAGCGCCCCAACAG
>JAEYYV010000239.1 GCA_023428295.1 Pseudomonadota bacterium
CGAGTCATGGCGAGCCAACCATCGCCTTGATCCTGATCGGCCTCCTCCGAAGCCAAGCCGATCACGCCGCAAGCGACCTTGATCGGTCGAGGGTCAGATCACGACGGAAAGTTCGGGCCGTTAACACGAGCCAGCCCGTCGTGCGCTCGGTGACCCACTCATCGGCCGCTTGACCATTCTCGGCGGCCCAGTCGTGGATCGACGTGTCGTTGCCTTCACGATCCTGCAGCCATCCTCGCTCCTTCACATCCTCGTCGGCATACATCCCGGCCTTCACCCCCAGAGCCCCGGCTCCGACGACCGGCGCATAGGCGCCCGCAGCTTCCACACCCGCAAGTCCTGCGAGCCCCATGCCGCCGGAAGCACTTGTGGTGAGGCCTGCCAAGAATGTGGGCGCGGCACGTTCCGTGTTCGGATCTTGAAATGCAGCAACCATCTCGAGCAGCCCGCCGACCACTGCCATCGGCGAAGCAATGGCGGTGGCAGTCGTTCCTGCAATGGAGCCCGGAACGCCCTTGCCGAAGAGGGACGCCTCGTGCGCGAAGTGCTCCGTCGCTTCAGCGAGAGGTACTCCGTAGTTCATCCCGCCCTCGCCCACGAGATGCATAGCATCCAAGATCGTCATGCCGTTCGCGACTGAGTGCATGTCGTGCAAGGTGCCGCCGTGGTGTTCCTCACCGCCGTGTGCTGCGCCCGTATTGCCGTGATCGCCCATAGTCCACTCCTTCTTGTTGTCGGTCGGTGGTTACTCGGTGACGTGAAGTGTTGAGAGAAGGGCGCGCCAAATGGCGGTGTCGCTCGCATCGGCGAGGGTCGTCATGTGGGTCCAGTTGAGAACCAGTTCGTTGTCACCCACAAAACGAACAACGGCGCTCACTCGTGCGTCCGCATTCGCATAGGAGAATCGACAGCCAGCATCTCCATCAACTCTGGCGGAAGCGATATCCGTTGCAGTAGCCTTGAGCTGTGCCGCCGTCACCGAGGCGATATCCGCACAGGGTGGGTTCTTCGGGTCGATCGATCCCGGAGGAAGCGTCGTCCAGCTCAGGATGATGTTCGTACGAAGCGCACCGTGCTCCTTGCTCTCCGGGGTCATGCCGACCGTTCCCGGGCCGGGCCGCAGATCGCTGTTCGTTAGCTCGGCCATGCTGCGCCAGCCGTCGGGAATGGGCACCGTGTACGGCCCGACCTTCAGCTCGGATGCTGTAAGCGCTGCACGAACCCCGTCTTCTGCTTGGCGTGTAGTCGGTGCCAGCGTAGGAGCGTGACGTCGACGACTCGTTCAGCGCGCGGTCGGCTGCTGAGCCGCCGAGGACGTCGGCTCAGGAACGGTCAGCGGTCCGAGTTCGCGCTCGAGCTCGAGCGGATCGAGGCGAGCACGAGTGGCGAGCCAGTCGCGTGGGCACAGCTCGAGGAATCGTTCACGCGGCCAGTACGGAAGGACGCGGAACAAATCGCGGAGGTAGGCTTCCGGATCGAGGGAGTGGAGTCGGGCCGAGGCGATCAGCGTGAGCAGGTTGCCGGCGGCCTGGGCGTGGTCATCGCTGCCGACGAACAGCCAGTTCTTGCGACCGACGGCGATGCGACGCAGCTCGCGCTCGGATGCATTGTTGTCGAGGCGAAGGCGGCCGTCGTCGTAGAACTGCGTGAGCGGACCGCGCTGCCGATACGCGTACCCGAGTGCAGTGCGAAGGAAGCCGCGCTGATTCCGGATGCGCTCGTACTCGATCTCGACCCAGGCGAAGAACGCGTCGGTGTGCGTGCGCAGGTGCAGCTCGCGCAGCGACTTGATCTCGGCGGCGGACTTTTTCTTCCACGACCGATCGAGCGCGAAGATTCGTCCGATGCGCGCGAGTCCTTCGCGAGCGATCGGATCCTTGGTCATCGCGGCCTCCCAGAACTTGCGACGAGCATGTGCCCAACAGCCGACCTCGAGCCGCTCGGCGAGGTCGGCGTCTGCGTCGTCGTCGGGTGGCGGTCGCTGCGCGACGGGGCGAAACAGCGCATCGTAGACACTCTTCGCGTCGGCCTGCACATAGCCCGAGAAGCCGCGGAACAATTCGCCGACGACGGCGCTGGTCTCCTTAGGCGTGTACTCGAAGAAGATGTGATCGCCGTCGACGAGCTGAACGAAGTAGTGCCCGCGCTTGCACGCACGCGGCTGCTGATCGCCGCCGGGAATCGGCTGCACGAGCACTCCGGTGGCATCGGTGGAGATGCAGAACGCGTGAGCGAGTGCGTCGTCGCGCATCGCCGCGACCACGGTCGCACCGACGGTGAGTCCGAGATCCTCGAGCCACCGACTCATCGTGCCGCGATCGATGCGAGCACCGAGCCGCGCGAACCGATCTTCTTGGCGATGCAGCGGCAGTCCATCGCACAGCTTGTCGGTCGCGATATGCGCGAGCAGCGACGGTGCGGCGAGCGAACGCGTGACCAGCTCGCGCGGAAGCTCGGCGGTCGCGATCGTCGCGGCATCGCCGTCGCCGACCTTGTATTTGACGCGAGCGACGACGAGACGAACGTAGCCCGCGCGCCGCCACATGAGTTTGTAGCTGTCCTCGCTGCCGATGCGCTCGGCGGATCCTTCGAGGGCAGGATCGGTCAGCTCGACACGCTCCTCCGGCATGTCGAGGTCGGCCAACCGACGCCGACCCTTCGGACGTGCTTTGCCTTTGCGCTTGTCGCGCGACGATTCGTCGTCGTCAGCCTCGAACTCTGCTGCGCCCGGAAGTCTACCGGCGAGCGCATCGAGCTCGCGCAACTTCGCCGCGAACTCGAGCTCGAGCTGCTTGGTGTCGACGCGCTCGGCCTTGGCGATCACGAGCCGTCGCCGCATCAGCTCGACCTCGAGCTGCAAATGACGATAGCCCTCGCGCAGCCGATCACGCTCCGCGATCGCTTCGTCTGCACGGGCACGC
>JAEYYV010000226.1 GCA_023428295.1 Pseudomonadota bacterium
CTTCTCGTCGGTCTTCACGCCGGGCTTCTCGCCGGTCTTCTCGCCGGTCTTCACGCCGGGCGTCTCGTCGGGCTTCACGGCGGGCTCGGTCTTCACGTCGGCGGTGGGCTTCGCCGGCTCCTCGTCGACAACGGGCTCCACCCTCACCTCGACGGTCGGAGGCGCGTCGGGCTCGGCGCCGAGGACGGGCTCGGTCTTCACGGGATCCACCGGAGGCTGGCTCGCGGCACTCGTCGCCGTTCCGCTGCGTTCGATCGCGAACATCGCGACGCCGCCGATCGCGATCATCGACGCGGCGACCACACCGATCACGAGGCCGCGACCGCGCGGCTTGGACTCGGGGATCGATGCGAGCTGACCGTTGCTCGCGTGGATGCTCGTCGGCGTCTTCGGTGCCGTCGACGGCATCGGCGTCGGACGACCGAGCAGCGTCGGCGCACCCGGCTGCGGCGTCAGGTTTGCCGGCGTCAGATTCCCCGGCGTGAACTGCGTCCGCACATCGGACAGATCGTTCTGCGAGATCGGCTGCGAACCCGGCCGCGAACCCGGCCGCGAGATCGGCGTGAGCGGTCCCGTCGCGTTGCTCGGATACGACGGCACCGGCGCCCCGTACGAGCGACGGCCGAGGAGACGCGCGCATTGCTCGGCGTACGCGCGTGCGAACACCGGATCCGACGCGAACGGCATGAGATCGAACGCGAGCTCCGCGACCGATTGATAGCGCTGCTCGACGGGCTTCTCGAGGCAGTGCATCACCACCTGCACCAGCTCTCCCGGCACGTTCGGGTTGGTGATCGGCAGCGGCGGATCCATGCCGACCTTGAGGCACAGCTCGGAGTACACGTCGGAGCGGAACGGACGCGAGCCTTCGAGGAGCTCGAACAGCACGACGCCGAGCGACCAGATGTCGCTGCGCGCGTCCGATGTCTTGGAGCTACGCATCTGCTCGGGCGCCATGTACGCCGGCGTGCCGATCACCGACTGCGTGCTCGTCAGATCGCTCGTGCCTTCGGGTGCGGTGGCGATGCCGAAATCGAGGACCTTCAGGCTCGGCGCTTGGTTCTCTGGCTGCGAGACGAAGAAGTTCGACGCCTTGATGTCGCGATGGATGATGCCGATCGAGTGCGCCTCGGCGATCGCCTCGCACGCTTGCAGCATCAGATCGACGGCGACCGCCGGATCCTGCGCGCCGTGATGCTTGATGATCGCGTTGAGGTCTGCGCCCTCGAGATACTCCATCACGATGTACGGAACGCCGCTCTCGAAGCGTCCGACATCGAGCACGCGCGCGACGTGCTTGCCCTTGAGCTTCACCGCTGCTTTCGCTTCGCGCAGGAAGCGACGTACGATGTCCTCGCGCTCGAGGTGGTGCGGCAAGAGGCACTTGATCGCGACGTCCTCGTCGAGATCGATGTGCCGCGCTTTGACCACCGCGCCCATGCCACCCTCTCCGATCAACGACAGCACTCGGTATTTCCCGAGGAGGACGGTGCCTGGTTGCGGATAACGAGCCATGTCGATCAGGGGTAGACGTACACGCGGGCGTAGCCGCCGCCGAAGTTTGACATGCCCGAGCAATATCCCCAGAGCTGCGCGGGATCGGGCGGCAGCGAGAGGCGGTTCATCCCACCGCGCACGTATGCGCCCGCGGCGCCGCTGATGTCGTAGCCCATGTAGCGCGTGGGCGCGTAGCAGGTGCACGCTCCTGGATCCGTCACGTTCAACTGGCCACCGAAGGCACCGTTGAGATACGCCGGTCGCGAGTACGAGGAGTAGCCGTTATACGAGCTACAGTCGACGCCCCAGTTGATCTCGACGACGACGCGCGACGGTTGGAACGGCGCCGTGTCCTGCCAGGTGAAGCCGATCTCGCGATACGCGCACTCGTCGTAGTAGTGCGTGGCTTCGATGCACGGCACCTGGTTGAACAACTGGCCGACCTGGATCGTGTAGACGACAGGCTCCCACGTGCAGTTGGTGGCGCAGCCGCCGTGGATGGCGTAGTCGCATTGCTCGACGCCGAAGTAGTGATGGCCGTCGCCGCAGAACGCGTTACGACACGCGACGCATCCATCGTTGGGCGAGTTGTTGGCGTCGTCGCATTGCTCGTTGGCCGCGGGATTGACGCGACCGTCGCCACACACCGGCAACGTGCAGTCCGGATCGCAGCCGGCCGTGTTGATGCCACCGTTGTCGCATTGCTCGCCAGCGGCAGGGTTGTGCCTGCCGTCACCGCACACGGGCAACGTGCAGTCCGCGTCGCACGCTGCGGTGTTCTGTCCGCTCGAGTCACATGCCTCGCCTGCGGCGGTGTTGCGGATGCCGTCCCCGCACACCGCGCGCGTGCAGTCCGGATCGCAGGTAGCGGTGAAGCCGCCGCCCTCGTCGCACTCCTCGTTCAGATCGACGACGCTATTGCCGCACGACTCGTTCGACTGGCAGTTCGCGCTGCACCCGTCGCCCGCGATCAGGTTCGCGTCGTCGCACGTCTCGCCGTTGATCTCGTCGACGATTCCGTTGCCGCACGTCTCGTCGCTCTTGCAGTCAGCGCTGCAGCCATCTCCGCCGATCGCGTTGGAGTCGTCGCACGTCTCGCCCGCATCGATGATTCCGTTGCCGCACGTCTCGTCGCTCATGCAGTTGTCGCTGCATCCATCGCCCGACATCGTGTTGCCGTCGTCGCAGATCTCGTTGGCACCGACGAAGCCATCGCCACACACCGACGAGCTCGGCGACGGCTGATCATCACCGCGCTGCGCTGCTGGCAGTTGGCACGCGCAAAGTAGCACGGCGATGCAGAGCCCTCTGACCGACATCACGTCGAGTATCCTACGAGTCAGCAGTTCTTTGCGATCACGAAGATGAACGTGTTCGCGATCTGTTGGAGTCCCATGACGCGGCAACGAGCACCGGGGCGAAAGCCCTCGAGGGAGAACGTGCCGGAACCCAGGTTTGCGTACGCGGTACCGTGCGCTGCTGTCGCAGTCTGCGCCGGGTCGAGGAGCCCGAACGGCGCATTCGCATCGAAGTACGCTGCCCACGGAACGGTGCCCGGCGGGTTCATGAGAGGCGAGCTCGCGTCCTTGGCCACCTGCTCGCCGCCCACGGGCGCCGACGTGCTCGACGTGTAGCGAACGAGATAGCCGCTCGACACGTCGGGCGCAACGTCCGTTGTCATCGCTGTTGTCCACGTCTCCACGGTCGCCTCGCTCACGACGAACGCCTCGAGCTGCTCGTCGACGCCGGCCGTCATCTCGCGCGCGAGCACGAGCGTCGCGGACTGCGTGAAGCCAGCGGGTGCCGAGATCGAGAGAGCGATGTCGGCGATCGCGGGATCGAGATCGGGCACGACGAAGCGACCGCAGTCATCGACCGTCCCCGCGACCGGCGTGCCCTCTCCCGCGAAGAAGTCCGCGAGGGGCAACGCGCTCACGCTGAACGCGCACGGGCCGTCGGCGGTGGTGCACAGCTCGCCTGTCGGCTCCGCGACGCGCAGCGGCTGTCCCGCTTCGGCGCCCGTTTGCAACAACTGCCCACACGCGCTGCGCCCCGACGACGACGTGCACAGCGGAGCGCCCTGACACGTCGTCGGACCGATCATCGCGTCCTCGGCGAACGTCGTGTCGTCGAGCCCCAGGATCTTGGCGCAGCCCGTCGCGATCACGCCCGAGACTGCGACCAGCAGCAGCGCTCTCACAGCGCACCGCCGATCGCGATGCCCAGCGAGTCGGGCGTGGCGACGGGACGCACCGTGACGCCCAGCTGCTCCACCTTCTTGCCGGCGCTCGTCACGATCAGATACACGCCGACGCCGACCATCACGACGCCACCGCCCGCGACGATCGTCATCATGTTCGCCTTGAACCGCGCGTCCTGCGTCGCGTCGTACGCCGCGCGCGTCGTGCACATGCCACCGGGACAATCGACGACGGCGTTCGCGTAGTCCTGACGCGCAGCGAGCGCGACGATGCTCGCGATGCCGATCGCCGCGACACCACCGGCGGACAGCGCGATGCCGCCATACAGCTTGCCCTTGCTCCGCGGCGTGGTGATCACCACGTTCGGCGGGAGCTCGACAGGCTTGTCTTCGGCGACGGGCAACTCGATCGGGATCTTCTTGCGCTCGCCGACGACGGCTTCGATCTCCTGCTTCTTCACCGGCCGATCGGGCACCCGAATCTCGAGCGTGTGCGTCCCCGGATCGACGAGCAGATCGTCCTCGAGCGTCTTCATGTCGAGCTGCTTGTCGTCGAACAGCAGCACCGTGCTCGGGTCCGCGTTCGCCGGCAGGTCGAACACGAGCTTCGGCGACTTCGTGGCCAGCTCGTCGACCTTCTTGCGGGCACCGGCGGCGCGCTTGTCCTTCTTCTCTTTTGCGAGGCGCTCGGCCTCGAGGTACGCGCGATACGCCGACGCGACCTTGCCCCACTCCTCGTAGCAGAGCGCGATGTTGAGCTGCGTACCGATCGCGGCGTCTGCTTCGTGGCTCTGCTCGAACGCGGTGCACGCGAGCGCGTACTCCTTGGCCGCGAGATAGCGACGGCCGTCCTCGAACAGCTTGTCCGCGCGCGCTTTGCTCTCTTTGTCTGCGACCGCGAGGCCACCCGACAGCAGCACGATCGCGATCGCCGCGAGGAGCCTCATCAACTCCCATGATAGCCCGCTCGCGCCGCAGAGCGCGAATTGGCGCCTACTGACGTACGAGGACGCGGGCCGAGTGTGCCGGCACGGTCACGGCGATGGTGCCATCGGCCTTCACGGTAAACGTGGTCGAGCCTGCGCCCGGCATCAGGTCCTTCAGCACGGCGCCAGCGGGCAACGACGTCGTCATGCACGCGCCACCTTCCGTGGCCGGCGCGCACGACTCGCTCTCCTGCGCGCTCGCGTTGATCACGACGAGGACCGTCTGATCCGTTGTCTTGCGCTCGAACGCGAAGATGCCCGCGTCGCGTCGCTCGCCAGCGATCGTCGTCGACCACGTGGGCGACACGGTGCCGCGCCGGAGCGCGACGTTGTCCTTGCGCATGGCGATGAGGCCCTGCACGAGCGCGAACGTCTCGTGGTCCGTGGCGAACGGCGCGTATCCCGCCTCGGGGTTGCCGCGCCACATGTCCTCGCGGTTCTTGGGATCCACCCCGCCCGCGAACAGCTGCTCCGTGCCGTAGTACACGCACGGGATTCCGTCCCACGTCATGAGGAACGCGAGGGCGGGGACGAGGACGGACTTGGTCGCCTTCTCGAACAAGAAGCGCGGCAGATCGTGGTTGTCGAGGAAGTTCACGAGCACCTGGTTCGGCGCGAGGCCGATGCCGCCGTTCTCTGACGACGCGTGCGCGACGGGCCCCCACGTCGGCCCGACGGCGTACCCGTTCTGCGCGCACCACGGATCCTGCGCGGTGCCCATGCGCGAGGCGAGGAGGCACTCGAGGTTCTTCGTCGGCTCGTCGCGAGCGAACACCGCGTCGACGCCGCGGTACTTCTGCGAGAAGTAGAACATCGAGTCGAAGCGGCCGAACGCGCCCGATGCGTCGGTGCCGCCCCACGTGTAGCTGCCGATCAGCTCGTCATTTCCGTCGAAGCCCTCGCCGAAGATGAAGAAGTTCTGCTTGCCGAGCTTCGTTGCTTTGGCGCGCATGCGATCCGTGAAGTCACCCCAGAAGCCACGCACGTTGCGCGCGACCTCCGGACGATCGATGTGCTTGACCGTGTCGATGCGGAAGCCGTCGAAGTCGGCGACCTCGATCCAGTACTCGAACACACGGATGAGCGCTTCCTTCGCGTCCGCATTGTCGGTGTCGATATCCTTGAGGCCACCGGGGAAGTCGCCGGTGGTCTCCTGCGTGCGAATGAAGTCGCGCGTGTAGTCGGCCTCGTGCCACCACACGTAGACGCGGCCCCGGCGGTTGTACCAGCTCGGATCGTCGAACCACGGCTTGTTGTCGGGCCACGCGAACCACTCCGGTGGACGCGGAGGCGGCGTGCGGTTCTTGTCAGGCCAATCGGTGAAGCGAACGTCGGCGTCGCCGGAGAAGCCGAGCGACGTCCAGCCCTGCACGCCGCGCGGGTCGTAGTCGGGATCCCACTCGATGATGCGCTCGAGGTAGCCCGAGCCGTTCGTGCAGTACGTCTTCTCGTCGGCGCTGCACGCCGTGGGGTTGTCGCGACAGATCTGGAGGCACGTGTGCGAGAAGCCGCCGCCGCTGATCGAGTCGTCGGGCTGACCGTTCCCGTTGATGTCGTAATAGAAGAGCTGGCCCATGTGGTTCGTGACCACATCGAGGATCACGAGCATGCCGCGCTCGTGCGCCTTATCGACGAGCTCGCGCAGCTTGGTCAGGTCGCCGAAGTGAGCGTTGGGTCGCAAGAAGTCCTGCGTCCAGTAGCCGTGATAGCTCGCGAAGCCCGCGTCCTCCTCGGTGTTCTTCACGACGGGCGAGATCCACAGCGCCGTCACGCCGAGCGTCTCGAGATAGTCGAGCTTGTCGATCACGCCCTGCCAATCGCCGCCGTGATAGCGGCCCGGAATCGACGGCGCGACGTTGATGTCGTTGTTGGGATCGCCGTTCGAGAAGCGGTCGATCATGATCTGGTAGATGACCTGGTCGCGCCAGTCGAGGTTCGCGTTGGTCTGGTGCGGACGGTCGGCTGGATGGTCGAAGTCCGACGCGCCGCCACACGCCCCCAACGCGAAGCCAACGGCTAGAACGACGGTCGCCAAGCGCAACATCGGAGGCATGAGCAGCACGATTCGTGCCCCACGTTCCCGTCGAGGATCAAGGGAATAGAGCCCCGTCCCCGGGCGGATGTTGCGTATGGCAACGCGGGGCGCTACCACCGGACATGGCGTCCCGTGGCGTGCGCGTGGCGGGACTCATCGTGAAGACGCTGCAAGTCGATCCTGACGCGCATCCTCGACAACCCGTACGGAGCGACGGTCGTCGCCGTGGCGCGTGTCACAGGGACGACATCGCGCGAGGTGCGCTGCAGTGTCAGCCCGACCGGGACGAAGCTCGCGATCGAATGTCCGCTCGATCCGGGTCAGTACGAGGTCTTGATGTTCGGAAACCCCAAGGATTCGGCGCGTTCGTCCTACGAGTATTTCGGCACGATCCTCGTGAACCGTCGCTAACTGGCGAGTACCCCACTTCGTCGCGACCATTTACGTGGTCGACGGGACTAACAGGCGTGGATGGATCCCATGGACCGCCCACCCCGAGTGCTCGTCTGCGGGAGTATGCACATGCGCGTGCAGCTGGCGGAGCTGTTGCGGCCGCACGCCATCGTGATCGAGACCTCGGCGCGTGACGAGACGCTCACCGCGATGCGCGGGCGCATGCTCGATGGTGCGTTCATCGATCTCGATCGAACCGACGAGAACGGACTCAACATCGCCGTTCGCTTGCGCCGAGCGAGCGCGCTTCGTCGCGTGCGACTCATCGCCGTGAGCAGCGCGTACACCACGTCCGATGCTGCCGTGATCCGCGGCGCGGGTTTCGATCTTCGCGTCGCGTGGCCGCTCGAGCCGGAGCAAGTGCTCGCGGCGCTCGGAACGATCCACCCGATCGGCGGCTAGAACCGTCGAATCGAGAGACCGATCGGGATTCACCGCGGCTGAATCGTGTGACCAAAAAGCCCCGCCGTGCCACCGCGGTTTGCGGCCCGAAACCCGCGGGATCCGGCCGGGGATTGGGGCTAGACTATGCCCGTGTCAACGACTGGGGATGCTGGCCGTGTCACGTCGACGAGTGGGGGCGCCATCGGGTCGGGCGCCGCGTCCTTGCGCAAGATTATCGATGCGCAGAAGCGACTCGACGAGTTGTCGATGGCGCGGATCATCGAGCACGCGGCCGAGGCCGTGCACAAGCTCGAGAAGAACGGCCAGCCGCTGCATACAGTAGCGCCCGAGGGCATCCTCGTGACGCCGACAGGCATCACGCTCGAGCTCCCGAGCACGCCCAATCGTGACTTCATCTCTCCCGAGAAGCGCGAGGGCAAAGCGGGCGATCGCCGCAGCGACGTGTATTCGCTCGGCGCGGTGCTGTGGTCCGCGCTGACCCACGAGGAGTTCCCCGGCGAGTACCTCGCGATCCCCGAGTTCAACGCGAACGTGCCCGCGGAGCTCGACACGATCTGCAAGAAGGCGCTGTCGAAGGAGCCGGGGGAACGATTCCCGAGCGCGAAGGTGATGGCCGCGGAGATCGCGACCGTGCTCGACGATGCGGGCTATCCCGAGGACAACGACCAGATCGCCGCGTATTTGCGCGATGCCTTCGCGACGCCCGTGCGCACGTCGGGTGCGGACCTCGCTGCCAAGCTCGCTGCGGCGCCCGCTGGATCGAGCCCCACGATCACGCCAACGCCAACGCC
>JAEYYV010000277.1 GCA_023428295.1 Pseudomonadota bacterium
CATGCTCGAGCGCCACGCAGCCAAACTAGCACGCATGTGCGTAGAATGGCTCCGCGTGCGTCCTTCACTCGTCCTCGCAGTCGTCTGTGCATGCGGTAGCGCCGAGCCACGCGGGACTCCGCCCACGCCGCCACCGTCGACCGGCGAGACGGTGCCGCGCGTGATCACGCCGCGCGCGCAGTTGCCGTCGGCGATCCAGCCGCTGTTGCCAAAGAACGGCATCTACGTCGCAGGAGGCGGCTTTGTCTCGACGCCATGGCGCATCGTCGTGGACCTCGACAAGAAGACGATCTATGCGGGCACGGCGGAGACGCCGAACGCGCCATCGTTCGGGCCGATGGACAACGAGTCGACGAAGGAGCTGTCACCGCGCAACGGCTCGCACCTCATGAAGCTCGCGCAAGCTGCGTGGGTCGAGCCGCCGCCGAAGATGCCGCCGGATCCGAGCGCGGATTACGACGAGATCCTGATCGTCCTCGAGGGCGACGACACGTTCTATCTGCAGGGCTACGGACCGATTCGCCGGCCCGAGGCAGCCAAGGCGATCGTCGAGATCCGCGCCGCTGCCGGCATGCAGTGATTAACCTTCCGGGTTCTCGAGCTGGATATCGACGCGGCGGTCTTCCTTCCAACCCGACTCGTCGGTGCCCATCGCGTCGAGTGCGCCGCGCGTGGTGACGCCGAGCTGGGTCTGCGCGACACCGAGGCGACCGAGGTACTGGCTCACCGAGTGCGAGCGGCGCGATCCGAGACCGAGGTTGTACTCCTCGGTGCCACGCGGATCCGCGCGTCCGATGAGCGCGACGGTCTTGCCCTTGAGCGGGCCGGTCGTGAGGCAGGTCGCGATCTGACCGAGGATGGTGCGATCGTCCTCGGTGAGCTCGTCTTGATCGTAGTCGAACTTGGGATTCGCGCTCTTGAGCGCCGTGATGCCACACGCCTTCAAGATGTCGCCGGAGATCGCGAGGCCGGGGCTCACGACTTCGTCTTGCTGCACCGTTTCGGGGGTGACCGACGGCTTCTCCGCGACCGGCGTTTCTTCCGGCGTGGTCTTGGGCTTCTTGTCTTTGCTGCAGCCGATCGCGGCGACGAGGACGAGGGCAACAGTCATAGTCTTCATGCGGCGAATCCTGCCACATTCCCCTCCCCGTTCCCGCAATCTGATCTCGCTTCCACGCGTTTCCTCACGATCCACTATCGAGGCCCTCATGCAGCGATTCTCTTTACTTATCGTAGCGCTCGTGTTCGCAGCTTCGTGCGGCAGCAAGGAGAAGCCCGCAGAGAAGAAGGACGCGGCGGTCGTGGTCCCCGAGGTCGCGCCGATCACGCAGCCACCGAGCGGCGTCGATGCGGTGAAGCGCATGGGCTTTGTCTACGACGCGGGATGGCCGGCGTACGACAAGGCGGTGGCAGCGAAAGGCAAAGGAGACGTCGCCGGCGCGCGCGCGCAGCTCGATGCATCGCTGGCGAAGGATCCCGATCATCTCGACGCGCACTATCTCTACGCGAAGCTACTCGCTGGCGCGGGTGAGCACGCGGCGGCGGTCGATCATCTCGTCGTCGCTCTCGCCGCGGATTACTTCCGCTACGGACCGGTGCTCGCCGCCGATACCGAGATGAAGGAGTTCCTCGGCACGTCGCATGGCCAAGCGGTGACGGCGCTCGCGCAGAAGATCGAAGCCGACTACAAGAAGCGCGTCGCGAGCGGTGTGTGGCTCGTCGCGCGGCGCAGCGCGTTCAAGTGGCCCAAGGAGCTCGGCGCACAAGCCGCGAGCACGCGCGGCGAGCTCTACGCGTACGATCGCGAGACCAAGCGGTACCTGCGTCTCTCGCACACCGATCACAAGGTCGCCGCATTCATTCGCGCGCCGGGTGGCGGTGAGGTGGCGCTCCTCGGCTTTGACAAGATCGATCGACCGAAGGGCGAGACCAAAGGCGAGATGAAGGCCGACGCACCGGCGACGTTCGTGACGTCGTGGGTGCAGATCCGCGAGACCACCGACTGGACTGTCGTCGGCAAGAAGGTCTCACTCGGCGCGGCGCGCGAGATCGGCGTTGGCTACGGCACTGGCGATCAGCTGCTCGTGACGACCGCGCAAGCGGACGGCCGCTGGGGCACGAAGGACACGGTGGTGTCCACGGTCGACAAGAGCACCGGCAAGGCGACGAAGGTGGCGACGCCCGCACCGACGCCGCGCATCGCGCTCACGCTCGACGAGGGCCGCGTGATCCGCGACGCCACGGGCATCGTGGCCGTGTGGTCGGGCGATCCGCCGACGACACCGAACTTCAAGACTGCCGCCGGCACGACGATCGAGATCCCCGAGTCACACGCCGCGCGACAAGCGTCGTTCGCGGTCGCGCCGGAGAGCGGACGCGTCGTGTTCTCGACGGCTGTCGATCCTTGCGCGAACGACGTGGCGCCGTCGCTCTACGTCTCCGACGGAAAGAGCGCCGCGCTCAAGCACGTGCTCACCGCGAAGAGCCGCTTCGCGAACCGCTGGCTCGACGCGAACACGCTGGCCTACGAGGACGGTGAAGGCGCGATCCGCATCTGGGATGCAACCACCGGCCGCGAGGCGAGCAAGCTCGAGAACAAAGCCGGCATCGCGCTCGACGTGCTCTCGCTCGCACCCGCGCCGCTGTGCAAGGGATCGCCACCGGTCGTGGAGCCCCCGGACGCCGCGGGCGCGGGATCGGGCGCGTCCGACGAGCCCCCGCTGCCTCCCGAGGAGCCGACAGGTGGCCCCGTCACGAGCCCGGAGTAGTAGGCTAGTCACGTGCGCATCTACCTCGTACGGCACGGCGACGCGGTCCCCGAAGAGGACGCAGGAAGTGATCGCGATCGTTGGTTGTCCGCGAAGGGCCGCGAAGGCGCTCGCGTGCTCGGTCGCTTGTTGCGCGAGCAACGCGTCGAGCCCGACGTGATCTTGTCGTCACCGCTTCCTCGCGCGGTGCAGACCGCCGAGCTCCTCGCACAATCGCTCGACTACCTCGGCGTGATCACGAGCTTGCGCTGTCTCGAGCCGTCGGCGCAGCCACGCGTCGCCGCGGGCGAGATCATGGCGCGCGGCGTCTCCGTGCTCGTCGTCAGTCACGAGCCCGCGATCTCGAGCCTCGGTGCACACCTGCTCGGCCGCCCCGCGTTCCCGCAGTTCCGCACGGCGCAGTGCTGTGCGATCGAAGATGGCAAAGCGACGTTCTCCGCGCGCAGCGATCTCGATCGCGTCGGCGCGCTGTTCGTGGACTAGCTCGACAACTTGCAGAACTGCCCGACCGTGTCGAGCAGCGTGTCGAGCGTGACGGGCTTCGAGAGCACGCGCGAGCTCGTCGGCGGCGCGACGCGATCCTGCGCCGTCAGGATGCAGACCGGCACGTTCGCGAGAGATGGATCGCCTCGCATCGTGGCCACGACCTCCCACCCATCCATCACGGGCATCATCAGATCGAGGAGCACGAGGCACGGCGACTCCGCGCGCATCTTCTCGAGAGCGATCCGCCCGTTCTCGGCTTGGAGCACCACATACCCCGCATCGGCGATGGCTTCGGCGACTACCTCCCGAAGCGCATCGTCGTCCTCCACGACCAGCACGCAAGCCATCGAAGACAGAGTACCCTGGAAGCCGACGTTCGTCCGGATCTCTCATGCCCTCGCCCCCGCCCCCCGTTCGTCCCGACGCCGAACGTCTCGCGCTGTTGCTCGAGATGACGGAGCGGTTGCACCGCGTGACAGCGCGCCTGGCGATGGCGCACACGCTCGACGACGTGGCGGAGATCGTCGTCGATGAAGGCACCGCCGCGCTCGACGCGAGCGGCGGTGCGCTGTGGCGGGTCGATCGCGGCGCGAACATGTTGCGGCTCGTGCGCGCGTGCAACTACCCCCCGGCCGCGGTCGCGTTCGTGCAGAACATCCCCATCACTGCGGAGAGACCTCTCACGGATGTCGTGGTGCGCGGCACCCCGGTCTGGCTGTCGTCGAACGCCGACTATCGCGAGCGCTACCCCACGTCGTATGCGCTCACGCAACAGATGCGCACGCTCGAGGGCTACTCCGTCGCCGCGCTGCCGATCGTGATCGACGGGACGACCCGAGCCGTCCTCGCCCTCTCGTTCGACGCGGAGCGCGGCTTCGATACCGACGAGCGGATGTTCCTCGGGTTCCTCGCGATGCACTGCGCGCAAGGGTTCGAGCGCGCGCGGCTCCACGAGGCGACCCTGCGTGCGCATCACCGCGCGCAGTTCATGGCCAAGGCGAGCGCGGTGCTCGGCTCGTCGCTCGATTACGAAGAGACGCTGCGAAACGTCGCGTCACTCGCCGTTCCGACCATCGGTGATTGGTGCGCGGTGGATCTGCTGCAGGACAGTGGAGAGGTTCGCGCCGTCGCGGTCGCGCACGTCGATCCAGAAAAGGTCGCGCTCGCGCACGAGCTGCGACGTCGCTATCCCCCGCATCCCGACGCGCCGGGCGGCGTGTACCTGGTGATGCAAACCGGCACGTCAGTGCTGCACCCCGTGCTCGGCGACGATGTGCTCGTCGCGTACGCGAACGATGCGGAGCACCTGCGCATCCTGCAAGAGCTCGGCATTCGCTCCTCGATCCTCGTGCCGATCAAAGACGGCGCCTCTTCGCTCGGAGCGATCATGTTCGTGCGCTCGAGTCCGGACAACCCGTACACCGAGGACGACGTGCTCATGGCCGAGCAGCTCGCCGAGCGCGCGGGCGCCGCCATCGTGAACGCCAAGCTGTACTCCGCCGCGCGCGACGCGATCCGCGTGCGGGACGAGTTCATGCTCGTCGCGGGCCACGAGCTGCGCACGCCGCTCGCCGCGCTCGGCCTGTTGCACGAATCGCTCGAGAAGATCCGCGACGGCACGCCGCTCGAGAAGATCCGCGAGCGCGGCAGCAAGCTGCGCGCGCAGAGCCAGCGCCTCGGGCGATTGGTCGAGGACCTGCTCGACGTCACGCGCATGTCGGCAGGGCGATTCACGCTCGAGCCCGAGCCGTTCGATCTCGGCGCGCTCGTCGGCGATGTCGGCGAGCGCATGCGCGAGGAGCTCGAGCGATCGCAATCGCCGTTGACGCTCGAGCTCGCCCCCGTCGAGGGGACGTGGGATCGCGCGCGCATCGAGCAGGTCGTGACCAACCTCCTCGGCAACGCGGCGAAGTACGGGCGCGGCGCGCCGATCCGCGCGCGTGTAGATCGCGATGGCGATCTGGCCGTGCTCACCGTGGTGGATCGAGGCATCGGCATCTCCGTCGAGGACCAGCCGCGCATCTTCGAGCGCTTCGAGCGCGCAGCGCCCGCGCGAAAGTTCAGTGGGCTCGGGCTCGGGCTGTGGATCACGAGCGAGCTCGTCCACGCGCACGGGGGCACCATCGCCGTCGAGAGCGAGCCCGGTAACGGTGCGACGTTCATCGTGAGACTTCCGATCGCGTGACTGTTTCAGTTCGTGTCACCACTCGTGCGAGCGGGGACGCGGGCGCATACTGAAGCTGTCATGTCGGACAGCGAAATCGTCGTCGTGTACGTCGAGGACGACGAGCGCCTCGCGCGGCTCACGGTGCAGTACCTGACGGGCCACGGCATCATCGTGCACCTCGTCACGCGCGGCGATCAGGCGGTCTCCGAGATCGTGAAGGTGCGCCCCGACGTCGTGCTGCTCGATCTGATGCTGCCGGGGATCGACGGGCTCGAGGTGTGCCGGCAGATCCGTCAGCGTCTCGACGTTCCGATCATCATGGTGACCGCGCGCACCGAGGAAGCCGATCGCGTGCTCGGCCTCGAGGGCGGCGCGGACGACTATGTCGCGAAGCCGTTCCAATCGCGCGAGCTTCTCGCACGTATTCGCGCGCAGGCGCGGCGCGGTCGTGGTGAAGCGGGCCCGCGCGCCGAACGCATCGAGCTCGGTGGACTCGTCGTCGACGCGCACACCATGGAGGTCACGCTCGACGGCAAGCCGGTCTCGCTTACCACCATCGAGTTCTCGCTCCTCTACGCGCTCGCGCAACGTGCGGGGCGCGTGCTCGCGCGCGAGCAGCTCCTGCAGATGTTGCACGGATCGTCCGACGAGGCGTTCGATCGCTCGATCGACGTCGTCGTCTCGCGCCTGCGGAGCAAGATCGAGCAAGACGCGCGTAATCCGCGCCTCCTCAAGACGATCCGCGGTGTCGGCTACATGCTGACGCCCACGGAGCGCTGATGTCTCCGCTCGCGACGCCCAGGTCGCGCTCACTCGCGTCGCGGCTCGTCCTCGTCGGCATCGTGCAGCTCGCGCTGATCACGCTCACCGCCGTGGGCATCTTCTTCGCGCAGGGCCCGTATGGTGAGCCGCGTCCCGAGGATCACGTCGATCTCCGCAAGCTCGAGCTGTTGACCAGCACGCCCTACGCGCTCGAGGTCGAGCTCGCGCATCTGCGCAGCGAGCGCATCGAGATCTCGCTGTACGACAAGACGCGCCAGCTGATCGCGACGAACGTGGATCCGCCACTCGCGATTCCAGCGCGGTGGCGCGATCGCGCACCGGGGGCAGCTCCCGAGGAGCCGCGGCGCGGACCACCGCCGAGCCTCAGCTCGCGCTTCGGACCGAACCGGGACAAGACGCTGCTCATCCCGTTTCATCCGCTCGGTGACCGCGAGTCGCGCGGCGTTCTCGTCGCGCGCGGTGTTCACGGCGAGCAAGCGCGCTGGGTGGGCCCCGTGTTCATGATCGTGTCGGGCCTCGTCATCCTCGTGCTCGGCGCGATCTTCACGGCGCGCTACGTGGTGCGGCCCATCGATAGGCTCGCGAAGACCGCGCGCGATCTCGGCGCGGGCGATCTGTCGGCGCGCAGCCGCCTCGAGCGCAGCGACGAGATCGGCGAGCTCGGTCAGCGCTTCGACGAGATGGCCGATCGGCTCCAGGTCCTCATGCGCTCGGAGAAGGAGCTGTTCGCGAACATCGCGCACGAGCTGCGCACGCCGCTGTCGCGCATCGGCGTGGCGCTCGATCTCGCCACCGAGGGCGATGCCGCGGCCGCGCGCGCATCGCTCGCCGAGATCGCCGTCGACGTGTCGGAGCTCGAGACCATCATCGACGACATCCTGTCCACGCTTCGCTTCGAGATCGCGGATCGCGCGGGCGTCGTCGCGAAGCTGCCGCTGCGCCGCGCGCAGGTCTCTGCCGGCTCGATCGCACGCGCCGCCGAGGAGCGCATGCGCAGCCGTCACCCGCACCGCCCGTTCGAGGCGACGATCGCGGATGGCCTCCCGCTCGTCGATGTCGATCAGGTGCTCGTGCGCCGCGTGATCGATAACCTGCTCGAGAACGCGCACAAGTACTCGCCGGATCTCGATGCGAAGATCACGCTCGACGCGCGGGTCGCCGATGATCGCGTCGTGTACACGGTGCGCGACCGCGGCGCCGGCATCGCTGCGGAGGACCTTCCGATGATCTTCGCGGCGTTCTTCCGCGGCGAGCGATCGCGTTCGCGCGAGACGGGCGGCGTGGGTCTCGGCCTCACGTTGGCCAAGCGCATCGTCGACGCGCACGACGGCACGATCGAGGTCGAGAGCACACTCGGCGCGGGCACCACGGTGACGGTCACGCTACCGATCGCGGGCTGACGCTACGCGCCCCACTCCTGCCGCGCGCGCGCCGCGAGTCCCCACGCGACGCTCGTCAGCTCCTCGCCACCAACGAGCTTGTCGGCACCGAAGCGCGCCGCGAGCGCGCCGCGCACCGCCGGCACGAGCGAGCTACCGCCGGTCGCGAAGATGCGATCGACGTCGCCGCCGCTCACGCCTGCGCGGGCGAGCACGTCGTCGAGCACCGCGCCGATCGCCTCGAGATCCTCGGCGATCCACGTGTCGAAGCTCGCGCGCGTCACGGGCAAGTCCAGCTCGAGCGACTCCACGAGGACCCGATCCGCCTCCGCGTTGGACAGCCGCACCTTCGCTCCTTCCACGGCGCGATGGAGCGTGAGGCCGAGGTCGTCCTCGACGATGCGCACGAGCTTCGCGATCTTGTGGGGCTCGAGCGAGCCGCTGGCGACGCGCTCGAGGAGCCGCATCGTGGATTCCTCCTTGAGGAACGACAGGTAGTGCCAGCGCCGCAGGTGACTGTAGAGCCATGCGGGCACCGGCGCTTCGCCGCCGAACGCGTCGACGCGATAGCGCGTGCCGCGTCCCATCGCCGGCGCGACCACGGCATCGATGATGCGAGCATCGAACGCATCGCCCGACACGCCGATACCGCCCGTCGCGAGCACCGTGCCACGATCGGTCGGCCCGACACGGATCACCGTGAAGTCGGTGGTGCCGCCGCCGAAGTCGGCGACGACGATCAGCTCGTCGTGATCGAGCCGCGCCGCGTAGCGCGCCGCTGCACCGACGGGCTCGTACTCGAACACCACCTCGGAGAACCCTGCCTTCCCGAGTGCGTCCGTCATGCGCTCGACGGCGCGCGCGTCGGCGTCGGCGCCCTCGGCGCCCCAGTAGCGCACCGGTCGGCCGATCACGCAGCGCGAGCCGAGATCGATGGCGGACACGCTGCGGATCTGCCGCAGGAACGCCGCGATCATGTCCTCGAGCGTCCAGCGGCGCCCGAGGATCTGCGTCGACTTGAACGAGCCGCTCGCGAGGTGGCTCTTGATCGACTGCACGAGCCGGCCATCGCCCTCGGTCTCGAGGTAGCGCGCGATCGCGGGCGCACCCGCGGTCAGCTTGCCGCCCGACTCGAAGTACAGGACCGATCGCCACGTCGACTGATCGCTGCCGCCGGACGGTAACGGCAAGAGCCGCACCTCACCGCTATCCTGTGCGAGCCCCACGGCGGAGTTGGTAGTGCCGAAATCGATGCCGACGAACATGCGCACACCGTCGGCGATCCGCGACGCATTTACTAGCTATCGCGATCCGTCTATCCTGGAGGAGGTCTTCGGGATGATCATCTTGACCGGCACCGCGTACCAGCGACGCGCGACGCTCGAGGTGAGGGGCGACACGCTGATGTGGCGCGCGCAGAAGGGCCAGCTGTACTCGTCGCCGGAGAACATCGCGACGTCGGTGCACGACGTGAAGAACGTGATGTGGCTCGAGCGCCGCGGCACGGTCGGCGGCGCCGCGCTCGCCGCGCTCGGCCTTCTGTGGGTCGCGTACGGTCACCTCGCGTTCGGTGCGATCGCGTTTGGCCTCGCGATCCTCTACATCGCGTGGCGCGCGACACATCCGACACGCTTTTTGGGGCTCGAGCTCGGTGGACGCTGGCTCGTCCTGCGCGTGGATCGCACGTCCGCCGACGAGGCGCGCGCGCTCGCGGGTCGCATCGAGAAGCAGCTGGCGAGCGGCGAGTCACCCGCGCATCCGCCCACGCTGCCGTGATTAGCCCGGAGCGTTGACCGTCAGCTTCTTGATCTGACCGCCCGTGTTGATGCCGGCGAAGAAGTCGTTGCCCTTGTCGTCGACGACGATGAACGCGGGGAAGTCGACCACCTCGATGCGCCACACCGCTTCCATGCCGAGCTCCGCCATCTCCTGGACCTCGACCTTGGTGATGCAATCTTTCGCGAGCCGCGCCGCAGGACCGCCGATCGATCCGAGATAGAAGCCGCCGTGCTTCTTGCACGCGTCGGTGACCTGCTGGCTGCGGTTGCCCTTCGCGAGCATCACCATCGAGCCGCCGTTCGCTTGGAACAGATCGACGTAGCTGTCCATGCGCCCCGCCGTCGTCGGGCCAAACGATCCCGACGCGTAGCCCGCGGGCGTCTTGGCCGGCCCCGCGTAGTACACGCAGTGATCCTTCATGTACTGCGGTAGCCCCTCGCCCCGATCGATGCGCTCCTTGAGCTTGGCGTGGGCGATATCGCGCGCGACGATCATCGGCCCCGACAGCGAGAGGCGCGTCTTGATCGGATAGCGCGAGAGCAGCGCGCGGATCTCGTTCATCGGCATGCGCAGATCGATCTTCACGACCTCGCCCTCGAGCTCCGCGTGCGTGGTGTCCGGCAGATACTTGGCGGGATCCGTCTCGAGCTGCTCGAGGAAGATGCCGTCGCGCGTGATCTTGCCGAGCGCTTGACGATCCGCGGAGCACGACACCGCGAGCGCCACCGGGCAGCTCGCGCCGTGACGTGGCAAGCGGATCACGCGCGCGTCGTGGGCGAAGTACTTGCCGCCGAACTGCGCGCCGATGCCGGTCTGCCGCGCGATGTCGAGCACCTTGGCTTCCCACTCGAGATCGCGGAACGCGCGCCCGAGGTGATTGCCGCTCGTCGGCAGGTGATCGAGGTAACGCGCGCTCGCGAGCTTCGCGACCTTGAGCGTCTGCTCCGCGCTCGTGCCGCCGATGACGACCGCGAGGTGATACGGCGGACACGCGGCCGTCCCGAGCGAGCGCAGCTTCGCGTCGAGGAATGCGGCCAAGCTCTTCGGGTTGAGCAGCGCCTTGGTCTCTTGAAACAGCATGCTCTTGTTCGCGGAGCCGCCGCCCTTGGCCATGAACAGGAAGTGATATTCGTCGCCGTCGGTGGAGAACAGATCGATCTGCGCCGGCAGGTTATTGCCGGTGTTCTTCTCCTCGAACATGTCGAGCGGCGCGACCTGCGAGTAGCGAAGGTTGGCTTCGGCGTACGTGTCGAACACGCCGCGCGACAGCGCTGCGTCGTCGCCGCCGGGCGTGATCACGTGCTGGCCCTTCTTGCCCATGATGATCGCGGTGCCCGTGTCCTGGCAGCCCGGCAAGATGCCGCCCGCGGCGATGTTCGCGTTCTTGAGCAGCTCCAGCGCGACGAAGCGATCGTTGGCGGACGCTTCGGGATCCTCGAGAATCGATCGCAGCTGCGCGAGGTGTCCCGGACGCAACAGGTGCGCGATGTCGCGCATCGCGGTCTTCGCGAGCAGCGTGAGCGCGTCGGGCGCCACTTCGAGGAACGTCTTGCCGCGCGCTTCGAACGTGGAGACGTGATCCGTGGTCAAGAGCTTGTACGGCGTGTCCTCGTGGTGACCCACATCGAGGATGTCCTGGAACGCGAAGGTGGGCATGCGCCGCGCAGCATAGCGAATGTTGTCGTCGGCGCGTATCGCCCACGGATCGCGACGCCGAGCGCGCGTCAGTCCAGCGCGGCGTGCGCGGCCATGTCCGCGGGCGTCGCCGTGCGAAGCCACACCATGTACGCCGCGAGCTCGTCGCGTTCGGCGAGGGTGAGCTCGCGATCGAAGCGTGGCATCTCGCTGCGATCTGGCCCCATGTGCAGCGCGGACTTCGGGTTTCCGATGAACGAGAAGTAGTACGTGCGATCGTGGAGCCCGAACAGCGACGGGCTCGAGCCCGACACGCCCTCCTCGCGCGAATGGCAATCGCTGCACGCGCTATCGAACAGCTCGATGCCCTTCGCGCTCTTGGTCGGATCGGCATCGCTCGCGCCCGACCAGCTGTAGAGCAGCTCGACGAGAACGGCGAGCTCGTCCGGGGGCAGCTGCACGGGCTGCATCGCGTCGGTGGCGAGGCCGCGCTGGCCGTGCCCCGCGAGCTTCGTGCGTCCCCAGAACGCGTCGCCACTCGGGTCTTCGAGGAACGCCGTCAGCCACGCGCGATTGCCGTGACCCGCGGTGATGATCGGACCCTTTCGCTTCTCGCTCGTCTCGCCGTGACAGCCTTCGCAGCGCTGCGCGTAGAGCGAGCGCGCGACGGAGAACGGTGCGCTCGTATACACGTCGAGCGCGCCCGTGACCGGAACGCCGTACGTCTTGGCCAGCGCGCGCGCGCGAGCCGCTTGCTTCTGCGCGCTCGCCTGGCGCTTCGCGAGGCTCTCGTCGTTGGCGTCGCGCGCGAACGACATGATCGTCAGCGCGCCGATCATCGCGAACAGTCCCGCGAGGCCGCCCATCCACAACACGCGTTTGCGCGGCGCACGCTCGACGCTGCGATCGAGGAGCGGCAGCGAGATCAAGAAGCCCCCGACGACGGCCGGCGCGGCGAGCGCGACGAGCGTCTCCGCGCTCCCCGCGAGCGAGCGCAGCTCGAACAGCCAACGGAAGGGCCAGAGCGGACGCGCGTCGTGCGCGGCGCCCGGATCCGCAGGCGCACCGAGATCGATGCCGCCCGCGTAGATCGTGTACGCGAGGAGGATCGAGAAGATCATCGCCATCGCGATCACGTCGCGCAGCGTCTGCACCGGCCAGCGCGGCGTGGGCTTCGTCGCCTTGCGCATCGGCACCGGCCCGTGACGGCGCGCGAGGATCACGTGCGCGATCGTGACGAGGATGACGAGGAGCGGCAGCGCGCCGACGTGCATCGCGTACGCCCGCGTGATGGTCAGGTTGCCGATGTCGTTGCCGCCGATCGCGACCTGCTCGAGCGTTTCACCGACGACGGGCGCACCGGCCGCGATGCCGAGCTCGACCTGCGCGGCCCAGTACGCGGACTGATCCCAGCGCAGCCAATAACCCGTGACGATCCACGCGAGCACGAGCGCGAGGAGCACGAGGCCGAGCCACCACACGATCTCGCGCGGCTTCTTGTACGCACCAGCGACGGCCGTCTGGAGCAGATGAATGCCCGCGACGATCACCATCGCGCTGCCGCCGTGATGATGCAGGCCGCGCACGAGCCACCCGATCGACGTCTGATCTTGGATGTACGCGACCGACGCCCACGCATCCGTCGCCGACGGGCTGTAGAACGCTGCGAGCGCGACGCCGGTGATCGCTTGCAGCCCGAGCAGGAACACGAGCACCGTGCCGAACACATGCGCGAACGACGCGCCGCCCGGCAGCGTCGCGGGCTGCGGGGTTCCGAGGCGCTCGCGAAGCGCGTCGCCCAGGCCCACTAGACCGGCTCCCGCGAGGTCTGGCCGAGCTTGTAGCGGATCCACGTGAGCTGGAGGCGATCACCTTTGATCGCGACGGGCAGCGGATCGAGCCCGCGCTCCGACGGACCGGTCTGCTTCTCGCCCGTCGCCGAGAACCGCGAGTCGTGGCACGGGCAGAGAAAGCTGTCGTTATCCCAGCCGATCGCGCAGCCGAGGTGCGGACACACGCCGCTGAACGCTTCGACCTTGTCGGGCGCGGTTCGCCGGATCCACGCGGCGCCGAGGACGACGTTCTGCGCGGAGGTCCACGCGTCCTTGACGACGGGCGCGATCACCTCGAAGCGACGCGGCGGACCGCCGACCTTCAGCCGATCGACGGCGCCGAGATCGAGCGGCTCCTTTGGAGTCGTGACGATCTGCTTGCCGGACGGATCGAGCAGCAGCTTGACGGCGGGAATGCCGGCGGCGAGGCCGAGTCCCCCGCCGACAGCGCAGGTCGCGACCTTGAGGAACTTCCGGCGATCGGGATCATCCGGCATGGAGCGTCACGGTAACAGAGGGACGCTCCTGTACGAAGTCGCGGGCCGATTGGCCCATCGCGGATGATTCTTCGAAGAATGAAAGCGTAACGAGCCGAACGCTCAGCCCATCGTGCGCTCTTCGCGCTCTTGATCCTCTTTGCACTTGATGCAGAGCGTGGTCTCGGGGCGCGCCTCGAGGCGCTTCTTCCCGATCGGCTCCTCGCACGTCTCGCAGACGCCGAACGTGCCGTCCTCGATCTTCTTGATGGCGAGGTCGAGCTTGTTCAGCAGGTACTTCTCGCGTCCACGAAGGCGGAACTCGAAGGACTGGATGTACTCGCTCGACGCGAGGTCCATCTCGTCCGGGAGATCGTTGGTGTCGAGCACCATTCCCTCGGACATCATCTGCCGAGCGCGCTCGAGGACCAGCTTGCGCTTCTCCTCGAGGAGCTCTTGAAACTTCTTCAGCTCTTTCTTGGTGAGAGCCTTCGAGGATGCGGCAGCGGCGGTGCTCATATCTGTTCCCCTCCCCTTCGGCGGGCACTGGGCGTTAAGAAAGCGGCAGAGGATAGTGATCTGACCCGTGCCTGACAACCCCTCCGAACGGTCGTCTTACTCCTGCCGATGCCTTGACTCGATGTAGGAGTGTCCTCGAAACTAGTTGGCGTATGGCCGGCTCCGATAAGCGCAAGCAGTCTCTATATTTTCCCGAGGACATGCTGAAGGAAATCCAAGACGAAGCGACCCGGCAGGACCGGTCGCTCTCGTGGATCGTCCAGAAGGCGTGGAAGATCGCGCGTAAAGAAATCATGAAGTACCCCTCGGTGAACGAGTTCCCCGGGGAAGAAGACGAAAAAGAAATCGCGTAGCGATCCGCCCCTTCGTTTGATCTCGTTGTCGACGTGACGACCTCGGGGGGTTACGCGGTCGCGAACGACGGCAGCCCTATCTTCTACGAATCGTGGGGTGAGCGCGGACCACTCGCGCCCCTGCTCTATTGCGACGGCATCGGATGCGACGGCTACGTCTGGCGCTATCTGCGTGACGATCTCCGCGCGCGGATGGGTCTGCATCCTCACTATCGAGGACACGGACGCACGGCAGCCCCCAAGGACGCCACGCGCGTCACGATCGCGGATCTCGCGGACGATGTCGCGTGCGTGCTCGGCGACGCGCTCGTCGATCGCGCGGTCCTCATCGGTCACTCGATGGGTGTGCAGGTCGCGCTCGAGACGTACCGGCGACATCCGGAGAACGTCGCTGCGCTCATCCTCGTGTGTGGCGCACCCTCGCATCCTCTGAAGACGTTTCGCGGGTCGGGTCAGCTCGAGACGCTCCTGCCTACGATCCAGAAGTGGATCGGTCGCATGCCTGGCGTGCTCAACCGGCTGTCGCGCTCCCTTCTCCCGACGCGCCTCGCCTTCGAGGTGGCGAGCCGGCTCGAGATCCGTCGCGAGCTCGTCGAGCCGCAGGACTTCATGCCCTACCTCGAGGGCATGGCGCGGATCGATGTCCGCTTGTTCGTCGCGATGCTCGCGTCCGCCGGCCAGCACAGCGCGGAGGACCTCTTGCCGGACATCCGAGTGCCGGTGCTCGTGATCGCGGGAGGGCGCGATGGCTTCACGCCACCCGATCGAAGCCGCGCGATGGCGGAGGCGATCCCGAGCGCGGAGCTACTCGAGATCCCCAACGCCTCGCACACCGCACCGATCGAACGACCGCACCTCGTCGTGCAGACGATTCGCGACTTCCTCGTGCGTCGTGTGGACGTTGTATCCGATGAATTTCCAGCCTTTGATAACGTGCCGCAGCGGGAGTGAGACGCGAAATTCTCGCCGCTGGGGACTGTTGAGCCCGGGTCGGGTTCTTTCTGAAGTTGATTCGGGGTACGCGTCGGTTACGGGGACAAAATCGTAAGGTTTCGCGCGGAATTTCATCGCATTTCGCGAATCGATCGTGCAAGGTCGCGGTCCATCGCCGAGTGACCACTGGGGGGATTTCTAAGGGTTCCTCGGCGAGACCAGGACAAAAAAGCCATGGAAACCGCCAAGTCAATGACACGCCCTATCCTCCGTCGGCCCGATGACGACAACGATGGATTGGTCGCCCTTCCGCCGGTGCCGTTGGTTCGCCAGCGCCTCCGCTCTTCGGTAAAGGACTTCGCGATCTCGCAGCCTGGCCGTCGCGCCGCTGCCCTCGCCGCTGTCTGGATTGCCGCCACGGGTTGCGAAGCGGATCTCAATCACTACGACCCCGAAGAGGCGCTCCGCACCTACCGCTTGATCGAGTCCGAGCTTCGCGCCGAGCTGCGCATCTCGCTCGGCCGCGCGATCACGAACGAGCCGCACGCGGCGACTCGCAACACGATGATCAGCATGCTCGAGCACCTCGAAGAGCTCGAGGCCGCCGCTGTCGCCCCGCGCCCCGCGCGCCGCCGCCGCCGCCGCTGATCGCTCCCGGCCTGCCCTGTTGCAGGTCATCCCCACATTCGAAGTAGTCGCTGAGGAAGCCCGCGGTGAGCGGGCTTTCGAGCTTTCGGGGCTAGCCCAAGGGACCTTTGCAGACTCCCGGACCACTGCCCGGACTGATCCCGACCGTGCAGCCGTAGTCGCAGTCGAGATCCATGCCGCAGACCTGGCCGATCGCGCAGTTCTGGGCGCACGCGCCACCGCAGTCCACCGACGGCTCGAAGCCGTTCTTGATCCCATCGAAGCAGGTCGGCGCCGTGCAGACGTTGCCCTCGCAGGCGCCGGACTGGCAGTCCTCGCCCCGCTCGCAGTGCAGTCCCACGCCGCACGGGCCGCACGAGCCGCCGCAGTCGACGTCGACCTCGTCGGCATCGCGCACGCGATCGAAGCAGTGCTCGACCGACGAGGACAGCGCGCAGTTTCCCGTCGCGCACGGCACGAGATGAAAACCGATGCCGACGGAGAGCAGCTCTTCGCCGAACAGCTTCACGTCCCAGTGGAGGAGCGACTCGAACAGGATGTTCTGCTCGACATCGGCGGCCTCGACGACGCCGTCGTGCTCGCGATCGACGAACGCCCACATCCATCGGTGCGCCGACGGCCGCTCGCGGAGCTGCTGCACCACCGCGGCGCTCGCTGCCTGCATCGCGCCGCGAACGCCGGCGTGGATCTGTGCGTCGTATCCGCCGTTGCCGTCGGGCACGAGCGAGAGCTGCACGTACGGTGCTGCGACGAGCGAGGTGTCCGCGTCGGCGATGATCGGCAGCGGCAGCGTCGCGCTGCCCGTGTTCTCGGGATCCGTGTCGCGGATCCAGTTCGGGATGAACACGCCGTCGACCAGCGAGCCGCCGACAGGGCGCACGTTCGTGTCGCCACCGCCGTAGATCCAGACGCCGACGCGATCGTCGTTCTGCAAGTCGTCGGCTTGGATCTCGACGACGAGCTCGAGCTCGCCGCCCCTGATGCGGTCGTCGATGTTGGTCTCCGTGACGTCCCATTGGATCAGCGTGCTGATCACCTGACCGAGCCGGTTGTCGACGCCGCTGTTGCCATCGATGTCGCTGCCGAACATGCGCGCCTCGTTGTTTGTCGTCGGCAGGCGAAAGCCATCCACGACGTACCGCGTGCGCGGCCCGGTGTACGGCCCGACGATGTCGCCGTCGTGGGGCGCCGAGTCGGAGAAGCAGGCGCTCGTGAGTACGAACAGACCAAGTGTCGCGACGCGAAGCATGTGGTCGCGTGTTGCACCGCGTGTGCCTCGCAGCACGTGCGTGGAATCACTCGCGTTGCCACGCAGTGCCAGTGCGAGCGTCGCGACATGAATGCCCGGATCTCGCGCGTGTCCGGTGTCCGGCCGGTTCTCGGACACGCGGTCCGCCATTCGGACACGTGGATCGCTAACCACGCTGGATCACGAACGCGAAACGGAGGCACGACGCGTGCTCTTGCGCCGGGCCGTCATGTCTACGCCGCAATCATCCGCAAACCGACCAGCCACAGTGCCTGCACAACCGACACGAGCTCTGCACCACGAGGACGCTTGCGCACTCGGGGCAATGCGGGGAGGTGGTGGTGCGCGAGACACGCGCACCCGTGACGAGCACTTGGCCCTCGCGGCTGCCGTCCCGGTAGACGGTGATTCCCTTGCAACCCAGCTCGTACGCGAGCTGGTACGCAGCTTTCACGTCGAGCGGGGTGGCGCTACGCGCGAGGTTGATCGTCTTGCTGACCGCGGCGTGGACGTGACGCTGAAACGCCGCCTGCATTCGGACGTGCGTGGCGACATCGATCTCGTGCGCGGTGGGGAACACGGTCTGGACGTCCTCGGGGACGGACGCGTTTCCGCGGACACTGCCGTGGACAGCCACCTCGTCGAACAGCATGTCGCTCGCGAAGCCCCGCTCGGTCGCGATGCGGCGAAAGGCAGGGTTGATCTCGACGAGCTCGGCTCCGTCGAGAACGTTGCGTCGATAGGCGATCGCGTAGAGCGGTTCGATGCCGCTCGCGCACCCGGCGATGATGCTGATGGTTCCGGTCGGCGCGATCGTGGTCGTCGTCGCATTGCGCAGGGGACGGCTCCCGGGCACGTCCCACCGCGATCCGGCCCAGCTCGGGAACGCACCGCGACGCGCGGCGAGGGCACGGCTCGCGGCGAGGCTCTCGTCCTCGAGGAACGCGGCGACCCGATGCGCGAGCTCCAAGGCTGGTGGCGCGTCATACGCGATCTCGAGCGCGGCGAGCGCGTCGGCCCACCCCATGATGCCGAGGCCGATCTTGCGCGTGGCCTTGGTGGATCGCTCGATCTCGGGCAGCGGATAGCGGTTCGCGTCGATGACGTCGTCGAGGAAGCGAACGGCCTGGTGGATGATCGTCGCCAGACGCGCCCAATCGAGGTCGCGCTTGCTCGCGTCCACGAAGCGCCCCACGTCGATGCTGCCGAGCGTGCACGACTCGAAGGGCAAGAGCGGCTGCTCGCCGCACGGGTTGGTGGCCTCGATCGGACCGAGCGATGGAGTCGGCTGGAGCTCGTTGACGCGATCGATGAACACCATGCCCGGATCGCCGACGGCCCACGCGGCGTTGGCGATGGCATCGAGGACACGACGCGCTTCGAGCTGACCGACCACGACTCCGGTGCGTGGATTGACGAGGTCGTACGTGGTGCCCTGCTCGACGGCGCGCATGAACGCGTCGGTGACGGCGACCGACAAGTTGAAGTTCACCATGCGGCTCGGATCGAGCTTGATCGCGATGAACTCGAGGATGTCGGGATGGTCGACGCGCAGCATGCCCATGTTGGCGCCGCGCCGCGTGCCACCTTGCTTGATGGCCTCGGTCGCCACATCGAACACCTGCATGAGCGACACGGGCCCCGACGCATTCCCGCCCGTGGACGCGACGAGGTCACCCGCAGGACGCAAGCGGGAGAACGAGAAGCCCGTCCCGCCGCCCGTCTTCTGGATCTCGGCGGCCCACCGCACGGCCTCGAACACGCCGGTGGTGCTGTCGTCCACCGGGACCACGAAACAGGCCGCGAGCTGACCCAATGGCCGGCCGGCGTTCATGAGCGTGGGCGAGTTGGGCAAGAACTCGAGCGAGGACATCATCCGCTCGAATGCGCTGCGGGCCTCGGCGACCTCGATCTCGGAGTATCCGAGCGAGGCCTCCACGGCGGCGATGTGCCGAGCGACCCGGCGGAAGAGCTGCTCCGGTGTCTCCACGACCACGCCGTTCTCGCGAGCGAGGTACCGCGCACGAAGGACCGCGAGAGCGTTGTCGGTGAGCGTCGCCGCCACGTGCGCACCGTACGCTCGGCAGCGAGGGCACGCAACCGACCCAGACGCGCGATGGCGTGGCTCTTGTGCCTGATGTTGCTGGCCTTCTTGCTCTGCTCGATCGGGCTGGCGCACGCAGAACCTGACACGACGTCGTCGGGAAATACGGCACCAGCGCCGCACGAGAACGCCGCAGGCAGCGACAGCACGGACAGCGCAGGCAGCACGACCAGGGCCGACAGCACGGACAGCGAGAACGGCGCCGACAGCACCGATAGCGGAGACAACGCTGACAGCGCCGCCGCCGTCCGCGCCGACAGCGCCGACAGCGCCGAGCGCACCCGCCGCACGAACAGCGAGCACAGCGCCGGCAGCGAGGATGATGGGGACGCCGATGCGGACGCCGATGACTCCGACGTTGCGGACGCCGATGACTCCGACGACGGTCGCCTCCGCCTGGATCGCATCGACGGCGTCGCGACCGACGGGCTCGACGATGCGCAGGTCGATGCTCCGGCGCCCGCGAGCATCGAGGCGAACGAAGCGAACGCGCCCACGTGGGCGCACGGCCTCGACGCGCGCGAGGCCGCCTTGCGGCGACACACGTCGTGGCTGGGGCGCATCGACGTGTCGATCACGTGGCGACGCGCGCTGAACGAATCGACCGCCGTGCAACGCGACGAGGTGTGGCTCGTCGGGACGTGGAGGCTCTAATGCGGGCGATCAAGCGATCCATCGCGCAGGCGTGCGCCGAGCGAGAAGCAGCCGGGCACCGCGATCACACGAGCGATCACACGAGCGATCACACGAGCGATCACACGGGCGATCACACGAGCGAGTGCGACGCGACCTGCGAGCACGTGACGCGCGAGCACGTGACGCGCATCGACACCCGACCGCCGACGCGCATCGACACCCGACCGCCGACGCGTATCAGCATGCAACCGCCGACGAGCGCCGGGACGCGACCGACGACGAGCGCGGCCGTCGCCCGGCCGCAGCGCGATGTGTTACCGCTCCGCTGCGAGCCTTGCCCTCGCGTCATCCCGTCGCGACGGCTGCTCGATGGCTCGCTGCTGCAACAGTTTCGCTGCGACGGCACGTGCGAGCGCGATCAGCGCCGAGCGCGCGAGAAGGCACGAACGCACGCGGCGCAACACGCGCGTTGGGATGCCGCGCGCGTGGCATCTAGGTACGAGCTGCGCGTCCAGATCGCCATCACCACGCTGCTGGCGCTTGTCGCGGCCCTGTGGGTCGTGCTCGCCGCACGCGAGGCCAGCGCGGAGCCGAAACGTGCGAGCGCGCGAGACCACGTGCGCACCGATGGACGGACGGACGGCCGCGGGCGCGTCGCGATCGACGAGCGCATGGACGAGCTCGATGATGACGAAGCGATCGACGTCGCGCCCCCATCCTCGCGCGAGCCGCCCTTCGGTGCACCGGTCGCGGCGCCACCGATCGCCGCCGTGCTGGCAGCGGCATATCGTACGGCGGGCCTCGATCGCGAGCTCGGGAGCGGCCTCGTGCGGCGATCGCGACTCGCGGGGTTGGTCCCGTGGCTCAGCGTCCGCACCGGACGCGACACGAGCTGGCGCGACGACCGGCCCGATATCGCGCGCGGCGTGACGCTCGAGGTAAGAGCGACCTGGCGACTCGATCGCTTGGTCTTCGATGGGCGAGAGCTCCAGGTCGCCGCGTTCGAGGGTGCACGTCGGCGCGAACGTCGCAGGTTGGCGGCGCGTGTGATCCAGGTGTACTTCGCATGGAAACGAGCAGCACGCGCGGCAGGTATACAAGCGAGCGCCGCCGCGAGGGCCGAGGAGGCGGCTGCCGAGCTCGACGACCTCACCGACGGATGGTTTACCGAGGCCCGCACCGAGAGCCACACCGAGAGCCACACGGCCCGCACCGATGCCCGCACCCTCGAACGACAGCGTCGATGAGCGCACTGTCCGGCGGCCGGACAGCCGATGACGGAGTGCGTCGAACCACGCGTCACGCCATCTGCTTCGCCACGCAGCCCAGCGACGACCC
>JAEYYV010000312.1 GCA_023428295.1 Pseudomonadota bacterium
CGCTCCTTCTTGTCGCCCGACAGCGCGAGCATCGCGCCGATGCCGACACCGACCACGGCGAGCACCGTGAACGCGATGATGATCGGCGAGCGATTGCGCCGTCCATCGCGCGCGTCGGGGCCCACGACGCGGATCGGCGCGGTCTCGATCGCGCGGATCGCCGACGGCGGCGCGACGAGCTCGATCGTTCCGGGCGGCGCGTTGTCCGGCGACATCGGCAGATGTCCCGGCATCTGCGCGGACATGACGGGCGACGAGCTCCGCGCGATCGGCATCGGTCCCGACGACGAATGCGCGGCCGGCATCGGTCCCGATGACGAGTGCCCGTGTGCCACTGGCATTGGTCCCGACGACGAGTGCCCGTGCGCGACCGGCATCGGTCCCGACGCGCGCGATTGCGCAGGCATTCCACCCGGCGGCGTCGCCTGCGCCGGCACCCTGCCCGACGGGTTCGACGCGGGCATCTGCGCGGACATGCGTCCCGATGCGCGCGGCGTCTCGAACGGCGCGGGTGGCGTCTGGCGCGATGCGACGGCCGGCGGCGCCGCGAAGCGAATCGGCTGCATGTTCATCGGTGTCAGCGCGACCTCCTCGAGGTCGTCGAGGATCATCGTCTGGTTCCCGTGATGCGCGCCGGGCGTTCCGACGACGCTCGCGCGCGCGACGAGCGGCAACAGCGGAACATCGTCGGCGACCGCGTCTGCCGGGAACGCCTTGATCCGCGTCTCCGTCGGCAGCGGGCCCACGACCTCGCCCGAGAACGTGCCCATCACCTCGTCGGCGCCGCCGATCGTGCGCCACGGCTCGGGCGGCGTACCGTACAGGTCGCGCATGAAGCGCTTGAGATCGCGCGGCGCGAGCGATGCCTGCGCCGCGTCGGCGACCGCCTCGATCGCTTCGAGCATCTCGTGTGCGCTCTGAAAGCGCTCGCGTGGATCCTTGGCGAGCGCGCGCATCACGAGCTCGTCCATCGCGGGATCGAGCGACGGATTCACCGTGCTCGGCGGCGGCGGATCGAAGCGCACGATCGCCGCGAGCGTCTCGTAGTCCGTGCCGCGCTTGAACGGACGAACGTGCGTGATCATCTCGTAGAGCACGATGCCGAGCGAGAACAGATCGCTACGATGATCGATGGTGTTGGTCTGGCACTGCTCGGGCGACAGGTACGCGACCTTGCCCATGATGGTGCCCGCCTCGGTCTTCGTGTCGCGGTTGCGCGCCTTCGCGACGCCGAAGTCGAGCACCTTCACGACACCGTCGAAGCTGACCATCAGGTTCGCCGGCGAGATATCGCGGTGCACGATGTGCAGCGGCTGTCCGTCGACGCCGACGCGGTCATGCGCGTATGCGAGGCCCGTGCACGCGCCCGCCGCGATGCCGAGCGAGATCGCGGTCGGCATGCGCTGACCGAGCGCGCTCGTTCGCGAGAGCACGTCGAGGACGTCCTCGCCGTGGACGAACTCCATCGTGTAGAAGAACGACTCGCCGAGCTGCCCGAGATCGAAGACCTGCGCGATGTTCGGGTGCTGGAGCTGCGCGGCGAGGCGCGCTTCGTCGAGGAACATCGTGACCCAGCGCGGATCGTCATCGCGCTCGGGGCGAATGCGCTTGAGCACCACGTAGCGCTCGAAACCGGCGAGGCCATTCGCGCGTGCGAGGAAGATTTCGGCCATGCCTCCCTGCGCCAGACGAGCGAGCAGCTCGTACTGGTTAGAGGCATTCCCTCGCAGGACCTCTCCTCCTGTCACCTGCGGAGGATCCCAACCAAAATCGCCTGTTTCAAGCTCCTAGTTGACTGTGACTCAGAATTCGTGATCCCCCCGGCTTCCTGAACCGTCTACAGATGGTTGCAGTTCGCCGAGCGCACGGTTTCCTTCGATGGCGCGGTGTGCGACCTCGGCGGTCGCCGGAAGCTCCAGCGTCGCGAGCACCGCGTTGTTCACGATCCCGAGGGTATCGGCGGTCGCTAGCGTCGAGAGAATGATGATCTCGAGGCTGCCGTTGTCCTCGATCCGAAGTGCACCTACACGCAGCAACCGCGGCATGGACAGCGTGGTCGCGTTGCTGTTTCCGGCAGCGACGATAGTTCGTGCCGTGACGAGCTGCGGCAGAAAGATGCCCGTGACCGACGCGTTGCTCTGCACGACCAGCTCGCCGACCTCGCGCAGCGCAGGCAGCGAGATGTGATCGAGCGCGAGCGTCGGCCCGATCGTCAGCTGCTCGACCTTCTCGAGCGTGGCGAGCGGAGCGAGATCGAGCTCCGCGCCGGTGCGAATCGTGAGGCGCTTCATCGTCACGCAGGTCGCGATCGCGTCGAGCTCTGCTTGGCTCGCGACCGTGATGCTCGGATCGACAGGACACGGCGGCGGCCCGGCGGCCTTCTGCGCGCCGCCGCATGCACTCAGCGCGGACGCGACCACGATCGCGCTACTTGGTGACCGGAACATCGACGACCTCGCCGTTACACGCGCGCACGTAGCGCCGCAGCGTCTCGGCAAAGCCGAGGTAGAGCGCGTCGGCGACGAGCGCGTGACCGATCGACACTTCGACGATCTCCGGAACCGTACGCGCCATGAGCGGCAGGTTTCGCAGATCCAGATCGTGGCCCGCGTTGACCTTCATCCCCGCGGCGACCGCGGCCTTCGCCGTTGCTTGCAGGCGCGCGTGCTCCGCCGCGAAGCGCTCGGTGCCCCACGACGACGCGTACGGCTCCGTGTAGAGCTCCACCCGATCCACGCCGGTCGCCGCGGCGGCGACCATCGCCTCGGGCGTGCAGTCCATGAACATCGCGGTGCGGATGCCGTGCTTCGCGAGGCGCTCGATGATCGGCGCGACCACATCGTGCTGGCGCGGCATGTCCCATCCATGGTCACTCGTGATCTCGCCGGGCTTGACCGGCACGAGCGTGAACTGCGTGACTCGCAGCTCGGCCGCGAGCGCGATCAGCTCCTCGCGAGCGTCGCCCTCGAGGTTGAACTCCGCGCCGCGCCGATCGCACAGCGCGCGCAGCGCACGCACGTCGTCGGCGCGCGTGTGGCGATTGTCCTGGCGCCAGTGCAGCGTCAAGCCATAGGCGCCGCCATCGAGACACGCGTTGCCCGCGACCTCCGGCGACGGATTCTGCGCGCCTCGCGAGTTACGAAGCAGCGCGACCTTGTTGAGGTTGACCGAGAGGCTGATCGCCACGCCGTCGTCTTACCTCAGAATTCGAGCGCCGTACCGAGGCCACCGCCGAAGTTCGCGGCTCCATCACGCGCGCCGTACGACATCTGGCCTTTGACGGTGACGCGGTTCTGGATGCGATACGTCACGTCGTAGGCGATGTAGAGGCCGTTGGGATCGATCGAGACGCCTGGCAAGTCCGTGCGCACGATCGACGCGCCCATGAGCAGCGGCGGCGCCGTGTCCCACTGCAAGCGCACCCACCCGGTGCCGCCGAGGTCACCGAAGATCTCGCCGCCGATCGACACGTTGGAGCGCCACGGCTTGCCGAACGTGATCACGCCGCGCGCGCCTTGATCGAAGCCGTCGTGGCTGACGCCCAGATCGATGCGCAGATCGAGGAACACCGAGCGATGCGGGCGCACGCGGATCTCGCCGAAGCCGTAGCGCGTGGCGCGGCGCACGTCGATGTCGTCGTTCACGTCGCTATAGATCGGCGTTCGCCCCTCGATCGCGCCGAAGCCGAACGCGATGTGATGGAGGTGGCGCAGCACGTGATACGTGTACGTCGTCTCGCCGCGGATGAACTGATCCTTGAAGCCGTAGCGATTGCCGAAGTCGTGTCCGACGATCTCGAAGGCCACGGCGTTGCGATGACCGTCGAGCCGCGCGAGATCGATCTCCTCGAGGCGATCGATCTCCGAGGGATCCACGCGCACCACGTGCGGACGATCCGCGGACGCGAAGTGCGCGACGGTGACGCCCGCGGTGTCCTTGCCGTGGATGAAGTACTCGAGGCCCGGCGGTCGCGGCGCGGGCAGCGTCGCGAACCAGCCGCCCGCGCTCGAGCGCTCGAACTGGACGTCGACCCACTGGTCACCGCCGATCGGTCGCCACGACGCGACGAGCGCCTCGGCGAACGGCGCATCGATCATCGCTTCGAGCTCGACGTCCTTGCGAGGTGCCGTCGACACGGGCGCGACGTGGACCACGAGCGATCGCGGCGCGGGTTCGGCCGCAGCGACGTGCTCGGGTGCTGGTGCGCGGGGCTGCGCGCGCACGGGCGCCACGCCATATACGAAGAACGCGGCGACGAGGGTGTGCTTGATCTTCATGGGTTCACCAGTCGAAGTTCAGAGCGAGTCCGCCGGACACGCCGCCGTGGTCGATATCGCGCGCCTGATACGAGAGGCGCACGGAGGGATAGAACCAACTCCAGTGCCGGAAGCCGACGTCGCCGATGAGGCGCACGCCGAAGTCCTCGGGCAACGGCTGGTCGGTGACCTGCACCGTGAGCTGCACCGGCACCACCACGTGCGGCAGCCAGTGATACGCGGCCTCGAGCAGTGTGCCGACACCGTCGGTGAAGCTCGCGCCGACGACGAGGTTGGTCCCGACCTCCTCGCCGAAGCGCACGCGTGCACGCGCGCCGAAACCGGTCTCGAAGCGACAGCCCGTCGGATCGCTCGTGTTGCGGCAGCGCCCCGCCGCGGGATCCATCGTGTCGTCCTGCGCGAGCAGACCCGCTTGCGGGCGGATCATGAGCGCGATGTTGGGACGGAGACGGAACTCGAGCTCCGTGTAGACGTACGTGAAGTCCACGCGCTTGCAGCGGTAGTTGCCGTTGCCGTCGATGCACCGCCGCATCGGATCCGCGTCGATGATGTCCTTGGGACCGCCCATGCCCGAGAGCGTTCCAAAGCCGAGGCGCACCGCGTACACGGGCTCGAGGAAGCGGTACGTGAAGTCGATCTCGGCTTGGTAGTACTGGTCGTGACCGTCGGCGAAGCCGCCATCGAAGTCGACGTAGTCGACGTGCGCGTCGATGTGCGAGCGGCCCTGCGCGATCGGCTTCTCCTCGACGTTCGCGTCGATCTCGATCTGGTTCGGCGAGACCTGCGAGCCGAGCACCGGCTCGACCTCGGCGTCCGCGCCGCGACCGATCGCTTCGACGTACCAGGACAGCGTCCCGGCCTTCACCGCGCCGCCTTCGATCGTGCCGCGCAGGTACGCGTCGCCGTCGGCGGCGAGATCGATGCGGCGATAGCCGGGGTCGCCCTCCGGCTTCACGTACAGCCACGCTTGCTGGATCGCGCGCGGCGTCCGCACGAGAAACGCGAGCTGGATCGGACGCCCGGGCACCGCGCGCGAGAGCGACGCCACGGCGAGCACCGCGCCGCGCTCGACGGGGCTCGTCTTCGCGAGCTCCTCGGCGAGGTGCGCGATGCGTGGATCGCGATCGCGACCATCGCTGCTGCGCGCACGCGCGAGCGCTTCGTCGCGCGCTCGCAGCTGCACTTCGAGGCTCTTGATCTCGTTCTCGACGAGCTTGCGGTACGGCGTGCGTGGATCGTCGGCGAGAAACTTCTGCCATCGCGCGATGCGCTCCTCGGGAGATCGCGACAGCGTCTCCTGCCACGCCTTTCCAGCGAGCCCGACGTGATCGATCGCGGGTCCGCCCGGTGCAGTCGCCGGCGCGTTCGGATCCGCGCCCGGGCCGAGCTTGCTCGCCTCCACCTGCGCGACCCACGGATCGACGAACGTCCGCTTTTCGGACACGAGACGCACGGTGTCGCCGGCGAGCACGCGCTTCGCGAGCGTCGCGTCGGCGCGCGCGACGCTCAAGCGATCGCCGCTCTTCACGACGACGAGCGTTCCGAGCGCGAAGCGATCGCGCAGCGTGGCGCCGGTGCGCGGATCCTTGGCGACGATCTCGTGCAACAGCTCGACCTCGGTGCCGGCACCGACACCGTCCTTCGCGCCGAGATCGATATAGACGTTGCTGCCGTCGACGGCGAGCACGGCGGGATCCGCCGTCGCGATCGCGGGCACGAGGCACATGAGGAGAATGAGGCGCTTCATCATGGGCATCTCCTAGAAGTCCACGAGGGCGTTGAGGCCACCGGTGAACCCGGCGACGTTCTGGTTGCGCGCCGCGTAGCCGACGCGAACACCGGCGCGAAGTCCGCCGCCGAGGTTGCGCGCGATGTCGTAGTACAGCCGCACGCCCGCGTTGCGTTCGTCGTCGGGGATCTGCGTGATCTCGACGGTGGCGGCCATCGGCGTCAGCGGCACGGTGCCCCAGCCCAAGCGGAAGAAGCCGCTCGTGCCGACGTCGGCGAGGTGCTCGATGCCCATCGCGATGTGGCTCGCATCGCGCACGCCGAGGCGGCCCTCGATGCGACCACCGAGCGCGAAGCCCTTCTCCGTCGCCATCACCATGACGCGCCCGTCGAGACGCACGCCCTCGACGACACCGAGGCCCAGCTCGAACCAGCCGCCGACCTTGAAGCCCTTGTCGCTGCAATCGGTCGCATCGCCACACAGGCGCGTGTAGCCGACGCGCAGCTCCTCGAGCGGATACGCGAGCAAGCGGTACGAGAAGTCCGCGTCGACGCGATAGTAACGATCGAGAACGTCGTCGCCGTTGCGATCCTGCGTGGTGCCGAACTCGACCCACTCGAACGACGTGTTCACACGCGAGCGACGATTGTCGGCGCGCACGAGATCGCGCGTGCGTCGCTCGGCGGACTCGGTGACGGTGACGGGCATCGTGTGCGGCCAGCTCGCGCTCGCGAACACGGGCTGGTCACCCGACGTGATGTAGTAGTCGAGGCCGGGCGCGGTGACCGCCGTTGCCGGCACGATCGCGACCCATTGCGAGCCATCCTTGCGAACGAGCTCGAGCGTGGAGAACGCACCGCCACTGTCGCGATGCACGCGATAGTGCACGACGAGCGTGGGGCTCGCGGGCGGCGCCTCGGCGACGAGCTCGATCGCGGTGCCCGCCGTCGCCTCCGCCGGTGGCACGTGGCGGATGTCGGCGGCGTGCGCCGTTCCGCGCGACGCGACGATCGACGCGGCCGACGCTGCGAGCGTCATTGCGATGACGTGGATCTTCATGAAGGACCTCACCAGTAGAACCCCAGGCCGCCGCCGCCACCGACGCCGCCGTGGTTCGCGTTGCGGCCCTGCCACGAGCCGCGAAGGATGATCGAGACGTTCGAGAAGCCGATCCACTCGAGCTCGGTGCCGAGCTTCACGCCGATGTCGTCACGATTGGGTTGGTTCGTCGCACCGACGGAGATGCCGAGCAACAGGTTGTGCGCCGGACGCGCGCCGAAGCGGATGTCCGAGAGCGTGCCGACCTGATCGATCGTGCGCGCGGCGAACGCGAGGTTCGTCGAGTCGCGATCGCCGATGCGCACGCGTCCTTCCACGCCGAGGCCAAAGCCCTCCTTGCCAACACCCGCGATCACCTTGCCACCGGCCGAGACCGCGATCGTGTCGGGTGTTCCACCGACCTCGATATCCGCGTAGCCGTAGTGGAAGCCGGTCTTGGGCAGCGGCCCCTCGAGATCCCAGTTCGCGTTGGCGCTTCCGCCCGCTCCGGCGAACACGCCATAGCCGACGCCGACCGACTGCACGATGCTGTCGAGGCGATACGTGAAGTCGACGTTGGCGGTGACCATGTAGTCGCGGTGATCGCCGCTGCGCGAGTCGAACGTGGCGAAGTCGAGGTAGTCCGCGGCGAGCTTCACCGACGACTGCCCCGGGCGCGCACCGAACGCGTCGGCGAGCGAAGGCTTCGCGACGGCGATCGAGACCGGCTCCGCGGGCGTCCCGACGGCGAGGCCCGAGCGCCCGCTCGGATCGGACACCTCGACGAAGTAGTCGACGCCGGGTCGTGTCACGGCCTCGGCGGGAATCGATCCGCGCAAGTAGATCTCGTGCTCGCGCTGCAAGAGCACGCGCCGATACGTGCGCGCGCCGCGCTCGCGATAGTGGAGGAACGCGCTCGCGACGACGGTCGGATCATCCATCACGAACACGAGCGGAATCGCCTGCCCTGCCGGCGCCTTCGTGCGCGCCTCGTGGCGCACCGAGCTGATGATGTCGCTGCCGGTCGGCGCGCTCGTCGAGCGCATCTGATCGCGCAGGCCGCGCATGACGTCGATGTCTTTGCGAATACCCTCGGCGTACGGCGAGCCCGTCCGCGTCGAGAGGTAGCGCTCCCATCCCGCGATGCGCGCGTCGAGCGTCTGCCCGGTCTGCGCGGCGAAGATGCCGAGCACCTCCACCGTCGCCGGATCGCTCGGCGGTGCCGCGGGCCCCGGTGGTGTCGTGGGCGCCGGCTTCGACGTCGCCGGTGGCTCGGGTCGGTCGATCAAGATCTCGACGAGATCACCGAGCTTGATCTCATCGATGAGCTCGCCGACGACGGCGCGCGACATCGTCGCGCCCGCTTGCGTCACCGTGACGGACCCGATCGGGATCCAGTCCTCGATGGTCGCGCGCGTCACCGGATGCTTCAGCTTGATCGGCCGCTTCACGCGCAGCGCCGCACCGGGCGCGACGCCCTTGTTCGCTCCGAGGCTGACGTAGATCTCTTGCGCCTCGATCTTCACGACCGCGCCCCGCGCGATCTCGTCCTCGGCGATCGCGGGCGTGCTCGATAGCAGGAGCGCGACTACTATTGCTCGCAGCGAGCGCATCACGGCACCTCCGTCCAGAAGTCACGCCACGCCTCGGGATCGATGTCCGCGGGCGCGGGCTCGTTGGTGGGCTTCGTCGATTTGCTCGGCGCAGGCGCAGGCGTCGCCGGATGCGCGGCCGGAGCTTGTGGCGCGACAGGTGGCTCCGCATACGGATCCGATGGCGCGGTCGCCGGCGCCACCGGGATGCGCGAGTCGCGATCGCGGTTCGCGCGCACGCGTCGTCGTGCGATCTCGTTCTCGCTCTCGTCGGGCGGCGCGAACGGCACGCCCTCCTGTGCGAACCGCGCTTTCTCGGCGCGGCACTCGTTGGCGACGCCGTTGCCGCGAATCGCCGACGCGGTGAACGCGAGGCCGATGAGACCGAGCGTCACGCCCGCGGCGGTCTCGCCTTCGCCGAACGCAGCGAGTGCGCCGATGCCGACGCCCGCCGCGAGGAGACCGTCGGCGACGACGAGACCTTTGTTGTCGTCGCACTGCGGAGCATATCCGCGCGGTCGATTCGGCTTCGGTCCATCGAGCCCGAGCGAGCAACCGCTCGCGCTCGCGATCACCAGCCACACCAAGAGATGACGTGCCACGTGTTGTAGTGAAGCCACACTGGGCCGCGTAGTCACGGGGACCAACGCAGCACACTGTGGCAACAAGCACGAATCCACCGATCCCGTGCCGCACCTGGGCAACCCCTGCCACCTCGACCGCATCGCCTCCATTACCGCACGAGGCACGACCCGGCAGAAGTTGGATCACGCAGGATTCACGCGATCGAATTCGCCGACCAGCTCAGACGCTGGGCTGTACGACCGGCGCGCTCTCGACGACGGGCAACGCCGCGCCGACCTCGACCACGCCCAAGCGCGCGACGAGCGCGTGCTCGCCTCGCGGATCGTCGCTGCCCCACACGCCGAGTGCGCGTGCGACCTCGCTCGGCTTCGCGCTGCCTTCGCTCGTCGTGCGAACACGAACGCGAAACAGCGGCGCGACCGGCCAGTCGAGCGCGGCGCACAGCGTGGCTGCTGCGTCGCCGTCGACGACGCCGACATCGAGGACGTAGGGGCGCACGTCGATCGTCTTCTCGCCGCGCGAGACCTTGGCCTCGGTCTTTGCCACGAGCGCGGCGCCGAGTCGCGACAAGCGCGCCGCGTCGTACGCCATGCCGTCACTCGCGGGACGGATCACGATGTCGACCGCGTCGATCAGCTTGCCGAGGCCCGGATCCGGCCGCGCGCCCGCCGACTGCATCTTCGCGAACGCGGGATGTCCCGCGAGCCGCACGGTAGTGACGCTCGCGATCTCGATGCCCGGCGGCAACACCTGCGCGATGCGCTCGCGAACCTCGTCGGCGGACAGCTCGACGCGCTCGGCGCCCTCGGGAATCTCCCACGACGGCACGCCGGGAACGACGTGCTCGAGATCCACGTCCATGATCTCGCCGAGCGACGGAACGCCCAAGCCGAGCGCCGGACCGAACGAGAGGCGCGGCTTGGGCGAGAACCCACGCGTCATCGCGAGCGGGAGATCCGCGCGACGGAACGTGCGCGCGAGCAAGCGCACGAGATCGAGGTGCCCGAGGAACGCGGCGCGCCCGACCTTCGCGAAGCGCATGCGATACGTCGTGTACGGTGCGCCCGCGCCGAAGTGACCGTTGAGCCGCACGCGCTCGGCGCGCTCGGTCTCTCGATCGCGCGATGCGCGCGCGGTGCGCTGCTCGCTGGGGGCCGCGTCATCCATGCCCGCGCGCTCGGCGGGCGAGCCGCCACCGCGCTCGCTGACATCGATCAGCTCGCCATCGAGGACCACGGGAAGAGACCGCGACGGCCGCTCCGAAGCGCCGAGCGCACGCAGCGCGACCAAGCGATCCGCGCGCATCTTGGTCAGGTCACACGCGACGCCGCAGTCGTAGCAAACGAGCTTGCGCTTGTCGGGCTCGGCCTCCGCGAGGTTCGTGTGGTGGATCAACATGCCGGCGACCTTGCCGCACGGTGGCGACGCGCGGCCCTTCATCGCCTTGCGATACTCGCCGAGGAGGAAGCCGTCCTCGAGGCCGACGTCGATGTGATCCCACGGCAAGCGCGCGTGCACCGGGCGCGTTGCGAGGTACTGCGCGACATCGACGCCATGCTCGGCGAACGCGGCGTCCCAGCGCTCCATCTCGAACAGCTCTTCCCAGCCGTCGAAGCGCGCGCCCGCACGCCACACGCTCTCGATCACGTTCGAGAGGCGGCGATCACCGCGCGCGAGGACGCCCTCGATGAACGACACGCCCGCGTGGTGATGCTTGAGGCGCAGCGAGCGTTCGCGACGGGCCGTGTCGCGCAGGATCGCTTGCTTGCGCTTGATCTCCGGCGTGGGATCCTGCGCGCACCACTGCAGCGGCGTGTGCGGTTTGGGCACGTGCGAGCTGACGGAGACCGTGACCTCGGCGCGGTGCCCGACGAGCCCGCGGCCGATCTTCAGCATGCGAATGCCGGTCTCGACGATGCCGCGGACGTCGTCGTCCTCCTCGGTGGGGAGGCCGATCATGAAGTACAGCTTCAGCCGGTGCCATCCGCGCGCGAACACGCGGCGCGACGATTCCTCGACGTGCGCTTCGGTGACGTTCTTGTTGACCACGTCGCGCATGCGCTGCGTGCCCGCCTCGGGCGCGAACGTGAGGCCACTGATGCGCGTGAGGGCGAGCTCGTCGAGGAGATCCTCGTTGAGGCCATACGCGCGCAGGGATGCGACGGACATGGACACGCCGCGCTTGCGCAGCTCACCGGCGAGCTGCTTCACGAGCGGCGTGATGCTCGAGAAGTCCGCGGTGGACAGACAGGTCAGCCCCGTCTCCTCGTAGCCCGCCTTCTCGGCGCCACCGATCAACGAGTCGGCGATGGATGCGGGCGAGCGCTCGCGAACGGGCCGGTAGATCATGCCCGCTTGGCAAAAGCGGCAGCCCTCCGTGCAGCCACGCGCGATCTCGACAGAAGCGCGCTCGAACACGGCCTCGGCGTACGGGACCGGCGTGTCCGTGGGGAACGGATAGTCGTCGAGGTTCTCGACCATCGCGCGGCCGATGCGCGGCGGAACGCGCGGATCGAGCGGCGCGCCGACGACGGTCATGCCCGTGGCTTCGTCGACCTCGGTCGCGTACAGCGCGGGCACGTAGAGCGGAAAGCGCGCTGCGAGCTCGGCGAGCGCATCGAGGCGCGTGCGCGTTCCGGACCGGATCTCGCGGCGAAGATCTGCCCACGCGAGCACGACCTCTGGCAAGAGCTGCTCCGCCTCGCCGATGAACGCCGCATCGATGAACGCGGCCATGGGCTCGGGATGCGAGGCGGTGGGTCCACCGACGAGCACGAGCGTGGCGTCCTCGTGCACGCCCGTGCGATCCGCGGCGCGCAACGGGATGCCGCCGAGATCGAGGAGGGTGAGCACGTTGGTGAACGTGAGCTCGTACTGGAGAGAGATGCCGAGGACGTCGAACTCGCGGAGCGCGCGCTGCGTCTCGAGGGAGACGAGCGGGAGCTCTCGTGCGCGCAGCTCGGCCTCCATGTCCGTCCACGGCGCGAATGCGCGCTCGCACGCGATGCGCGGATCCTTGTTGAGCAGCGAGTAGATGATCTTGGTCCCGAGATGGGACATGCCGATGTCGTAGACGTCGGGAAACGCGAGGCACACGCGCGCGGTCACGGCTTCGAAGCCGGGACCGTCTTTGACCACGGCTTGATACTCACCGCCGAGGTAACGCATGGGCTTGGCGACGCGGTCGATGAAATCGGCGTAGAGATGGCGCATTGGACGGCTTCCGAGGGCGGCACGTATAGCAAAGCCCTTGCTCTCGCGGCTCATTATTGTACGGTCGCGCTCATGAGGCTCGCCGGTTTTCTCAGCCTGGCCGTTGTCTGTGGTCTCGGTTGCTCGTCGTCCGAGGCGGACTCCAAGGCCAAGCCGCCGGTCAAGAAGGCCCAGAAGGCCCCAGCGAAGGAACGCGCCATGTGGACTGCACCGATCAAGACCCTGCAAGGCAAGGACACGAAGCTCGAGAACTTCAAGGGCAAGGCGCTCCTGCTCGTGAACGTGGCGAGTAAGTGCGGCCTGACCCCGCAGTACACGCAGCTCGAGGAGCTCCAGAAGAAGTACGGCGAGAGAGGTTTCACCGTCATCGGCTTCCCGTCGAACCAGTTCGGCGGGCAAGAGCCGGGCACCGCCGAAGAGATCGAGACGTTCTGCACGACGAAGTACGGCGTGACGTTCCCGATGATGGAGAAGATCGACGTGAACGGCGAGAAGCGCCACGCGATCTACAAGGATCTCGTCCCGCTCACCGACGACGCGGGCAAGAGCGGCGACATCCAGTGGAACTTCGAAAAGTTCGTGGTCTCCGCCGACGGCAAGACGATCACGCGGTTCTCGCCGAGGACCACGCCGGATGATCCGAAGGTCATCGCGGCGATCGAAGCCGGCCTGCCGAAGAAGTGATCGTGGCCGGCCGCGGCGCCGGACCGCGCGAACCGGTCGAGCGACTGCGCGCGGCATTGCACGCGTGCTACAAACCCTCGCCATGCCGACCCGTCTCGAGCGGACCTATCGCTTCGAAGCAGCACACTTCCTGCCGCGCGTTCCGCCCGGTCACAAGTGCGCTCGAATGCACGGGCACAGCTACACCGTCGACGTGATCCTCGAAGGCACCGTCGATCCCGAGCTCGGCTGGCTGCTCGATTTTGGCGACCTCGATGCCATCGTGATGCCGCTCGTCGATCAGCTCGATCATCGCGTGCTGAACGAGATCGAAGGTCTCGCCAACCCCACGAGCGAGCTGCTCTCGCGTTGGTTCTGGAACCACCTGCGCCCGAAGCTGCCAGCACTGGTCGAGGTCTCGACGTGCGAGACGCCGGGCGCCCGTTGCGCGTATCGCGAGTGAGCTAGCGATGGGCGCAACCCTTCGCGTCGTCACGCTGAACCTCTGGGGCACCGAGCCGCCGCTCGATCGCCGCCTCGACCTCGCGATCCGCCAGCTGCGCGACCTCGCGCCTGACGTCGTGTGCCTCCAAGAGGTGCGCCCGCTCGACGGCAAGCAAGGCGCGACCACGGCCCACACGATCGCCAGCGCGCTCGGGCTCGTCGCGCACTACGCGGTCGCGTGCGAGTGGGACGATCATCCCAAGCTCGCGCCGGGCCAAGAGGGCCTCGCCATCCTCGCGCGCTCGATCCTCTCCACGCGCACGCAAGCCCTGCCCGAGCCGCGCCCCGCGGACTCGCGCCTCCTCCTCTCGGCGCAGGTCGCCACCGACGCAGATCCGGTGTGGATCCACACGACCCACCTGCACTACCGCCTCGACGACGGCCTCGCGCGCGAGAAACAAGTGCTCGCCATCGACGCCGCCATCCGCGACCTGCGCAGCGACACGTCGCCACCGCAGATCCTCTGCGGCGACATGAACGCCACGCCCGACAGCGACGAGATGCGCTTCCTCCGCGGCCTCACCACGCTCGGGGGCCGACGCACGCACTTTCAGGACGCGTGGCTCCGCTTGCACCGCGAACCGGGCCCCACCGATGGCCCGGCGCACGGCAACACCTGGTCGAGCGAGAATCGCTTCACGCGCCCGCTTCGCTCGCTCGATATCGATCGGCGCATCGACTACGTCTACGTGACCTCGCGCAAAAAAGACGGGCGCGGGACCATTCACGATGCGCGCGTCGTCCTCACCGATCGCGACGGCGATGGTGAAGACGCGATCTGCGCCAGCGACCACTACGGCGTGCTCGCCGACGTGCAAGTCGTCCCGAGCTGATCGACGGGGGCCCGGCAACATCCGCGATGCGGCGTTCCGATCGTCACGAGCGATCGGACGCGCGCGGCGAGCCCTAGATGCGCGAGGGCGTATCGCGCGTCGAGCCCGCCGAGGCCGACGGCAATTGCCAGCTCACACGCATCGTCCGGTTCCCGGACAGCGCGACTCGCGTGCGCCATCGGCGTTACTTGGCCTGTAGCGCCGCGATGCGCTCTTGGATCTTCGCGGTGTCTTTCGCGCCGGGCGCCGCCGCGAGGTACGCCTTGAACGACGCGATCGCTTTCGCCTTGTCGCCGCCGAGCGTGTACGCGAGCCCGAGCCCGCGATGCGCGGCGGCGAAGCCAGGCGCCGCCGCGAGCGCCGCTTTGTACTCGACGATCGCGCCCATCGGATCGCCCGCATACAGGCGCTTGTTGCCCGCGTCGTAGGAGCTACGCGCGGAGGCCATCGCATCACCTGCTGGCTGCGCGGTTGTTGCATTCTCCGTCGGCGGTCGCGTGGTGACGCGGTTGGTGCGTTGGGTGCGCGTCGTCGTCCGCGCGGGGTTGGTCCGCGCCGGGTTCGCGCGTGTCGGGTTCGTGCGTGTCGAGCTCGTGTCGACGGGTGTCGTGTCGACCGCTGTCGTGCCGACCGCTGTCGTGTCGACCGCTGTCGTGTCGACCGGTGCCGTGTCGACCGGCGGGTTCTCGACGGGCGTCGTATCGCTTCCGGTGGCTGCGCCGCTGCTGCCGGCCGAGTTGTCGACGGGATCCGTCTCCCGATCGTTTGTCACCGGCGGATCGTTCTTCGCGGTGGTCGTCGACTCCTTCGTGCCGCCGAGCGCGAACACGAGGACTACGATCAACAAGATCACGGCGACGGCGCCGCCGACGAGGACGACCGGCTTCTTCGAACCGGGCCGCACGACGGGGAAGGAGTCGGTCGCGACATCGCGCTCGCTACGCGGCTTGTCGAGCACGGGCTCGATCGCGGGGGGCGGCGCAGGCTTCGCGACAACGAGGTGCGCGGGGTGCGCCGGCGGCGGCGGCAACGGCGGTGCTGGATCTGACGCTTGCGCGCGCGTCGTCGTGACACCAGCGGCGGGCGTCTGCGTACGCGTTGCTGGTGGTGGTGGCGACTTCGCGGGGACACCGGCTGGCGGCGTTTGGGTGCGCGTGGGTCCAGCGGCGACACCGACGATGGTCTTGCCGAGCACCGGCTCGCGAACCTTCGTGACCTCGTCCCTCGGTGCGGCCTCGTCGCTCGGATCCGGACGAACACCCGTCTGCGTGGGCTCCACGCCAACCCCGGTGCTGTCGACGGCAACGCCGGTGCTGTCGACGCCAACGCCTACGCCGCGGCCACCTCGATGATCGCCGGAGCGTGTCGAACGCCCGACAACGTCGATCGCCTCCGCGCCCACGCCTGTCTCCTCGACACCGGGCTCGACGCCGACGCCCGTGATCTCGTGCGTGATCGCGGGCTCCGCGCCGACCTTGGTGATCGCGTCGTCGGGATCGACGGCCGCACCGCGTGCGGTCGCGATGGGATCTCGAACGCCGGTGACGGCGTCCGGATCGATGACCGTGGTCGGTTCGCTCGACGCGCGTCGCGGGATGGATGGCTCGCTCGCCGCGCGCTTTGTCGATGCTGCGGGCTCGCTCGACACGCGCTTCGTCGTCGGTGCCGGAACGTGTGCAGCTGCGGGCTCGCTGGGCTCGCTCGGTGCGCGCTTCGTCGTCGGTGCCGGAACGTGTGCAGCTGCGGGCTCGCTCGGTGCGCGCTTCGTCGTCGGTGCCGGTTCGCTCGGCGCGCGCTTCGCGGGCAACTCGGGGACGCGCATCACCGCGGGCTCGCTCGGTGCACGCTTCGTCGTCGGTGCGGGCTCGCTCGGTGCGCGCTTCGTCGTCGGTGCGGGCTCGCTCGGCGCGCGCTTCGTGGTCGGTGCCGGTTCGCTCGGCGCGCGCTTTGTCGGCAACGCGGGCACGCGCATCACCGCGGGCTCGCTCGGCGCACGCTTCGTCGTCGCTGCAGAGTCCCGCGCGGGCTCGCTGGGAGCGCGCTTCTTCGTCTGACCGAGCGGCTCGGGCGTCGGCGTGATCTGTCCCGCGAGTGCGGCGATGGGCACCGAGCCGAGGTTCGGATCGGCGGCCGAATCGTCGACGATGCTGTCCGGCAGCGACCAGTTCTCCGCCTGCAGCGCCTCGAGCTTGGGCGTCGGCGCGACGACCTTCGCCGGCTCGACAACCTTCGGCGCCTCGACGGGAACCGCGAGATCGTCGTCGGGGAGCGACCAGCCTTCCGTGTCGGCATCGAGCGAGGCGGCCGGTGGCCAAACACCGCTCGCGGGCGTCTGCGCGCGAGACGCGGATGCCTTCCTCGGCACGCCGGCGGGCGGCGTCGCCTTCGCTGGAAGGGGTCGCTGCGCGCTCGAGGCGGGCACGCCCGACGGCGGCGTTCGCGCGGTCGTGTTGCGCGAGACCGGCG
>JAEYYV010000367.1 GCA_023428295.1 Pseudomonadota bacterium
GCCCGACACCGTCCACGCCGACAACGTCCACGCCGACAACGCCCACGCCGACAACGCCCGCGCCGACAACGCCCACGCCCACAACGCCCGGCCCGACATCAAGCTGCCGCCGGGCACGCGAAGCGACGCCAGTGGTCAGCTCGTCTCGAGCCGCGGCCTGCGCGACACGACCGACTTCCTCGCGAAGGAGCTCGATCGTCGCGGCATCGCGGTCACCAAGATCGGCCCGGTCCGGGTACGTGGCGTCGAGCTGGTGCGGTTCCTCAGCCAGACGCCCTCGACGCCGTGGCTCGCCATCCATGTCCTCCGCTCCAGCGGCAAGACCGCGATCTTCTTCGTGCCGCGATCGCCCTCGCCACGGCCCTCTTGACGAACGCGGCGCTTGCGACTAATCAGTCACCTCGCACTCGGGGATCGTCTAACGGCAGGACGCAAGACTCTGACTCTTGCTATCTAGGTTCGAATCCTAGTCCCCGAACTACGAAGGCTTGACCGTTCGAACCGCACCGGGTAGAACGTCGCTCCTTCCAGTTCATTGGCCCCATAGTCTAGCGGTTAGGACGTCTGCCTCTCACGCAGAAAACTCGAGTTCAAGTCTCGATGGGGTCACGAAGAAACGCCTCGCTCTCGTAGCGAGGCGTTTCACGTTTATGGCTTCTCGGCGTCCCCGACGGTGGTCGGGCACGCACCGTTGCCGCCGCCGCCGCCGCCTCCACCACCGCCGCCTCCGCCCGCGTGATCCGCGAGCGTGCCGTCGAGCCGTGCACCCGCGACGAACGCGGTGCAGCCATCTGCGACCAGCGTGTGATCGGCATCGATCTGCTCGAGCGCGAGATCCGACACCGCGGCAGAGAATGCCGTCCCCGGCGCACCAAACGCGGAGATCGTGACGGTGCCGCTCGTCGCGAAGTACTCCATCTCCGTCGTGCCGCCTTTGTCACCGAGCGCGCGAACGCACACGCCGCACGTGACGGGATCCGGGTCCACCGGAAACGTCCCCGTGCGGACCACGCCGCCGGCGAACGGGCCCGCGTTGTCGTAGAGCTCGACCTGCACCACGTTCTGCGAGCCCGGCAGCGTGGCCGCCATGCGGTACCACTTGCGCATTCCCATCGAGCCGCCGACGTTGCAGCGCTGGGCGAACAGCGCGGTCAACGTGCCTGCGTCGGCGGTGTCCTCGGGCAGTGAGCACGTCTTCGGGGTGCTCGTGCCGCCATCATCTGCACATCCGACGAGCGCTATCGCGACGAGACCAGCAGCGAATCGCATAGTCACAGCATGCCTCAAGGCGCCTCAAGGCTTGGCGAAACGGATGTTACGAGGCGGTTACTGCCACGCGCCTTGGAGCACGACGCTGATCACGCGCCCCGGCAGGTAATAGCCGTCGCGTGTCTGCGGGCGCACGTCGAGCAAGTCGTCGACGCGCAGCACCGCGAGATACTCCTCGGTGATCTGCGCGGTCACGTTCGCTTCGACGAGCGCGTAGCCGTCGACCCACGTTCCCTGATCGCGCGCGACGCCCAGATAGCGAACGCGCGCGAGCGCCGAGTAGCGATCGTTTGCAAGGAAGCGCGCCCACGCATCGAAGCGATGGTGCGGCAAGCGATCGAGTGGCTCGTCGGAGACATCGCTCTTCGCGCGGATGAAGTTGTACGAGCCGCCGATCTCCGCCTTCTCGTGAACGAGGACGCGCGCCTGCGTGTCGATGCCGTAGATGTCGAGGTCGCCGAGGTTCACCAACCGGCCGTTGTCGTCGGGATCCATCGAGGTGCGCACCGTGCCGTTCGTGCGGCGATAGAACGGCGCGGCCTCCACGCGCCAACGCTCGCGTTGCTCGACGGCACGCACCTCCGCGTGTAGCGCTTTCTCGGGGCCGAGCGCCGGGTTTCCCGTGATGGCGTCGTAGCGCTCGCGCAAGCTCGGAACGCGGCCCTTGTAGCCCGCCGTCGCCGTGAGCTCGAGCGTCGGGCGCAGCCTGTACCTCCCGACGAGCTTTGCCTCTGGCCACGGCGTGGTCTCGACGGGCGCGCCCTCCTCGTCGAAGATGAGCGGCATCGCGAGGCCGACCGCCGCGTCCACACGGAGCTTCCTGCGCTCGAACTGCAGGTCGACCGCCGCGTTCAGCATGTTCGATGCGCCGCGCACGTAGTTGTAGCTCGCGTCGAAGACGAGCGCCTTGTCTCGCGACGCCGCGACCGAGGCGGCCCAGCGCCACTCCGTGTTGATCGGTCGCGTCGCCAGCACGGAGCCGCCGCTGCGAATCGCCTCGAGATCCTCGACGGCGACCTCGTTCATGAGCGCCGCATCGTCGAAGCGACGCGACGTGCGGTGCAGCCAGTGCACGTAGTACAGCCCCTGAAGCTGCAGCTTTCCGATCTTCTCGTCCGCTTTGATCTGCGCACGCGCACTCGTCTCGCGATCGATCAGCAGGATGTTGGCGCGCGTGTCCTCGTTTGGCGGCGCCAGATAGTGGCGGTCGTCGATGAAGCCATCCACCGCGATCCTCCGATCGCCCTTGCGATACTCGAGGCGCCCACCGCCGCTGGCGGACCGTCGCTGATCGCCGATCGTCGCGCTTCCGGGCAGGTCCATCTCGCGCGCACCACCGAGCCCCGACACCGACAGGCGCAACGCCCATCGCTTCGCGAGCGCCACCCTCGCCGTGCCGGTCACTCCAACCGACGGCAACGAGTCCGCGGTCACGCGCGCGATCACGAGCTGCGATCCGATCGCATCGCGCGTGAGCACCTCGATCACGCCGCCGGGTCCGCCGGGCCCATCGAGCGGCGACATCGGCGTGGTCGCTACGCGGATCTGCACGATGTCCGTCACCGGAATCGTCGAGACATCGAACGTGCCGTAGTACGGGTCGCTCACCAGCACGCCGTCGACGAGCACCGCCACCGCGCCTTTGCGCCCGCCACGAATGTCCACGTTGAAGCCACCGCGCCCAGCGTCGCGCACGGTCACGTCGGGGATCAGCGCCAGTGCGCTCGCCAGATCCGTCGCGCCGCGCGCCGCGAGCTGCTCGCCGGTCAGCCGCACTTCCGTGTCGCGATCGAACGGCTTGTCGGGTCGCTCGTCGAAGATCTCGATCGCCTCCTCGCCCGCCATCGTCGCGAGCTCCTCGTCCGTCAGGTCCTCGGGCAGACGCTTGGTCGAGGTCTCGCGCTCGGCGCCCTGCGCCTGGGCAGGACGGCCCCACGCACCGACGATTCCCAGCGCGACGACCGGGGCGGCGATCAGGTACTTGGTCCGGCCGTATGACATCGCGCGAGAGTCGAGCAAAACCCTCGCCGCTGATGTTGCACCAGGATGACCGCCGGTGGAACCTACGCCGCCAAAGGGGTGACCATGAGCGACGCGAGCGGTGAGAACCAGCAACAGATCCTCACCAACCAGAAGAACATCGAATCCAACCAGGCCCGGATCATCGCGAACCAGGAGAAGATCCTCGCGAACCAAGCCAAGATCGCCGGCAACCAAGCGGCCCTCCAGAAGATCCTCGCCAACCAAAAGGCAGTCCTCGCGAACCAGGCGAAGATCGCGGCGAACCAGAAGAAGCTCGATCAGGTCCTCGCGAACCAGGCCAAGATCGCCGGCAACCAGAAGAAGCTCGATCAGGTCCTCGCGAACCAGAAGAAGATCCTCGCGAAGAAATAGTGATGGATCTCCTCGAGCGCGCCACCGCGCTCGCGGCGTGCCCTCTCTTCGCTGATCTCGCGCCGGCTGTGGTGATCCGGCTCGCGGAACGCGCGAGACCGCGAGCGCTCGATCCAGGCGAACGCCTCGGCACGGACAGTGACGTGTGGGTCGTCGTCGACGGCCAGCTCGTCATCGCGTCGACCGCGGCCGTCTCGATGGATGCGACCGCGTCCACCACGCGCCGTCACGGCGGTGTCGCCTATCCGGGACACGTGCTCGGACTCGTTCGCGTCGTCGCGCCGGCCACGCCGCCGCTCTCCGCGCTCGCGGTGAAGCCGTCGAACGTCGTGGGGCTCACGCTCGACGACATGCGTGATGTCCTCGAGGAGGACCCGATCGCGCTCGCGGCGCTCGCGGATGCGCTCGCGCGCGTGCTCCTCGCACCCACCGATGGAGCGCGCAAGTGACGCACGCGCCGCTCGCCGAACGGGAA
>JAEYYV010000378.1 GCA_023428295.1 Pseudomonadota bacterium
AGCTCCGCCTTCGCCGTCTTCGGTGCGGGCGGCGGCGACGGCTCCTCCGGCGCAGCCGGTTCGGGCGCGACGGGCTCGGCCGGCGGCGGCGCAGGCTCGACAGCCGTCGTCGGCGCTTCCGGGGTGGACTCGGGCGCCTTGGACTTGCCGCCACACGCGACCAGTGCAGACGCGAGAACGATCGAATAGAGGGTTCGTTTCATGCGCGGAGCTTTACCCGCGAACGAGCGCCGATCAAGGCGCGTGGCCCGAGCGCTTACTGCGCGTATTCGCTCACCTCGGAGAACCGCGATGGGATCGACGTTAGAAGTTGCGGTAGCCGAGACCGATCGAGAAGCCCGCCCACGATGCATCGGTCGCTACTTCGCCCTCGAGGTGTCCGAGCAATCCAACGCGATGCGAGCCGAAGCGCACGACATCGAGACCGCTCTCGAGACCGATCGCGACGCCGGGACTCCATGACGACATGACGCCGTCGTTGTTCGTGCGATCGACGTTCATCGTCACGAGGAGGCCGCCGTACACGCGATCGAACGCGGTCACGTGCATGTAGCCACCGAGCGACAGGATCGTCGCGTCGACGTTGGCGTACACGGGAAGGAACTCGGTGCCCGTGTTGTACGTGCCGCCGAGTTGCATGAACGACGCGCGAACTCCGAGCGCCTTCGACTCGTCGATGCGATATCCCGCATACGCTGCCACGCGAGGACCACTCTGCCCGCCGTGCTGGAGGACCTTGCCGGTCGCGTAGCCGCCGCTCGCGCCGAACGACAGCGACGAGTAGCGGCGCTGCATCGTCAACGCGTCCTCGACATCGGACGTGTAGACCGGCGTCTGATCGGGAAACACGATAGGCGCGTCGGGCTGCGCGAACGGATCCTCGACGGCGCCGATGATGCGGCGAGGCGTGCGACCGAGCGCCGCGAACGCTTTGTCCACATCGGCCGCGGGGCCGCGCATCGCGATCGCTGCGCGCGAGAGATCGATCTCCGCGAGGACGTCGGCGACATTGGCGATCGTCAGATCGTGCACCTCGTGCGCGACCTTCACGTCGGACAGCGGCTCGCGCTCGAGCCCGATGTCGTCGGCCACGCGCTCCGCGAGCGTGGACGCCGTGTTGCCGATGTCGCCGAGGTGGGACAGCACGCTTCGTCGCGCCTCGACGAACGCGCGCGCCGATGCATCTGGGTCCGAGCGAAGCTTCTCGATGCGCGACGCGATCAGCGCGATCGCCTCGGCGGTGCGTGGTGCATCGATGCTTCCGCTGATGAGGTAGAGCGAGGAGCGGCGCTGCTCGCTAACGTCGGCGTCGAGCATGTAGCTCGCGCCGAGCTGGTGCCGAACATCGCGCGCGATGCTCGCGAGCATCTCCGTCACGACGAGCCGTTGCGCGCGCGAGCCGATCGTGGAAGGCATCGCGATGCTGATCGCGGTCTGCGCGACGTCGTCGTCGATCGCGATGGATGCGGGGCTCACCGTCGTCGGAGTCACGACACGATTGCGGCGCTTGCCTTCCCAGTCCGCGAACAGATAATCGATCCAGCGATTCGCGACGGCCGGATCGAACTTGCCGGCGATGATCAGCGTCGCGTTGTCGGGCGTGTAGTACGCACGACGAAACGCGGTCACGTCGCCGACGTTTAGATCGCGCGCGATGTGACGTGACATGCCGGCGACGCGATACGGATGATCCTTTCCGTAGAGCGCCGTGCGCCACGCGTCGGTGCGCGCACCCTCGTCGTCGTCGGATTTCTGCGTGTCGCGCATCGCTTTCACGATCGAGCTCGCGCCCTCGTACGACCCCTCGCGAACGATGCGCCGCAAACCGGCGAGCATGTAGTCGAGGTGCATGTCCAAGCCGAGGGTTTGAAACGTCGTGTAGTCCGCGCCTGCACTCACGTCCATCGTGGCGCCCGCCTCCGCCATCGCGAGCGAGTCGTTGATGTACTTCAACGACAGGCGCATGCCATGCGCCGCCACGATGCCCGCACCTCGTCGCTCGGGCAGCTCGTCGGCCGTCCCCGCCGAGAACACGATGCGCGCATCCACGACCGGCACGCTCGTCAGCGGCAGTAGGATGACGCGCATGCCGTTCGGCAGCGAGCGCGTGATCACTCCATCGATCGCGCGTGTCACGACAGCTTCCGTCGCGGGCTGCGTCGCGAGCGCGGGATCCGTGTCGCGACGCAAGCCGACATCGTGAACGGGCTCCTTCGTCGACAACTTCGTCGACAACTTCGTCGTCCCGCGCGTCGTCCCGCGCGTCGTCTCGCTGGCCTTGAGAACGACGATGTTCGCCTTCTTGTACGCCAGGTGCTTCGAGAGCAACGTCGCCGCATCCTCTGCGGTCAGCGTCCGCAACGACTGCAGCGACGCAGCGAGCGCCTGCTGCGGTGCCACGCCCGCGTGCACGTTCGTAGCGAGCAACCTGTCTCGCGTGAAGTCATTCTCGAACGCCGCGAACTGCGCACCGATGGCCGATTGCTGACGCAAGTTGAACGCGATGCGGCCCCACTCGCCGCGCTGGCGAAAGTAGAGTGGCGCGCGATCGAGGGCTCGCTCGACCGCCTTGATGATGTCGCTCGTCGTCTCGCCGTCGCCCGGCCAGACGATCACGCCGAGCATCGGCGCGCGTGCATCACCGAGCGACACGACCGTCACCGGCCCCGCCACCGCCGCGTCGATATAGTCCTTCGCCACATCGCCCACCGCCGCGATGCGCGTCCGCTCGGCGACGTCGACCGGCAGCGGCCACGCGATCAGCACGGCATCCTCGTCGATGGGTGCGTTCGTCTCCACCGCCCTCGCCTGCGCCGCGGCCGGCAGCGCCGCGCGTTGCGCGATCGCCCGCTGCGGCACCTTCGCGAGAAACTTCGCGACCGACGCCTCGAGCGTCGCTGCATCGATGTTGCCCGAGACCACCAGCACCGCATTCGACGGCCCGTAGTGCGCATCTGCAAACGCGCACGCCTGCTTCAGCGTCAAGGCGCCCACCGTCTCCGCGGTGCCGCCCAACAAGCGCGCGTACGGGTGCTTCTCGGAATACACGCCGCGGTGCATCGCCGCCCGCAACTCCGCCCCCTGATCGCGCATGCGCAGCTCCTGCAGCACGACCTCGCGCTCGCGCACGAACACCGACTCGGTAATCGAAGCGCAGCGGAGGTTCATGCGCACGAACTCGATGAACAGCAGGGCATCCAACTGCGCCGCCGCCGCATCGGTCACATACGTGGTCGCGTCATACGTCGTGAATGCGTTGTACGAGCGCGCCGTCCCCTCGAGCTTCGCGGTGATGGTCTGCGCGCCCACCACCTGTTCGAACATCAAGTGTTCCACGAGGTGGGCCACGCCCTCCTGCCCCACGGGGTCATCGGCCGCGCCGACCGCGTAGCGCATGGTCACGTGAATCTCGCGCGCCCGCGGATCGAACACGCGCACCACGCGCAGGCCATTCACTAACCTGGTCGACCCGATCGCGAGCTCCATGTCCGTACGCCGGACAGGCGCAGGAGGTGGAGGCGGCATCGCCGCGCACGCCGCCATCAACGCAACTCCCACAACCACCACGACACGCTCCAACATCGCGCCCGCAGTATACGGGGACGCCCTCGCCGCTCGGTCCGCAAGCTACGAGATCCACCGCTTGACCACTAACCTGGTCAACCTCATAGTGCCCCCTTGGACCGCCGTCTCGGCGACGGTCCGTCTTTGACAAGGGGGCGTACCGGTTTCGACGAGGATGTTGATGTTCAGATCGCGCGTCGTGGCGCCCATGGCCACGTAAAAATGGGCAAACCTGCAACTGCGAACGATAACGCTGTTGCTCTCGCTGCCTGATAAAACCAGGTAACGACGGTGTCCGCAGCTTCCGTCTGTAGCTGCGAAACACCGACACAATCAGGCTGGACCTCCTGACCTGCTGACGCATGGAGGTCGAGACTTAGTCGGCTCGTTGGGTTCGCAGGCCGGCCGCTGCCGGCGAGCCCGAGACCTTAAATAGCGTGCCTACACGCGTAGACGTTTGTCCGGATGCATCTTCGGACGCGGGTTCGACTCCCGCCGCCTCCACCATTGTTTCGCAGAGCTAGCCCGTGTTCGCGGCAGCTCTGCCCAAACTCTGCCCAATCACGACTGGTCCCTCCAGATCGAGGAGCTGGACGGTCTCGCGTGCAACCTCCGGCGCCAGATGGGCGTACCGCATCGTCATCAAGATCGCGGAGTGGCCCAACAGCTCCTGCACGGCCTTGATCGGCGCGCCGCGCATCACGAGATGCGAGGCGAACGAATGCCGACACACGTGCCAGGTGATCGGCCGCAACCCGGCCCGCTTGCACGCGCGCCACAGCGGGTGACGAACCTCGCCGTCGGTCAGCATGTGGCCGCCGGCATCGCAGAACACGAGCGCGCCACGGAGATGCCGATGATCCTTCAGCGCCTTCTGGGCGGCGTTGGACAACGGAATCTCGCGCGACTTGTCCGACTTCGGCGTGCCGAGGTGGCCCCACACGACGTTTCGCCGGACCGTGATGCGTCCGGCGACGAGGTCGACGTCCTGCCACTGCAGCGCGAGCAGCTCGCCGATCCGCATGCCGGTGCGCAGCGCGACGAGGATCATCGTTCGCCACTCACCGTCCGCGGCGGCGACGAGCCGCTTCGCCTCGTCGAAGGTGAAGAAGTCGAACTCGGGCTTCTCGTTCTTCAACCACTCGACGTCGGGCACCGTCTCGATGAGTCCACGCTTCCGCGCGACCACGAGCATCCGGCGCAGTACGGTCAACACGTTGTTGATCGTCTTCGCCGACAGGTACCGCACCGGCTTGGCGTCCAGCGGCTTGCCCTTGGCATCCGTCGCCTTGCCCTTCATCTGCGCCTTCCTGACCCCGTACGCCTTCTCCACGTTGTGGATCGGCGTCTTCGACAGCGCGATCTTGAAGTCCTCGATTACGGCGTACGTGACGCGATCGAGCCGCAGATCACCGAGGCGCGGCAGGATGTGCATGCGGAGGATGACCTCCTTGCTCTCAACCGACGACGGCTTGTTCTTGATCCGCGAGGCGTCCAGAAACACCGTATGGAACTCGCGAACCGTCGGGACCTCCTTGTTCGTGACGAGCTTCTTCGGCTCGCCGGTTTCGAGGACGCGCGTAATCGCTCGGCGCTCCGCCTCCTCGGCACCCGCCCGGGTCTCGGGCAGGCCCTCGGCCTTCGGAGTTCCGAAGATGCGCACCTTGCATCCATCCGTGGAGCGCACCCACTTGCGGTAGAACCAAGTTCCGAACCGCGTATCACGTCGAACACTCATCTCGATCTCCTTGATGAGCGCTCGCTGCACGAACGCGATGATGCCACGACGAGGCGAACGCGCGACCGTCGACGGCGAAGATCGGCAGTGCGATCGCCTCGGTCATGGCGGGCTCGCGCACAGCGACGCGTCGAGCCACGCGATCAGCGCACCGCGCCGCAGCAGGATCCGTTTGCCGAGCCGCTTGTGCGGGATCACGCCACGCGTCGTGTACTCGTAGACGGTGTTGCGGTCGACGCCGAGGAACGTGGCAGCGTCGTCGACCGTCATCACGTCGTTCGCGGGCTCGGGCGCGGGTGAAGTCGACGGCGGCGCTGCCACGCACTCCTGCATCGCGCACAGGAATGCCTTGAACGCCTCGAACGCCTGCCGCTCCAGGAATTCGCGCGATCGCGCCGTGGGCGCGTTCGTGTTCGCGGTCGCCTTCACGAGCGCGACGGTCACGACGCGAACCTCCGCTCCAGATCGGGCAGGCTCGCCACCAGCACACGCGCCAGCTCGCACGGCTCAAGGTCGAGCCATATCATCACCATCGCAATCACGTGCGGATCGTTCGCGAGCGCGGCCCGCGTGAAGCTCGGGACGAGTACGGCCAAGCGCTGACCTTGCTCGTTCGTGAGCAGCGACATCGTCGCGGCGGCCTTGGCCGCGAGCATGGCGCCGAAGCCGCGGAGCTGGGCAGATACCGGCGGTGGCGCCGCGATCTGGCGCGCCCTGCTGCGCAGCACCTCCGCGGTAGCGTTTGAGATGTCCGCGTAGGCATCGACCATCGTCTGGAGCTGCGCCGACTGCCCGCGCATCACCTCGACCATCGCCGCCGCGGCGGTCTCCTTCGTCTGCTTGTCGTCCGCCATCGTCCTCTCCTTGGGGGGTTGTTGCTTCACGATGCGATCGCCTTCTCGAGGCTGTCGAGGTTCGTCTCCAGCCAGGCGACCGCTGCCTCGTCGTCGAGCCGGGCTAGCTCGGCGAGCATGCGTCGGAGCTCGGGCGGCACCTGCGATGCGACGCTCACCCTGGGCGCGAGAGCCATCAACCGCATCTGCGTTGCCGGCGACAGCCGCGGCATCAGCATCAGCACGCGATCGCGAAGCTGCTTGCTGGTTGGCTCGCCACTCTGCGGACGTGCGGGCGGCTTCGAGCAATGCTCGCGAACGAGCGCGACCACCTGCTCCACGGGCATCACCGATAGCTCTAACGCGACGCCGTCCCCGCGCTCGTCGGCGAGCAGCGCAGCCAGGAACGCGCGCTCGCGAGGCGTGAGCTGTTGCTGAACACGCGCGAGGTGCGCCATCCCGTTCACCGTGACCGGCGAAGCCGGGG
>JAEYYV010000413.1 GCA_023428295.1 Pseudomonadota bacterium
CGCTCCCAGGGCACGTTGCGGTGGCGCGTGCTGATCGTGCTCGCGCTCGCGGCGATCGTGCCGACGATCGTGGTCGGTGCGCTCGCGATCAAGCGCGCGCGCGGTGACGTCGAGCGGGAGGTGCTGCGCGGGGCGCTCGCGCATATTCGCGCGCTCGGGGCCGCGCTCGACGGCACGCTGCAAGACGCGCGGCGCACGGTGGAGCTCGCGGCGGCGACGTGGGCGGACGCACCGGACGACGCGCAGAAGACGCAGCTGCTCACGAAGCGCTTGCGGCGCGACGTGCCGATCGTGCACGCGCTGTCGATCGTCGATCCGGAGGGGCGGCTTCGCTATGGCGATCCGTTGCCCGCGAACGCGAACGTCGGCAGCCATAGCTTTGGCGGCTATGTCGGCGATGCGGTGCATGTCGACGGGCGGCCTGTCGTGCAGCTCGTCGTGCAGGCGCGCGGGCGCACGGGCGAGCTGATGGGTACGTTCGTCGCGAGCTTGGACCTGGGCTTCATCCGCGAACTGCTCGCGGCCGCGCGACTCGGTGCGGGTGCGCGCGTGATGGTGGTCGATGGTGCGGGCGTGCCCGTGGCGTCGAGCGAGGTCGGGCCCGTGGGGACCACGTCGCTCGCGGGGAGAGACCCGGCAGTAGATCGCGCGCTCGCGTCGTCGATCGAAGGGACGATCGCGGTCGGCGGATGGGTCAGCGCGTATCGCAACCTGTCGAGCTATCAATCGCTGCGCGGTGTGCGGTGGGCGATCCTGCATCAACAGCCCGAGGCGGAGGCATATGCGCTGGCGCGGCGAACCACGCGGGACACGCTGATCATCGGCGGCGCGGCGCTCGCGATCGCTCTCGCGCTCGGCGTGTTCTTCGCGACGCGCCTCACGCGGCCGCTCGAGGCGCTCGCACGGCGCGCAGATGCGATCGCGAGCGGGACCATCGTGCCCGACGACGATCGCGTGGATCGAGCGATCGATGGCCCCGGCGAGATCGGCGTGCTCGGGCAACGCGTCGACGAGATGGCCAGACGCATCGCGGAGCGAGCGGAGCTGCAAGCGGCGCTCGCGCGCGGCGATCGGCTCGCGTCCGTCGGCGTGATGTCCGCGCAGGTCGCGCACGAGATCAACAATCCGCTCACCACGGTGATGGGCTACGCGAACCTGTTGCTCGAGGACAAACCGGAGGGCCACCCGGATCGCGCGGGGCTCGAGCTCATCGCGAGCGAAGCCGAGCGCATGAAGGGCATCATCGGGGGCTTGCTCGAGTACGCGCGCACGCCGCGCGGCTCGGGCTCGATCGTGACGGCAGGCCCCGTGGCTGCGAGCACGCCGGCGGATCGCGGCGACTCGGATCCAGCGCAGGTCGCGCGGCACGTCGGCGCGCTACTCGAGCCCCAGCTCAAGAAGGCGAAGGTCCGCTACGTCACCGACGTGCAGAGCACGAAGCCGCTCGCGATCGACGCGCACGCGCTGCAGCAGGTGCTCGTCAACCTCGTGCAGAACGCCGCGCAAGCGATGTCGGGCACGCAGGATCCGGACGGCACGTCGCGCGGCAACACCATCACGCTGATCGTGAAGCCGGCGCCCGGAGGCATCGCGACCCAGATCCTCGTGCGCGATGAAGGTCCGGGCGTCCGCCCCGCGGATCGCGCGAAGGTGTTCGATCCGTTCTTCACGACGAAGGCCGCCGGTGTCGGCACGGGCCTCGGCCTCGCGGTGTGCAAGCACCTCGTCGCCACGGCGGGAGGAACGATCGAGCTCGGCGAGGGCCCCGATGGTCGTGGTGCCGAATTTCGGCTCGTGATACCAAACTCCACGTGACGCAACATCGTCGTCGGAGCTGCGCGTTCGGGGGTCGCCGTGAGTAGCATCCTCGTCGTCGATGACGAACGCGGCATTCGCGCCCTGTGCAGCGACGTGCTCGGCCGCTCCGGCTACGAGGTCGAGGCGGTGGACTCCGCGGCGGGCGCGCTCGCGGCCGTGTCGCGCCGACGCTTCGATCTCGTCCTGTGCGACATCAACCTGCCCGATCAAGACGGCGTCTCGATCCTGCCCCGCCTCCTCGCACCGCGCGGCGACGATACGCCGCCACCCGCGGTGCTCCTCATCACCGCGTATCCATCGATCGACACCGCCGTGCGCGGCATGAAGCTCGGCGCGCGCGACTACATCGGCAAGCCGTTCTCGCCCGACGAGCTGCGCCTCGTGGTTCGCCGCGCGCTCGACGAGGACGAGCTGCGACGCACCCACACCGAGCTCACCAAGCGGCTCGCGTACGGCTCGATGATCGGCGACTCGCTCGCGATGCGCGAGATGCGCGCCACCATCGACAAGGTCGCGCAGTCCGACGCCACGGTGCTCATCACGGGCGAGTCCGGCACGGGCAAAGAGCTCGTCGCGCGCGCGCTCCACTTCGCGGGTCGCCGCGCATCGCGCTCGTTCATGCCGGTCAACTGCGGCGCGCTCGTCGGCACGCTGCTCGACAGCGAGCTGTTCGGTCACACGCGCGGTGCGTTCACCGGCGCGGACACCGCCAAGCGCGGCCTGTTCGTCGCGGCGGATGGCGGCACGCTGTTCCTCGACGAGATCGGCGAGCTTCCGCTCGAGCTACAGCCCAAGCTCTTGCGCGCGCTGCAGGACGGCGAGGTCAAGCCCGTCGGCGGCACCGCGTCGATCCGCGTCGACGCGCGTGTCATCGCCGCGACCAACCGCACGCTGACGGACGGCATCAAGGCCGGGACGTTTCGCGAGGACCTCTACTACCGCCTCGCGGTCATCACGATCGAAGTGCCCGCGCTGCGCAATCGCCCCGGCGACATCGCCCTCCTCGCGCGCCACTTCGCCGAGCAAGCCGCGCTGCGCGCCGAACGAAGCCGCCCGCACCTCACCGACGCCGCCATCGCGCACCTCACCGCGCACTCGTGGCCTGGCAACGTGCGCGAGCTCGAGAACACGATCGAGCGCGCCGTGATCCTGGCCACGAGTGACACCCTCGATGTCGCCGACGTGGCCGGGCCGCGTCCGCTCACCGCGGCGTCCGGTCTCACCACGTTCACCGGCGATCACGTGCCTACGCTCGACGAGCTCGAGCGCACCCACATCATGAAGGTGCTCGAGCTCTGCGAGGGGCAGAAGACCAAGGCCGCCTCGATGCTCGGCATCAACCGCACGACGTTGTGGAAGAAGCTCCGCCAGTACGGGCTCGAGAACGAATAGGCCCAACAAACGACGGGCCCGGAACGCGGGCTGGCTGTAGCTCCCACATCGACGACTTGTGCTCGCCCCGTATTTTCGCGATCGTGAACAAGTGCGGTGGCTGTTCCTCTTGGGACTCGCGGGGTGCTTTGCGCCCCAGCCCGTTCCCGGCGCCCCGTGCGCGGCGGACGGGACGTGCCCGAGCGGCCTCGTCTGCACGGTGAATCGCTGCGAGCTCCCCGGAGCGGTCGCCGACGCATCGTCTGACGCGGCCGACGCACCCGACGATCCCCTCGACGCCATGACCGACGCGATGATCGATGCGCCGGCGATCGATGCGCTGATGGACGCGAGCCCGCCGCTGCCTCAGCTCGTCCAGCAAGCGACGGCCTTCTTGCGGCCGGGAACGGCAGTCACGGCCTCGTTCCCGGCGACCCCGACGGCCGGCAACATCCTCATCGCGGTCGCTGGCTGTCCGTCCGCTTCGCTCGCGAGCATCACGGGCGGCGCACCGACCTGGCAGCGCGCCGCGGCCTCGTTGATCAACTCGAACATCGAGGTCTTCATCGGCGTGGCGAACGGCGAGAAGAACGTTTCGATCTCGCTGCCCACGTGCGCCAATCAGATGTCGCTCTCGATCAGCGAGTGGTCGCAGCTCGCCACCATGCCGGTCGACCAGACGGAGAGCGAGGATGGCATCGTGAGCCCCGCGACGGCCGGCACTGTCACCACGACCGGCGCACCGCGCCTGATCCTGTTCTCCGTCTCGAACTACACGCCTAACACGTACGGGACGCCGAGCGACGGGCCGTGGCTCCAGCTCACGCCGGTCTCCGACTTCGTCGAGCTACGCACCTGGTACCGCGTGGTCACGACGACCGGCTCGTTTGCTCCGACGGTCACCGAGACGAACCACCACTGGGACGCCACGCTCGTCGCGCTAAAGCCGTTGTAGCCCCGCGCCTACCGCCGCTTATCGCGATGTCCCCTCGAAGACCGAGGCACCGACGGGCAGCTCGCCGAGTCGTCCCGTCCACACGCCGCCGTCGATCGCATCCATGACGCCATCGTCATCGCGGTCGACCGCGCGCGCCGTGCCCGAGACATCGAGCGCCATCGCGCGCGCCGACGTACTGGGGAACTGCTCGTAGATCTTGCGCGCGCCGACCGCGAGCCCGACCGAGCACGCCTGGCTGTACAGCGATGCGCCGCCGATGCCGACCGCCTCCGCGATCAACCCACCGAGCCGCGGACAGTCCACGAGCGTGCGGAGCGCCGACGCCAGATCCGTGGCGCCGGGGACCACCGCCGGAATCACCACGCGATCGAACGCCGGTCGAAACCACGCAGCGAGCGGCAGTGGCATCGCGTGCCGAGCGATCGCGACGTGGTTGGACAGCACGCGCGACTCCGCGAGCGACTCTGCACTCGACGCGACGCCGACGAGCTCCACGCTGACCTCCGCCTCGATACTCGCGTCCGGGATGCCGAGCGAGCCGAACGAGAGATCCATGTCCTCGACGCGCACGCCGCGGATCGTTCGCTGTACGCGACCGCGCGCGACGAAGCCCTCGGGCGGCTTCGACGTGATCGCGAGCTCCTCGATCGTCGCGAAGCGCGTGGAGATCCGAGTCGCTCCGAGGGCGAGCGCGCGCAACGCAGGTGCGAGGTCCGGAGCGTACGCGGCGATGCGTCCGTGCAGCTCGGCGGCCACGTACGGCGCGAGGACGGTCGCGATGCTACGCGCACTGCCCTCGGGAAGCTCGGCGACGACGAGATCCACGAGGTACGCCGTGGGATCGTCCACGCCATCCGTCGCCGCGGCGAGCTCGGCGACGAGCGGCGCGAGCTCCGGTGGCGGTGACGGCAACGCGTGCACGCTCGTCACCGCGAACCTGCCCGACGGATCCATGGCAGTGAGCGGCGCGGCATCCGGCGCCGCGATCGGATCAGCCGTCTCGGGCGTGCACGCGACGACCGAGAGGAGCGAGAGGAACGAAGCGATAAGCGAAGCGAAGCGAGTGCATTGCATGGCGCGGCCAATTGCAGCGCCTATGCCGCCCGCGCCCGACGACAACTTCGCGAGATCGCAGCGTGTGCTCCCACCCGGTTGTCCGGTGTCCGGCCGGATCCCGGACAGCGCGTCCGACCACCGGACACCACCCGGCCGCGTCAGATCAGCGAGGGACTCCTTTCGAGGACGTCGCGCGTATCGGCGATGTCGCGGGGGCCCCGATCATCGCGCCGATCTCCACGGCGAACGCAGCGACGCGGCTCCAGTCCGTGAGCTCGTGGTTCCTCGAGGTGTCGGTGGTGCTGCCCGCGCTCTTGTTGATGCGCTTCATCATCCAGCGAAGGAACCAGCCGTACTTTCGATACGGAAGCCCGCCCGCGAAGGCGCGCGCTCGCGTCGGCTGCCAACCCACATCCGTGAACATCGCCGTCATGTAACCATCGGGATCGGTCGCGTCCCGATCGCGCGACGCGGCCATGCTCACCGAGAAGAAGGCCGTCGGCTTCGTACCGAGGACCGCGACGTTGTTCCGGATGTACGCGAGCATCTCGGGTGCGTGACGTCCAACTTCGACCCGTGATCCGAGGACCACGGCGTCGTACCCGACGGGCGCCGGTGGTGTTCCGCGCCGGACATCCCCGAGGTCGACCGGGTGGCCGAGCGCTCGCAGCTCCTCGGCGATTCGCTCGGCGATCTTGCGGGTCTGTCCGAAATGGCTCGCGTGCAAGACGAGAATTCCCATGGCCGCCGTCCTTCCACGCCTCGTGGTTGCAACGCGCGCGCCGCCTTGGGGCGGTCGCTTCGCGCAGATCGTGCGGCCATCCCGCGTCGCGCTCGCACCGCCCTGCACTGCCTGCGCGGATCGTCGGCGCGGCTGTGCGCTCACTGCGGAATCGGACAGAGCGCCGCCCCGACGCTCGCCTCCGCGTGGCCGATCACGATCTCCGTCTCCTCGTCGATGAGCGGCGTGAGCGCGAGGTCGAAGACATGGACGCGGATCGCGTTCACGTAGATCGAGTGCACCTCGCCGTCCGCGTCCTCCACCTGCTCGAGCACGTGGACCTCCGCGATCGGTGTGTGCGTGATCGGATCGGTGACCGCGATGCGTATCAACGCGTCGATATCGAGGAAGCGCGTGCCGTTGATCGTCAGGCCCTGAACGATCGATCCGCTGGCGCTCACCTCCGTGTCCTGCCCCTCGGCGCTCGCCGTCGCGGTCGCGACAAGTGTGGCCGCGCGCAGGTCGAGTCCCGGGATCGCGAGCCGGAGGTTGTTCGTCGTCGCGGTCGCCGTCTCCACGAGCGCGGTGCCCGTGCCCGTCGACTCGTGAGTCACCGAGAACACCGTGTCGAACAGCGCGAGCTTCGCGCACGGCGTGCACAGCCCCGCTGCTACGTCGAGCAGCGAGTGACCACCCGTCGCCGTGTCTGGAAACGGTGACACCTCGACGAGACCACCCAGGACCTCGGCCCGAATACCGAACGCGCGACCGTCGCCGACCGGCGCCGCACACGCTCCGGCGCCAGGACCATTGCCGCCAGGGCCACTGGCGCCCTGGTCGGAGCTCGTCCACTGCTCGTCCTCGACGGGCATGACGTCCGGGGCATCGGACTCGAGAGCGTTGGTGCAGCCGACAAGCAACAAGGGAACGAACGTGAGCGCCTTCATGATTCCTCCGATTGAGTTCTGTCCGCCAACCGGACGAACCGGACTTTCATCTCGCACGCTCACCGAGCTCTCACCGCGATCACTCGTCGCGCGAGTCGCGCGAGTCGCCCTCGCGATCGACCTCGAGGGTGAGCGCGGGCCACCGCGCGCGCTCTCGACGTTTGCCTTGCGGCGCGCTGACAAGGTCCTTGTTCGACGGCGCGACGAGTCCGGGCGAGCTTCCGATCGCGAGCATGGGCTCCGGCATTCGTGTCTCGGTCGCGAGATCGAGCGCGAGCATCATCTCTTCGGAGGTCGCGAACCGGCGTCCGATCGGAGCGAGCGCGCGCCGCACGACGCTGTGGAGCGCCGGAGGCACGGCGCACAGCGCGACCTCGAGATCCTGTTCGGCATCGACGCCGGTGAGGAGACACTGGAGGATGCGCCCCACCTGGTAGAGGTCCGTTCGACTATCGACCGCACCCGAGTCGCTTTGCTCGGGAGCCATGAAGCCCGGCGTGCCCGCCGCCATTCCCGGCGGCGTCAGCGGACGGCGTCGCCGGTGCAGCGCGATGCCCAGGTCGAGCAGCACCGCACGATCGTCACGATCGAGCATCACGTTCGCCGGCTTCAGGTCGCGATGCACGAGTCCACCGCGATGCAGCGCGCACAACCCGGCGAGAATGTCGCGCGTGATCCGGCACGCCCGCACGGGCGTCATGGGACCGAAGCGCTCGATCTCCTCGGCCAGCGTGATGCCGCGAACGAACTGCATGACCAGATACATCTCCGTTCCGTCGACGCCGACATCGAAGATCGGAACGACATGCGGAGACTCCACCGCCGCGAGCGCAGCGGCCTCTCGGCGCAGCCGCTCGAGGTCCGCCGAGTCGGCGTTCGGCTTGCGGAGGATCTTGATCGCTACGGTGCGATCGAGCAGCAGGTCTTTGGCCGCGAGGACATGGGACATGCCGCCCGACCCGATCGCGTACTCGATGACGTAGCGGTTGTTGAGAACACGCCGTTCCAGCGAACGCGGAGTAGCGCGCTGGGTGACAGCAATCGTGCGAAGGGTTGAATTGAGTGACACGCCGTTTCTTCCGCCTCCTGATCGCCCTATTCGGATCGCGCTTCGGAGGCGACGAAGCCCTCACGACCACCTCACTCCTCACGGGTAAGCGTCGGGTAGTCGGCGAAACCGTTCAAGAAACCCAGTGAGAATGGTGTGAGGGCGGCGAGCACCACACGCTGGCGTCCGATCCACCTGGATGATGGAGCAACTACGTACGGCGGAGTCGGGGGCGCGGGCGATGTGCGGCATCGTTGTCATCGATGATGACCTTCTATTCCTGAGAGCGATCGCGCGAACAGCGGCGATGCGCCGCGACGTCGACTTGTTCGCGTCTGCGGTCGTCGAGCGCGCCTACCAGCACATCCGATCGCATCCCACGCGAGTCGCGATCGTCGACCTCAACATGCCCGGCACCTCGGGCCTGAACGTGTGCCGCCAGCTGCGCGCCACGGAGCCCGACCTCGAGATCCTGATCACGAGCGCGGCGTTCAACGACGACCTGAAGCGAACGGCGCTGAACGTGGGCGCAGATGGAGCGCTCGACAAGCCGTTCGACCTCGCGGCGATCATCGCGGCGGCGCACCGTCCACGACAAGCGCGCCCCCACGAGCTCGTGGCGTCGCATATCGATCTCGCCAAGAGGATGGCGCGCAAGCTCGGCCGCACGTATCGCAGCCTCATCCCCAGCGACGAGATCGAGGCGCTCGCATTGCTCGGGCTCTGCGAGGCCGCGAATCGCTTCGACTCGAGTCGAACGGAGCCGTTCGCCGCATTTGCTACGCGGCGCATCCGGGGCTCGGTCCTCGACGAGCTGCGGCGCCAGAGCGGGTTCACGCGCAACGGTCGCCGCATCCAGCGCAGGTTGAGCGAGGCGCGACGAGAGCTCGAGGCCACGGGCGCGGTCAGCGACGAGGACGTCGTGTCGCGTGCCGGCGTGTCGATCGAGGAGCTCGTGCGGATCATGCCGCCGCCCCGCGCGCTGTTCATGGAGAGCATCGACGTCCCGAGCAGCGATCCGGATCCCGAGACGCGCGTCGCGCGCACGGAGATCGCGGCCGCGCTCGAGATCGGCTGGAAAGGTCTGTCCCCGCTCGGACGCACCGTTCTCGAGCGCCACTACGTCGAGGGCGACTCGCTCGCAGAGATCGCGCGATCGCTCATGCTTCCGATCAGCCGGATCACGCACGCGCAGACGAGCGCGCTCGAGGCGCTGCGCACCACGATCCGCGATCGCGACGTGTCCGGGTTCCGGACGCGTCGCACTCCGCGCTCGTCGTGATCGATCGCCGCACGTCGCGATTCTCGACGACGCGGTGAGGTGCTGGTGAGAGCGAGACTGGATCGAGTGAAGCGTTCGGATAGACAGCCGCGAAGGATGCCAGGTGGCGTCCTCGCGCCAGGAGGAACGAATGCATCACTTCTCGATCTGCAAGCTTCTTGTCGCTGTCACGTGTCTTCTCGGCTCGTCGCAGGGCACCGCGCACGCGGCGGCGTGTCTCATCGATCAAGACGGCGACGGTGTCTGCGATCTCTGGGAGCTCACGTGTCTGCTCAGCAATGGCCAGCGAACCGATCTCCTGTCTCCGGACTCCGACGGCGACAACATCCGCGACGACATCGAGATCGGCAGCTCCGGCGTACCGACCGAAGCGCTCGACACCGATGGCGACTGCATCATCGATGCATGCGACGACGACTCCGATAACGACGGGTACTCCGATCTCGAAGAGTCGGGCTGCGCGTTTTTGTGCGACAACCCGGTCGATACCGACGGCGACGGGATCCCCGACTACCGCGACACCGACTCCGACAACGACGGCGTCGACGACAGAGATGATCCGGATCGGCTCGATCCGACGGTGCCCGGCACGACGGTGCCCGGCACGAACCCTCCGGGCGGTAGCGACGACCCGGACAACGGCGATGACGACGGAGACGACGACGGGGACAACGGCGATGGCGGTGGTGGTGGTGGTGGCAGCGGCTCGGATATCGGTGGCGGCAACGGCTTCGACGACGGTTCGTCGCTGTACGCGGCCGGCGGTGGATGCGACTCCGCGGACGGCTCGGGCGGTTCGAGCTGGCTCGTGCTGCTCCTCGTGCTCGGCATCGCCAGCCTTCGCCGCGAGCGCGGGGCGTTGCTCGTCGCCGCGATCTCGTTCGGTACGATCGCCGCCAGCAGCGCCGAGGGATTCGACAACGACATCACGCGCACGACGGTCCTCGGCGAGGGTGGCGTCGTCGTGGGCAACTCCGACACGCTCGGTCCCGGCACCGTCCGGATCAGCGCGCTCGCGGACTACGCGTATCGTCCGTTCGAGCTTCGCGACGAGAGCGATCAGCGCGTGTCGGGTGTCGTCGATGGCGTCACGTCGATCGATCTGCGAGTCGGCGTTGGCCTCCCGCGCGGCTTCGAGGTCTCGCTGCTCGCGCCACTCGTCGTCGATCAGCAGACGACGATGGGCATCGCGGGCCGAGGCCTCGGAGACATCGGCGTCGCGGGAAAGTGGTCGACCCGCCTCGGCGATCGCGTCGGGTTCGCCGTCGCGCCGGAGCTGATCGTCCCCACGGGACGCAGCGAAGCACTCGCCGGTGACGGCGGTGTCGGCGGCCAGCTCCAGGCCCTCGCGGACGTCGAGCTCGGCCGCGTGCGCGTGGGCGGCATGGCCGGCGCACGGTTGCGCGCGGCATCGGGCACGTCGTTCGGAGCGACGCACGGCCAGCAGATCCTGTGGGGCGGGCTCGTCGACGTCACGGTCGCGCGCGCGCACCGTGTTCACGTGATCGGTGAGGTCCACGGCGCCGCGGCGGCAGGCTCCTTGGCATCCGAGAACCCGGCCGAAGCCCTCGCGGCCGTGCACTGGCTCCGCGATGGCTGGATCCTTGTTGCCGGTGGCGGCGCCGGGCTCAGCTCGTCGGTGGGTGCCCCCGCGTGGCGTGCGTTCCTCGGAGGGGCGATGACGATCGGAGGTCGCGCCACTCCCCGGCGTCCACCGGCACGCCTCGCATCCATCACGCAGCCTCCGTCGCCGACTACACCGTGGGAGCCTGCGCCGCAGGCCACCCAGCCCGAGCCCGATCCCGATCCGGATCGCGACGGCATCCTCGGCGCGGCGGATCGCTGCCCCGACGAGCCGGAGACCGTGAACCAGCACGACGATGAGGATGGCTGCCCCGACGAGAAGCCGGCCTACGTCCTGACCGCCGGTGCATCGCTCGTCCTCCACGACATCCACTTCGAGACCGCGAAGTGGCGCATCCTGCCGGTCTCGTATCGCGTCCTCGACGATCTCGCGGCCTCGCTCGCGAGCCAGCCGGATGTCCGCCTGCGCGTCGAGGGCCACACCGACGCGCGCGGCTCGGCGACGTCCAACCTGATCCTGTCGCAGCAGCGCGCGCTCGCGATCGTGAACTACCTCGTGGCAGCGGGCGTCACCGCGACGCGCCTCGACTACGAGGGCTTTGGCGAGAGCCGCCCGATCGCGACCAACGCGAACGCAGACGGAATGCGCCAGAACCGGCGCGTCGAGCTGCGCGTGCTCGCCGGGCAAACCAGCGCGGAGAACCGGACGTGGTGAGCGAGGAGGTCTCGATGGAGGGAGACGTGCAGCGTGACCTCGCGAGCGAGAGCACCGATGCCGTCGTCACCCGCGAGGTCCCCGTCGAGGCGATCGAAGAGCTCGCGCGCGGTAGCGGTCCCGTGATGCGCATGCTCCAGGATCGGTACGAGCTCGGACACCGCCTCGGCCGCGGCGGCATGGCGGACGTGTACGCTGCGCGCGATCGCGTGCTCGATCGCGACGTGGTCGTGAAGCTCTTGCGCTCCGAGTGGCAGGGGAACGAGAACCAGCGCGACCGCTTCATCCGGGAAGCGAAGCTCCTCGCCGAGCTCGACTCTGATCGCCTCGCGCAGGTGCTCGACGTGTGCATGTCCGACGAGCACTGCTTCATCGTCATGCGCCGGCTGCACGGCCGGAACGTGGAGCAGATCGTGAACAGCACGGGGCCGTTCGATCCGAGTGTCGCACTCCAGATCATGCACGACGTCCTCGGCGGGCTCTCTGCGCTACACGCGCTCGGTCTCGTCCACCGCGACGTGAAGCCGGCCAACGTCCTCGTCGGAAATGACGACCGCGCGACGCTGCTCGATCTCGGCGTCGCGCACGATCGTCGCCGTCCGCGGATCACGCCGGCGACCTACACGGTCGGCACGCTGAACTTCATGTCGCCGGAGCTACGCCGCTCGTCCGATGTCGATCATCGCAGCGATCTGTACCAGGCCGGCCTGCTCCTGCTCTACATGACCACAGGGATGACGCCGCGCGAGCTCGATGCCCCCACGCTCGAGAGCGCGCTGCACGACGGACTTCCGCGCTCCGTGGCGCCGATCATCTCGCGCGCCCTCCTCCCGGTCGAGAAGCGTTACGCCACCGTCGAGCAGATGAGCCGCGATGTCCACGCGGCGATGTACGCCGGCACGACGATCGAGCTCGGCACGCGAGACGTACTCATCTCGAGTGAAGAGCTGTCCACCGAGCAGCCGATCCTGCTCGTGGCGCCCCCGCGCTCGCGACCTGCACAGCCGCCTCGCTCGTGGCACCTGACGTTCGTGATGGTCGCGCTCGTCGCGGTCTGCAGTCTCGAGGCGTACCTGCTCCGCGACGAGCTCGGAGCTGCGAGCGTGCCGGCAAGCCCCGTCCTCGTCGACAGTCCCGGCGAGGAGGTGGTCTCCACGTCGACGCGCGCGTGGCTGCCGATCTCGACGGCGCAGGCAACCTCCGCTGTGCCCGCACCGCCCACTCGTTCCGTCGAGCGGCACGCTCGCTCCGCAGCGCCGCGTCCTGCAAAGACGCGTGCGGCGGGCGCATCGCTGGAGCTCCCGATCCCCGACGACATGTCGAGCGGCTCCCGCGCGTGGCTCGAGCGCGCCGCACGTCACGCGCAGAACGGCGCGCGCGAGGGAGCGATCGCGGCGTACCGCGCCTTCCTTCGTGCTGCGCCCGAGGATCCGTACGCGCCACGCGTGAGGGCGCATCTGTGGCAGCTCGAGTCGAGTGACACTGCGGATGCGCCGCGCTAGCGGCGAAGTGCGTCGAGCGCCGCTCGCATGTCCGCCGGTAGCGGCGACGTGAACGACATGCGATCGCCCGTCACCGGATGATCGAACGCGAGCGTGTGCGCGTGCAGTGCTTGCCGTGCGAGCGCCGTGGCCACCGCGGCGACGCGCTCGTCGGAGGGCGTGCGTCCGTACACCGGGTCGCCGATCAACGGCCATCCGTGATCGGAGGCGTGCACGCGGATCTGATGCGTGCGTCCCGTCTCGAGGCGCAGCTCGACGAGCGCGCTCGCGTGCAGCGGCTCGGTGATCGCGAAGTGCGTGATCGCCGGCTTGCCGGACACGACCTTCGACGAGAACCGCTTGCGGTGGATCGGGTGCCGACCGTACTGCGTGCGCAGCGTGCCGCGCGACTGTGGCGGCGGCGGCGACGCGATCGCCAAGTACGCGCGATGGATCGTCGAGCCCTGCCCCGTGCTCTTCGACTTGAACGCGGCGCCGAGCGCGGCGTGCGCGCGATCCGACTTGGTCGCGACCATCACGCCGCTCGTGTCTTTATCGAGCCGATGCACGATGCCCGGACGCAACACGCCGCCGATGCCCGAGAGGTCCTTGCAGTGAGACAGCAGCGCGTTCACGAGCGTGCCACTGCCGTGTCCCGGCGCCGGGTGCACGACGAGACCGGCCGGCTTGTCGATCACGATCAAGTCTGCGTCCTCGTGCAGGATCGACAGCGGGATGTTCTCGGGCAGCACCTCGAGCGGCTCGGGCGGTGGCACGCGCACGACGATCGTGTCGCGCGGCCGGACCTTGGCGCCCGCCTTGGTCGCGACGACGCCGTTCTGCGTCACGCGCCCATCCTCGATCAATCGCTGCACGACCGCGCGTGACAGCGACTCGACCTGCGCGGCGATCAGGGCATCGAGCCGACCGCCCTCGTGAGCGACGAGCTCGTAGTGCTCGCCGTCCTCGTCGTCTAGCTCTGCGAGGTCGTCGGCCAGAGCTACCAGATCTTCGACTTGACGTGGCCCTTGGACTTCACGAGCACGTCGACGATGGCGCGCTCGTAGATGTGCTGGCCGAAGATGTCCTCGGTGACGCGGCTCTTGAACAGCTCGCGACCTTCATTGATCTCGTCGGCCATCACCTCGAACAGGTTGTCGTTGTTGATGCCTTCGAGAATTTTCGGCTCGTGATAGAGGGTCAAGTCCGACGCGATGGCGCGGGCCAGCTGGCGCGCGCGCTTCGGGTTGTCGATCAGAGTGGCCATCGCTAGATCGTCGCTGGCTTGGCCGGTGTGGTCAAGGCTTGGCGGGCCGCACTTCCGCGGGTCGCCGATCGCGCGCCTGATCGTCGTCGTCGTCGGGGGACGGCCGCGCCGCGCGATAGCGAGCGAGGTACGACTGCTTCACGCGCTCGGCGTCGAGACCGAGTGCGCGCGCGTACTGCTCGAGGAAGCCGCGCACGTAGACGGCCGCCGGCAGCTTCGCGAACGCCTCGCCCTCGAGGGCGTGCAGGTAGGCCATGCCGATCTTCGAGCGCTCGGCGATCTCGCGCAGCTCCACGCCGACCGCCTCGCGGATCTGGCGCAACAGCGCGCCCGAGAACTCCGTCTGCGGCGAGAGCTCCGGCATGGGCGGGCGGATCGTCGTGGCGACCTCGTCGACCTTCGCCGCCGTGCGCTGCTGGATCGGCTCGGTGAGCGACGGCGGCGCGATCGGCATCGGTACGCCGTCGGGGAACAACTCCATGTCGTAGTCCTTGCGCTTCGCCGCGTCCATCAGCGTCGTGTACGCGAGGTCGAGCCGGCGGTGGACCGCTTCGAGGCTCGCCGGATCGTAGAGCCCGCTGATCGCGATCGACTCCGCGCCGTACACGTCACGAATGCGCCGGTTCGCGCGGCGAATGTCCTCGAAGCTCGCCGTGGGCGGCACCTCGAGCAGCTCGTAGTGCGAGTCCGATGGCAACACGTCGCCGTGCCGCGTGTCGTCGAGCGGCGGCATCGCGCCCGAGCCCTCGCTGCGCGCGCCCGTCGTGCGGATCGCGAGGAGCCCGCGCGCCACGCGCTCGAAGCACTTCGCGATGCGCGTCTCCGGGTGCTCGATCAAGAGCGGGCGGCGACGGCGCGTGGAGGCCCACAC
>JAEYYV010000417.1 GCA_023428295.1 Pseudomonadota bacterium
TCCAAGGTCGTGCTGGTCGAGCTGTCCGGCGGCAGCGGGTGCGCGCGGCGCGCCGATGGCCTCGTGCGCTGCTGGGGCAGCGCGAACGCGAAGCAGCTCGGCAGCGTCGTGCCCTACACGATCGAAGGGCTGCCGGAGGCCGCGTCGGTTCATCTCGCGCACGGCGTGCTCGCGGTCGCCACGCGTGGAGGCGACGTCGCGATCGGCACGTTCGCCGTTCCGGCGCAGCCGACGCCCGCGCTCGTCAGCGTCGGCGAAGCGCTCGACGTACGCGTCGATTCGCCGCGTCGCGCGTGGGCGCTGACGCGGACCGGCGATGTCCATCGCATCGAGAACGCGAAGGCCGAGAAGAAGCTCATCAACGTGATCGCGCTGTCGTCGCGCGAGATGAGCTCGCTCGACGCGCTTCATCGCGACGGCACGGTGACCACGGTGACGGACGGCAAGGCGATCTCCGTCGACGGACTCCGCGATGCCGAGTCGCTGTTCGGCACGCGATGCGCGCATCGGCGGAGCGGTGGCGTCGCGTGTTGGGACGTGCGCGGCAAGAGCGTCGCGTGGAAGGGCCCGCTCAACGTCATCGACAGGCGCAGCGCTGCGGGCACCACCTGCACGATCGCGGGCAGCGGCGTCTCGTGCGCGGGGCGCAACGACGCTGGGCAGCTCGGCACCGGGCCCGGCCCCGACGTTGGCCCCAAGGACGTCGCGAAGATCGTGACGCTGCCGGGCAAGCCGGTCGCGATCGCGGGTGGCGATCGCGCGTGGTGCGCGGTGCTCGACAGCGGGGCGCTCGCGTGTTGGGGCGCCAACGATGGCGGCCAGCTCGGCGACGGCACGCTGATCGATCGACCGACGCCCGTGGTCATCGCCGGTGCGTCGAGCGCGACGGCACCCGCGGCACCCACGCGCGGCGAGGAGCCGGTCGCCGAGGCCGATGTCGTGATGAGCTGGGACGGGCTGCCGAGCGGATGCACCAAGCCAGAGACGATCCCCGATCCGGACGGCGAGCCCGTGCCGGTGGTGTCGGCGTACGCGGTGACGAGCGGCAAGACCGTGGAGCTGTGGTTCGCGAACATGAAGCTGTACGCGGGCGGCTATCGCGACAGCGACGTGGTCGCGCGCGGATCGCAACGCGCCGTTGTCTATCGACTCGGCGGCGAGGCCGAGCGCGGCCGTTATCGCGGCGCACGTGGCGCACGCACGGCGACCGTGGCGTCACGCACGCTCGGTGCGGCAGCGCCCTCGCCTGCCGACGTGCTCGTGGAGAAGGTCGAAGGCTCGTGGATCTGCGGGACGATCCTCGATCCCGGCGACGCGAAGAAGCGCACGCCGTTCGCCGCGGCGTTCACGAAGCCGCGCTTCGACGACTGACCGAGCCCCCACCTGCCCAGCTGCCCAGCCGCATTCGGGCACGCCACGATCGATGCGGCGTCCGTCGCGGCCGTGGCGTTCGGGACGGGCGTGGGGTATCCATCCGGGGATGTCGGACTCGCGCGTGCATCTTCCGGTGGTGGGCCAAGGCGCACCCGACCCAGCGCCTGCCGTGCGCCGCCGCCATCCCGAGTGGATCCGCGCGACGCTACCGACCAAGCCCGCGTACTTCGAGCTCCGCGCCATGGTCAAAGAGCTGCAGCTCCACACGGTGTGCGAGAGCGCGAGCTGTCCCAACATCGGCGAGTGCTGGACGCGTCGCGCGCTGACGATCATGATCCTCGGCGACATCTGCACGCGCAGCTGCCGCTTCTGCGATGTCACCACGGGCCGCCCGTTGCCCGCGGATCCCGACGAGCCGCGCCGCGTGGCCGAGCTGCTCTCGCGGATCTATTCCACGACCGGGCTCGAGCACACGGTGATCACGTGCGTCGATCGCGATGACCTCCCCGACTTCGGTGCCGCGCACTGGGCGGAGACCATCACGCGCACCAAGGCCGCGTGCCCGAACATGACGCTCGAGATCCTCGCGGGCGACTTCAAGGGCAAGACCGAGCTCGTCGATATCGTCCTCGCGGCCAACCCCGACGTGTTCGCGCACAACCTCGAGACGGTGCCGCGCCTCTCGCGTCAGGTCCGCGTGCAAGCGAGCTATCCGCGCAGCTACAAGATCCTCGAGCACGCGCGCAGGATGGGCGCCATCACCAAGACCGGGCTGATGCTCGGACTCGGCGAAACGCGCGAGGAGATCGAGGAAGTGCTGCGCGATGTCGCCGGTCTCGGCGTGGACATCGTCACGCTCGGTCAGTATCTGTCGCCGAGCAAGCAGCACCTCGCGATCGAGCGCTACGTGCACCCCACCGAGTTCGCCGAGCTCGAGCAGTACGCGCGGTCCTTGGGCATCACGCACGTCGTGTCGGGTCCGCTCGTTCGGTCGAGCTATCACGCCGATGGTCAAGCCCAGCTCGTTCGCGATCTGCGCGCGGCCAAGGGCCTGTCGCCGATCAGCTAGCTAGATCAGCGCGCGCACACCTGCCTACTCGGTCCTTCGCGTACCGTGAGGGTATGCGTCGAGCCTTGATCCTGGTGATGCTCGCAGCGTGTGACGACGGTGGTGTCGATGTCGACAACCCGCTGACGAACCCCGAAGACGGCCCCGCCGCCGGTAACCCCGACGGCACGTGCGCGATTCCCGCGGAAGCGGGGCTCGCGGACAGCTCGAATCCGCGCACCGTCGTCGGCAGCGGTACGGCCGCGAGTTGCACGAGCGACGCGGTGATCGCGGCGGTCGCTGCCGGCGGCGTCATCACGTTCGACTGTGGCCCCGATCCCGTGACGATCACGCTCGATCGCACCGCGAAGATCGTGAACGACACGGGCCCCGACATCGTCATCGACGGTGGCGGCAAGGTCACGCTCAGCGGCGGCGGCAGAAACCGCATCCTCTACATGAACACGTGCGACGAAGCGCAGAAGTGGACCACGTCGCACTGCAATGATCAGGACCATCCGCGCCTCACGGTCCAGAACATCACGTTCGTCGACGGCAACTCCAAGAACATCACCGAGGAGGGCGAAGGCGGCGGCGGTGCGATCTGGGCGCGCGGCGGTCGGCTGCGCCTCGTCAACACGCGCTTCTTCAACAACGTGTGCGCGGACTCCGGTCCGGACGTCGGCGGCGCGGGCGTGCGCGCGTTCGATCAATCGATGGACCTGCCGATCTACGTGGTGAACTCCACGTTCGGCGGCGCCGAGGGCTATGGCAACGCGTGCAGCAACGGCGGTGGCATCTCGAGCATCGGCGTGTCGTGGACGATCATCAACAGCGTCTTCTCGCACAACAAAGCGATCGGCATGGGCGGAAACCCACCGCAGAACGGGTCGCGAGGCGGTGGCAGCGGCGGTGCGATCTACAACGACGGCAACGAAATGACGCTCTCGCTGTGCGGCGCTTCGATCCACGACAACAACGTCGTGCAGCACGGCGCCTCGATCTTCTTCGTGTCGAACAACCACACGGGAGACATCCGCATCGATCGCTCGGTGCTGACCAACAACACGGGTGGCTCGTGGTACTCGCAGTACCCGACGATCTCGGCGCACGACGACACGCGGATCCAGGTCACCGACTCGACGATCGAATAGTCAACGGACGAGGTCGTATCCGAGCTTCGCGACGAGCGCGCCGGAGACGATCAGCACCATCACGCGGATCAGCTTCGCGCCGCCCTTCATCGCCATGCGCGCGCCGATGATGCCGCCGACGAGCTGGCCCGCCGCCATGGGCAACGCGACCCGCCACGCGACGCTGCCCGCCGCCGAGAACGCTCCGAGCGCGGCGAGGTTGGACGCGAAGTTCACGACCTTCGCGTTCGCGGTCGCGCGCACCATGGACATCCCGCACAGCGCGACGAAACCGACGATCAGGAACGTGCCGGTGCCGGGGCCGAAGAAGCCATCGTACGCGCCGATCACGAGCGCGAGCCCCGCGACGATCCACGGTCGCCCGAGCGCCGAGTCCTCGTCGCGCTGAGGCTTCTTGACCATCAGCAGCACCGCCGCGCCGATCAGCATGCCGATCACGATCGGCCGCAGCGCCGCGGGCGAGACGAGCAACACGAGCTGTGCGCCAGCGAGCGATCCGCCGAGCCCGAGGAGAAACGTCCACGACACGCGATCGCGATCCACCTTGCCCGCGCGCCAGAACGCGACGAGCGCAGCGCCGGATCCCCACACACTCTGTCCCTTGTTGGTCCCGAGCGCGACGTGCGGTGGCAATCCTGCGGCGAGCAGCGCGGGTAACGTGATGAGCCCACCACCGCCCGCGATCGCATCGACCGTTCCCGCGAGCAGCGCGGTCACGGTGAGCAACACGATCACGAGCGGATCCACGGGGCCACGGTACACGGGTTCGTGTAGATCATTGGACTGGCGGCGCTGGCTTCGCGTGGTGCGCGGCCGCCCGGACGAGTCGCGAAGCTCGCGCTAAGGATCGGGCGCTAGAACTTCACGACGCCGCCGAAGTACAGCCCGGCGAGCGCACCCACGATCGCCACGAGGATGATCGCGAGGATCAGCGGGAGCTTCGAGCTCTTTGCCGTGTTGTTCGTCTTGCTCTTCGACGTGCTCGTCGACTTGCTCTTCGCTGCGACGTTCTTCTTGTCCGCGCTCGACGGCAGTGCATCGGTGACCACGTCGGTCGCGATGTCGTCCTCGTTCTTCGGCTTCTTCGCGGGCGCCTTGGACACCGGCGGCGCCACACCGCGCGACGTGGCGTCGGCCTTGGCCGGCTTGATGTCGTCGCGCACGTGCAACATCGTCGGATCGTCGTCGCGCACGCCGCCCTTGCTCGACTCGATCGCGAATGGCTTGCCGTCGATCGCCGTCTGCTCGTTGGTGTCGGCGAGCTTGGGCGATTGCGCCAGCCCCGCGGGCGCTTTGTGCTGCGGCGCTTGCCGCACCTCGTGGAAGCGAACCGGCGCCTTGTCGTGCGACGTCTCTTCCATCGCGAGCACGGCGGGGTGCACGAGGCCCTGCGTCAGGCAGCGATCCCAGGCTTCGCGCAGCGCCTGTTCCGCCTCGCCCGCGTCGCGGAAGCGCTTCTGATCCGACGGCATCAGCGCGGTCATCGTCACCGTGGAGAGCGGTTCCGGAATCGACGGATCGTGACGCGTCGGCGCGGGTGCATTGCCCTGCACCACATAGCCGTTCGTGGTCTTGGTGTCCGGCCCTTCGTACGGGATGCGTCCGCTCAACAGCTCGTAGAAGCACGCGCCCCACGCGAACACGTCGGCCTGAGGCGTGTAGCGGCCTTCTTTGATCGCCTCGGGAGGCGAATAGCCCGGCGTGCCCATGAAGATGCCGACCTGCGTGAGATCGCTGTCGGGCATGCGCGCGATGCCAAAATCGGCCAGCTTCCAGCGATTATCGCCGGCGTGTAGGACGTTCGCGGGCTTCACGTCGCGATGCACGATGCGTTGGCGATGCGCGAACGAGAGCGCACTCGCGAGATCGAGCGCGATCGACACGCAGCGCGCGAGCGGGATGCGTACACGATCGAGGCGATCCGCGAGCGACTCGCCCGGCAGGTACTCGAGCACCATGAACGGCGCGCCCGAGTCTTCATCCACGCCGACATCGAAGATGGTGACGATCGCCGGATGCTGCATCTTCGCGGCGGCCTTGGCCTCGCGTTGAAAGCGCTCGAGGAACGCGGAGCGCACGCGGCGCCCCTGCCCTTGCGGCGACATGATCGTCTTCACGGCGACGACGCGATCGAGCAGCGGATCGCGCGCCTTGTAGACGACACCCATCGCGCCTTTGCCGATCGTCTTCACGACCTCGTAGCGACCAATGCGCTGCCGGGAGTCTTCGCCCGCCCCATGGCCGATGCCAGGAGGCGCTTCTCCCTTCAATCGCGTATTGGTACGCGGACGTGCGGCGGACTCATCGCCCATGAGCGCGAAAGCGATTCTAACACGGCGGTACGAAAGGGGGAGTTTGTGACCAGGGACCTAGCGGGGAGACCGTGCGCCAGCCACCTTGGACCCGGCCGCGACCGAGCTGGTCACGAACGCGTTTCCGCCGATCACCGAGCCTTTACCGATGACGGTGTCGCCGCCCAGGATCGTCGCGTTGGCGTAGATGACGACATCGTCCTCCAGCGTCGGGTGGCGGCGCCTGCCGGGCTCCGGGCGGGCCTCCCCGTGGGGGACGCTGAGGGCGCCCAGCGTGACGCCCTGGTAGATGCGGACCCGGTCCCCGATGAGGGTCGTTTCACCGATGACGACGCCCGTCCCGTGGTCGATGAAGAAGGCCCTGCCGATCTCGGCGCCGGGGTGGATATCGATGCCGGTCCGGCGGTGCGCGAGCTCCGTCATCATGCGTGGCACGATCACGCTGCCGGCCTGGTAGAGGGCGTGCGCGATCCGGTAGACCGTGATCGCGTACGTGCCGGGATAGCAGAACAGGATCTCGTCGAGCCCCGACGCCGCCGGATCGCCCTCGTACGCGGCGCGCAGATCGTCGCGGACCGCTTCGCGCAGATCCGGCAGCGACGCGAGGAAGCGATCCGTGATCGACTCGGCCTTCGCGGAGCAGTCCACGCACTCGAGGTCGGCGAGACCGAGCGCTTGCTGCTTCTTGTGATGGAGCGCGCGATACACCTGGCGGGACATCGTCGCGCGCAGCTCGTTCACGCGGGTGCGCACGAGCTCGCGCAACGCCGGACGCTCGAGGCGCGCGACATCGGGCCCCGCATAGCCGGGGAACATGAGCGCGCGCGCCTGCTCGACGATGTTCTCGACCTGCGCCTCGCTCGGCAGCTCGTAGCTCCCGATGTGCTGCATCTCCTTGGCCGCCGGATCGACGTACATCTCGAGCAAGCGATCCGCGACCGCATCCGCGCTCGTGCGCGGTTCGTCCTTGATGTGCAAAGGGCGACGCTCGGCCATAGACCGTACCTCTACCACGACGCTGCAAACCGACGACAACTCACGGCGTCACGACGGCGACCGCATGCGCGCCGCGCGCGAGCCGCGTCACACCCACCGCCGTCCGCTCGAGGATCTCGGACGTCCCTTCGAACGCCATCTCGAGCACCGCACCGGCGAGGTGCGCCGTCACCGCGTAGCGCGCGAACGGCATCTCCTCGAGCGCGGCGGTCATGCCCTCGCGATGTCCGGGCACACCGGCGCGATCCGCCTCGGGATTGGCGACGACGGTGACTCCGCCACGCGCCGCGATGCGCGGCCCCATCACGATGAAGCGCTCGAGCTCGGTCAGCGGTTCGCGCGCAGCGTCGTAGCCGATCAGCGTGGCGAGCTTGCCGAACGGCGCGTCGACGATCGGTAGCTTCTCCGCGTCGCCGCGCGCGAGGCCGAGCGCACTCGGCGCCCCGTCCTCGATCGCGGGCACGAGGTTGACCTTGTTCGTCGTCGCGAGTAGCCGTCCATCGGGCGCGAACAGGAACGAGCTCGACGTCAGCTCGCCACTCGCGCCGAGCCGGATGTGCGATCCGGCGACGAGATGCACGCGCTTCGCCCGCGCGAGCGGACCGCACACGCCGCGCCAGAATCGCTCCGCATCCGGTGCGAGCGCCGCGAGGATCGCGTGACGAGGATCGAGCACGCGCGTCGTCGCCACGCCGCGCAGCACCTCGAGCGGACGACGCATCGCCCCTGCCGCGAGCGCCGAGGAGAGCGTCTTGGCTCGATGCGCCGCCGGCGGTGACAGCGCGAACATCGCGAGGTGTCCCGCGAGCTCGGGCAGCACCACGAGCGTGTGATCGGCGTCGACTTTTGCGAGCGCGTTGCCGACGGTGGCTTCCACGTGCGCGCGGTACGCGTCGGCGGACGCGAGGACCTCGTCGTCGACCGAGAGCTGTACTGCCACGAGCGCGAGCTTCACTTACTCCTCTACGCTCGCAGTGCCCGTCGGCACCGGCATGGGTGCCGCGTTGATCTTGGCGATCACGTCGTCGATGTTGTTCGCGTCTGGAATCGTGATCCGCGTGGGCATGCCGCCGCCGATCGCGAACATCGTCACGAAGTCCCACCCGGATCCGAACGCCGCCGCGATCGTGATCATCCCCGAGTCGCGCACCACCGCGACCGGTGCGCGCTGCTGCCCCGCGAGGAGCAAGTCGGTCTTGTCGAACGTTCCCGCGTGCCCCGCCGTATCGACGAAGGCGACGCGATCCGCGACTCGATAGTGCTTCGCGAGCGACTGCGTCTTGGCATCGCGGCGCTCGAACTCCGCCGCCGCATCACGAATCACGTCATCGTGCGCGCCGGGCTTCATTCCGCCGACGAGGAACTGCACGACCGATCGCTTCAGCTGATCGTCGCGAAACTTCGCACGCAGCGCTCGATCGATCCGCGTGGCGATCGGCCCGGGCACGCCGATGCGCGTGTCCACCGCGCGCGCGTCGTCATCGGCGCCCGCGTACGGCTCGTTGCCGCCGAGGATCCACTTGGCCGCCGCGTAGATGCCGTCGAGATCGACGTGGGTGCACACGCAGTCGATCGGCCCCGTCTGCCGCACGAGCTCGGGCGTCACCATCTCTGGACACGCGCCGTGCTGCGCCTTGGTGGCGAGGACGAAGCGCGGATCGCCCGCGAACAGCGCGTGCTTCTCGTGATCGTGATGATCGACCCACGCGGCGAGCCGATCGCCGAGCCCGTCGAGGAAGGGCTTCGTGATCAGCTCGAACGAGGTGCTAGTCCCCACGGTCGCGGCGAACGCGATGTCGAGCACGACGACGCGTCCGTGCAGCTTCTCGGCGCGCGGCAACACGCGCGGAGACGCGAACCACAGCTGCGGCATGATCATCGCTGCGTTCTACCACCTTCGTCGGTGCGAGAGGCAACGACGTCGCCGGCGACGTCGAGCTGGACGGGAGATACGTCCGCCTCGCTCACTTCGGGCAGTGCAGCGTCACGCTCCAGCCGTCGTGCAGATAGATCTGGCGGATCGTGCCGCGATCGCCGCACTGCGCGGAGCCGGGCAACAAGAGACACAGCGTGTGCTCGCCCGCCTCCGCGACGAGCGCGCTGCGACGCCCCGGCGAGACCTGCCCGAGCTGCGCTCCATCGATCCACACATCGACCGCATCCACACAGCGCGTGTTGTCCACGTAGAACGTCGCGCGAGCGCGCGGGCGCGGCGGCACCGTGGCCGGCGGCTCGGGCGGGTTGTCGCGCACGACCACGCGATAGCGCTCGGGGTTTGCCACCGCGGCGGCGAGGAGCTTGTCGCTGCAGCCTGCCACGCGCAGCTCGGGACCGAGCCCGCGCGTCCACTCGGCGCGTAGCTCCGTGACGTCGGCGAGCGCGACCTTGAATGTCTTCTTCACGTTCGCGAGCTGCGTGCGCGCCGTCGGCAAGAGGCCCGCGCCACCGCCGATCGCCGCGTGACGCGAGAGATACTTCGAGAGCGCTTCGAGCTCCACGCCGAGCCGCTCGTAGCGACGCAGCTCCTTCTGCGCGGCGGACCAGAGCGGTGCCACGCGCGCGACGGGACACGTGCGCACCGGGGCGACCTTCACGGGTGCGTACGGACCGCGACCGAGCGTCGCGAGGATCGTGAGGAACTGCGTCTGATACGCGAGCCGGACGGTGATCATCGTCGCCGAGGTGATCGCGTACTGATCGAGCGCCGTGGCGAGCGCGTCGGAGTCGCCCCACGGGCGGATCAGCTCGACGATCTCGGGGCTGTACGCGACCGCGGGGGTTCCGCCGCTGTCGACGAGCGCGAGGGCCGTGCGGATCGCGCCGATCTCGGGCTCCGCTTGCGAGGCCGTGAGCAGCTCGCGTCGAGCGTAGACGCGATCGCCCGCGAGCAGCGCCGCGATGCCCGAGAGGAAGCGCAGGCGTCCGTCGTCGGGCCAATGTCCGAGCGCCCGGTCGAGCTCGGAGCGCGCGAGGACCGCGTCTTTGCGCACGAGCTCGGCGGTGATGAGCGCGCGCCACTGGCGAATGTCGCGCGGGGCGGCGCGCGCCGACTTGCGCAAGTACCACGCGGCCTCGCTGCCCTTGCCTTGCGCGAGCGCGACCACGCCGAGCGCTTGCTCTGCGGTCGCACGATCCTCGGTGAAGCGCTGGAGGCTCGTGTAGGCGCGCGCGGCCTCGGGGTAGCGCTTCGCATCGAACAGCGACTGCGCGGCAAGGAAGCCCGCATAGCTCGACTCGGGCGCGAGCTTCTGCGCGCGCGCGTACCACGCGAGCGCAGGATCGAGCTCGCCTTGCCGGCGGTAGCCGTCGCCGATGCGCACGAGGAGCGCGAGGTCAGGCGCGCGCGCCGCGGCGATCGCCTCGAGCTGCGCCGTCGAGCGCTTCCAATCGCCGATCGATCCGTACGCGGTGGCGAGGTCCTCCTTGACCTCGAGATCGTCGGGGACACGCGTCGCGATCGCTTCGAGCTCCTTCACGAGCTTCTTCGTCTGGCTGCGCGCCGCGTGGATCAGCACGAGTACGCGACGGGACGGGAGGTGATCGGGCTTCTTGGCCGTGACCAGCTCGAGCTGCTTCTCTGCGCGCGCCGAGTCGCCGGTCTGCCAGAGCGCCGCGCCGTACTGATAGCGCGCCTCGAGATCCCACGGCCGCCGCGTCACGAGCTTCTCGAACAGCGGCAGCGAGACCTCCGCCTTGCCCGCTCGCACCGACGCTTGCGCAGCCGCGCGCAGCGACTGCAGATCGTCGGGCGCGAGATCGTACGCGTAGGCGAACTTGCCGGCGGCCTTGTTGGCGAGCTTCGGATCCTTCTGCTCCTCGGCGAGCACGGCGTAGAGCTCACCGACGAGCCGCTGCGCCTCGAACGACTTCGGATCGATGAACACCGAGCGCTCGAGATCGTGCTGCGCGAGCTTGAGCTGCTTCTCTCGTGCTTGCCGCGTGATCGGATCCGTCGCGTTGCTCGGCATCGCGAGCGCCGCGACGAGGTGGCCGAGCCCACGCGACATGAGGTTTGTCGCGTAGAGGTCACTCGCCAGGGGACGCGAGAACTGCGCGAGCTTACCCGCGTCGATCGTCATGCCGGCCTTGGTCCACGCCTCTTGGAGCGCGTCGCCGAGCAGCGCGTGATAGGTGTCGACCTTCCCTTGGCGCACGGCTTCGTGCACGCGCGTCGCGAGGCCCGTGTTCACCTTCCACAGCGAGATCGCGATCCGCAGCTCCCAGTTGGGACGCTCGACCCACCCCGTCACCACCCACGTCGCGTCCCGATTCGTCGCGAGCGCAGCGACAGCCGTCGCCTCCGCCGGCACGGGCGCCGCCCCGACGAACAGCGAGCCACCGGTGGACTCGAGACCGAGCACGCCCTCGACCTTCTCGGCGATCTCGAACGGCGCGCCCCACTGGTACCAATCGAACGCGCGAACGTTCGCACGATTCTCGAACGGCGCCACGGCGAACCGCGGCGGGCTCGCCTTCACGTCGGGCACGTCGCTCGACTCGACCGCCGAGCTTCCCGCAGGTCGCGGCGCGTTGCTCCCACCATCCTCGACGACGACCGTGCCCTTGGGCGGGGGCAACGGCGCGAACGGATCGGTCGGCGGGCCTGGCTGCGCGCGCGCACCTGGCGCGACCAGCGACATCATCAGCAGGGCGATGATCGCTGGCGCGTGCGAACGCCGCGGCAACCTCATACACTGAGCATACCGTGGCGGAGGAACGACGGCCTCCTCGTCCCAAGCGCCGGAAGCGTCGCATTCGCGCCGTCTCCGTCCTGCGCCTCGGCCTGCTGTTGCTCGTGTACGGCGCGTCCATGGGCGCGGCGGCCGGGTACCTCGCGATCACCACGGTCAATCAAGAGCTCCCCGACGACCTGACGGAGCTCTTGGACTACCAGCCGAACCGCAAGAGCATCGTGCTGTCCTCCGACGGCGAAGAGGTCGGCGCGTTCTCCATCGAGAACCGCAAGATCGTCGCGCTCGAGCGCATGCCACCGCACGTTCCCGCCGCGTTCTTGTCCGCCGAGGATCGCCGCTTCTATCGTCATCAAGGGTTCGATCTCATCGGCATCGTGCGCGCCGCGATCCGCAACTTCTCGTCGGACGGCGAGATCAAGCAGGGCGGATCGACCATCACACAGCAGATCATCAAGCAGACCCTGCTCGTCGGCGAGGAGTTGATCGGCGCGGTCGACTTGCCGCCGGAGGAGCGGGCGAAGCTCGCCAAGGCGCAGAAGTACCGCCGCAAGATGAAGGAGCTGATCCTCGCCGTGCGCCTCGAGCGCGAGCTCACGAAGGCGGAGATCCTCTCGATCTACTTGAACCACATCTATCTCGGTCACGGCGCGTACGGCGTCGCCGCGGCGGCCAACGTGTACTTCGGAAAGGAGGTCGAGGACCTCACCGTCGCCGAGGCCGCCATGCTCGCCGGTCTCGTCGCGTCGCCGACGAAGTACGCCCCGCACCGCAACATTCAGCTCGCGCGCGATCGCCAGCGCTACGTGCTCGGTCACATGCGCGAGGACAAGTACATCTCCGACGCGGAGTACCAAGCCGCGCTCGCCGAGCCGATCTCGCTCGTCGACGAGAGCGATCTGAACCACCTCGCGTCGCCCTACTTCGTCGAGCACGTGCGCCGCGTCGGGACCAAGGCGTACGGCAACTCGAGCCTGTTCAAAGGAGGGCTCAAGTTCTACTCGACGCTCGACACGCGCATGCAGGATGCCGCGGAGGGCGCGGTTCGCCGCGGGCTCGAGTCGCTCGATCGACGTCTCGGCTTTCGCGGCCCGATCGGCGCGGTTCCGCAGGCACAGCGCGGCGCGTGGACGGGCGGACCGGCGCATCCGCTCTCCGGCGCGAGCGACGACACGAGCGCTCTGTCGGATCAGTTGATGCCCGATCAGCGCTACGGCGCGATGGTCGTCGAGCTCGGTAAGGGCGGCTCGGTGATCGTCGATCTGGGACCGAAGCGCCTACCGCTCGTCGACGCGGACGCCAAAGACGTGCGCGCGTGGCGGCCCGATCCACCCGCCGCTGGCGCGAAGACCAAGAAGGATCCGGTGAAGCTCGGCGATCTCTTACCGGTTCGCCTCGCGAACGCGGAGGGCACCGCCGTCTCGCTCGCGCAGCGTCCGGCGCTGCAAGGAGCGATGGTGGTGATGGAGCCGTCGACGGGCCGCGTCGTCGCGATGGTCGGCGGCTACGATTGGACGACGAGCCAGTTCAACCGCGCGACGCAAGCCGAACGTCAGGTCGGTTCGTCGATCAAGCCCTTCATCTATGCTGCGGCGATCGAAGCTGGACGCGCGGTGACGGATCGGATGACCGACGGCCCGTACTCGGTACAGACAGCGACCGGCACGTGGACGCCCGCGAACTACGACAACAAGTACATGGGCACCGTCACGCTGATGACCGCCCTCGCCTACTCGCTCAACACGATCAGCGTGCAGCTCGTCGTGCAGGTGGGCCTCGATCGGTTGATCGAAGTCCTGCGCGGCTTTGGCGTTCACTCGCCGATCCCGCGTCACATCTCGATCGCGCTCGGCACGCCGGACATCACGCTGCTCGAGATGACGGCCGGCTACGCGGGCATCGCGGCCGGCGGCCGCCAGGTCACGCCGCGGTTCTTCGATCTCGTCACGGATCCGAGCGGCAACACCGTGGACGATCTGCGCGAACGCCCGCTCGGACCGCAGGTGATCTCGCCGGAGGTCGCCTACGTGACGCAGTCCCTGATGAAGGGCGTGGTCCAGCGCGGCACCGCTCGCTACGCGCAGACGATCGGCCGTCCCGCCGCAGGCAAGACGGGAACGTCGGCGAACTATCGCGATGTGTGGTTCATCGGGTTCACGACCGATCTCGTCGCGGGCGTGTGGATCGGTCGCGATGACTCCACGCCGATCGGCGACAAGATCACCGGCGGTGGCGTGTCGGTTCCGATCTGGGTCGACTTCATGCAGAAGGCGCATCCGCGAACACCGATCCGCGACTTCCCCGTGCCCGGCAACGTGAGCTTCGCGCGCGTCGAGCCGTGGAGCGGCGATCCCACCGGGCCCAACGTGAACGCTCTATGGATGCCGTTCCTCCGTGGCACCCAGCCGCAGAAGGTGATCGTCGGGCCCATGGTTCGCTCGTTCGATGACCTCGTTCCGGCCCCGTCCCTGCCGACGGCGTCGAAGTGCTCGACGCTCGATTGCCTGTGATACCGTCCGCGCATGCGTCGTTTCGTGATCCTCGCGGCCGTCGTCTCTGCTGCCGCGATCATCAGCGCCTGCCGGATCACGCTCGAAGACGACTCGTTTCCCATCGACGCGGGATCGAACCTCTCGAAGTCGTGCATGGACGCGCAGGCGGCGAGCGACCTCGCGTTCCTCGAGAGCAAGGTCTTCGCGACCGCGTGTACGTTCAGCGGCTGCCACAACGGCGCCTCGGACGAGGCCGGCATGATGGACCTCCGGACCGGCATGTCCCACGCGTCGCTCGTGAACAAGCCGTCCAAGCTCGCCCCGAGCTACATGCTCGTGGTCCCCGGCCAGCCGACGCAGAGCTATCTGCTGATGATGGTCCAGCACTTCGAGCCCGAACAGATGTCTCCGCCGGCCGATCCACCGCCCTTCGATGTGGGCTTCATGCCCCAAAACACCGGCGGCAAACCGATCTGCGCACCGAAGCGGGAAGCGATCGAGCGATGGATTACCGCCGGTGCGATGCCCTGACGCTGATCGAGGACGGTGGGTAGGGCAACCCGAAACGTCACTGATTTGTGTGAGGCGATCTGACCGTGGGGTGCCAGTAAGTCATCGTTCGGCAAGCGTGATTTCCGCTATTGGCACCAGTGGTTTGCTTGACGCAGTGTCCAACGTCTCGCTACAACATCCGCATAGTGCGAGGGGCCCAGCGTCCACCGCAAAGGCAAGGGAAGACGAATGAGCTGGCTAAGTGAACTCTTCCAGAAGGGCGGGCCCTTCTTCATCGTCAACACGTTCTTCTTGGCCATCGTCATCGGACTGATTGTCGAGCGAGCGATTTACTTCCTCGGTCGCGGCCATCTGAACGCCAAGGCGTTCCTCGAGCAGCTTCGCAAGTTGCTCTCGGCGAACAACGTCGATCGCGCCAAGAAGCTGTGCGACGCCACGACCGCTCCGGTCGCTCGCGTCGCCAAGGCCGGCCTCAACCGCCTGCACCGCGGTGAAGCGGCCGTCGCGCAGGCGATGGAAGAGACCATGACGGACACGATGCCCGAGGTGAAGACCCGCATCGGCGCGCTGTGGTCCCTCGCGAACATCACCACGCTGGTCGGACTCCTCGGCACCATCACGGGTCTCATCCGTACGTTCGCCGCGATCGGCGACTCCAACCCGGCCGACCGCCAGAAGAAGCTGTCCGACGGTATCGCCGAGGCAATGTACAACACCGCGTTCGGCCTCTCGATCGCGCTCATCTGCATGATCGGTCACCTCCTGCTGTCCGCAGCAATGAAGAAGGTGGTCGCGGACCTCGAGGCATTCAGCCTCCGCTTCGAGAACCTGCTCGCGGAAGGCTCGGCACAACCCGCGGCCACCACGAGCCGCGCGCCCGCCTCCCCCACCGAGGACGTCGCGTAGGTTTCGTTTGGCGACGTGGTCTGCACATAGAGTTCGATCCAAGTCCCGCGCGGCGGTTCGTCGGCGCGAGGATCAGGTCGAGACCGAGGAGATGGAGAGCGGCGAGCTCAACCTGATCCCGTACCTCGACATGGTGACGAACCTGATGCTGTTCCTGCTCGCATCGGTCTCCGCGGGGCTCATCCTCGTGCAGATCGACACGACGCTGCCGGACAAGGCTCCCCCCAACCCGACCAACGTCACGGAGCCGAGCACCAACCCGGATGATCAGCCGCTCAAGCTGTTCGTGTCGATCAAGCGCGACGAGATGATCCTCTGGTCCGCGAGCGGTCTCGAGGGGACGCTCACCGCACCCAAGGCGACGTTCCGCAAGTCCGGCGCCGATGGCGAGGCGTGCGATGGCCCCTATATGTGCCAGAGCAACGTCTGTGACCCGAAGACGCTCCGCTGCGTTCCGAGCGCTACCGAGGAGCCACAGCTCGTCTATGACTATCGCGCGCTCAACCAAGCGCTGATCGAGATCGCCACGCGTCGCTATGCGGGCAAGCAGCGCAAAGCGGACACGTACCAGATCATCCTGCAGGCCGACGGCTCGATCCCCTACTCCACGATCGTCTCGACGATGGCCGCCATGCGCTGCCCGCTCCCCGAGCCGTTCAAGGAAGTCACCGGCTGCGCGCTGCCAACCGACGACGAGAACTTGAAGAAGGCCCCGGAGCCGTTCTCCCCGGACGGCAAGCTCTACGACACCACGCGGGCGAGCTACGACCCGAAGAAGATGGCGCTGTTCCCGGAGATCGCGTTCTCCTCAGGATTCGAATGAGCTTTACGCAGCGCGAGGCGCGCCGAATCATTCGCAAGGCGGTCGGGCGAGTTCCCGAGGGCGAGGAGATTCGTCACCTCAACATCATGCCGATGATGGACATGATGACGATCTTGCTCGTGGCCTTCATCTTCCAGGCGGCGACCGACGCGAGCGCGCTCAGCGCGGGATCGGTCTCGCTGCCACGCACGCTGTCCGACGACGAGCTGCCCGAGGGCGCGGCGACCCTGATCATCACCAAGAACGGCATCGTCGTCGAGGGCAAGTCCATCGTCGCCGTGTCCAACGGTGACGTCGACGCCGCCGAAAAAGAGGGCGGCTCGCTCGGTATCAAGATCCCGCGCCTGACGAACTTCCTCGCGGCCCTGCGCCAGCAAGAGGAAGCGGAGCAGCGGATGCAGCCCGGCTACGATCCAGCGACAGCGCCGCCGCCCGAGCTGATGATCATCGCGGATCGCACCACGCCGTACCGCCTGCTGCTGCAGGTGATGTTCTCGGCCAAGCAGAAGGAAGCCGGCTACAAACATTTCCGGCTGATCGTCCAGAAGTCGTTCCCGCTCAAGCCCGAGAAGTAGCGAGGCGCCGCGCCGCAGGCGAACTCGCGAAGTCCGGCCTCGCCACCTTCGCGTGCGCGGCTATACTCGACGCATGAAGCTCGTCGGCGAACGTCGTGCGCTTGCAGCGATCGTATTCGCGTTCTTCTTCATTCTGTTCTTCTTGAACGGTCTCCAGGTCGGCGCGCCGGAAGGAAACTTCCTGTTCGCCCTCGCCGGCTGCTACGGACTCGCGTTCTTCGCGCTCGTCGCCGGGTACTTCTGGGCGCGATGGTTCGCCGTCGGTGTCGGCCTGTTCGGCGTGATCGTCGCCGCGGTCTCGCTGTGGCAAGTCCGCAGCGATCCGGACATGTTCGACGCCGTCTGGCGCACGCTCGTCTTCTTCGGCGCGACACACCTCACCGCCACGGTGATGCTGTGGGGCGATGCGATGGCCGTCCCCTACGACGGACAGACCAAGTGGCGCGAGAAGCTGCACATGGACGACAACGCCGTGCAGCGCCTCGGCCGCTCGGTGATCCGCGCCGGCGTCGGTCTGCCGTTCGTCCTCGCGTACGCGTTTGCCCCCAAGCCGGAGTCGGCGCAGACCGCGCTCGCTCTTACCGCGCTTGCGCTCGCCGCGTTCGGTCTGCGCGCGGTGGTTCGCGCGAAGACGTGGGGCGTCCTCGCGATCGGTCTCGCCGGCACGGTGATGATCACGCTCGCGGGCGCGGACTTCGCGATGGGTGCTCCCGAGGGCTGGGTCCTCCGCCCCGCTCTCGCTGGCGGCCTCTTGTTCTCCGCCGCGATGCCTTGGATCGCACCACTCGCTCGTTCGTTTGTGCGCACCCGCTAACCCCACCATCCCTGCGAGCTCGGTTGGTCGGATCGACACATCCGAGCTCTGGGGTTAGGTCAACTGGCCCTCGGATTGATTCGCGCGCTGCGTCGCGCTACCGTCGAGGGCATGGGTAGGACAAGTCTCGTCCTCGCGTGCGTCTTGCTCTCGAGCTCTGCGCTCGGTGCATCGGGTTGTGCTTCGCTCTATGGCGGAAAGCCAGAGAAGCTCAAGAACCCCGAGCGGAAGAAGAAGCCGCCGGAGCCGCCGGAGCAGGAAGTGAAGATCGTCTACATCGAAGACTGCGCTGCAGACTTCCGTGGCGATCCCACCAAGGTCTCGCGGCAGACCGGAATGTCCTCGCAGCTCACCGGTGAAGGCGAGACGGCGATCGTCAGCGGCGATCGCGCCAAGGACTCCGCGTCGCAGGTCGAGTTGTACAAGCTCGGCATCTCGAAGCTGTCCAACGCGCTCGGCAAGGATCCGTACAACGCGGACGCCACGCTCGCCCTCGCACTCGCGTACGACAAGGTCAATCGCAAAGGCTGCGCGCTCGCACTGCTCAAGCGTCTCTCTCAGCTCGAAGCAAACGCGGCCAAGTTCGGCCGTGCCCCCAAAGCGCTCGCGGACCGCGTGACGGATACTCCGCAGTGGTTCAAGGGCTACCGCAAGGACGCGATCGCCGCGCTCGGTCGATGAAAGCACTACCTACTCTCTTCGCTTCGTTTCTCCTCGCAGGGCTCGCCGTCGGATGCGGCCCCAAGGGCGAGCTCACACCTCCGCCCGCGCCGCTGCGTCCTCCGCCCGAGCCGGTCGTCGAGACCAAGCCCGTGTCCAAGGATTGCGATCCGATCGATCCCGACGACGAGCTCAAGCCCAAGGACTTCGATCAGCGATCGATCACGGAGGCCATGAAGCTCGCCGAGCAAGCTCGCGCGGAGCTGAAGACCGCGGAGAGCGCGGAGGTCGCGGGCTCCACACGCGAGCAGTACATCACCGACGCCGTCGAGCACTTCATCACGGCCTTGCTCGCCGATCCGTACAACGTGCAGGCGACGTATGGCCTCGCGGGCGCGTACGCGCGCATCGGCCGCAAGCAGTGCTCGCTCAACATGCTCACGCGCCTCTTGCAGCTGCGCACGCACCCGAGCAAGCGCCCCGATGTCGAGGTCACGCTCGATCGGCTCTTGGGCCGCAAGGGCGCCCTCGATCCGGACTTCTCCCAGATGCGCGGTGACGAGCGCTTCCGCACGCTGATCCAGAAGATGTGCGACGGCACCAACGATCCGACCTGCGTGTTCGGCCGCTCGTAGTAGACCCGCAAGATCGCTGCGACATTTTCGCGAGACCGCGCGCGTCACCCATCGGGGATCCTGTCAGCCGCTGGCGCTTTACCCGGGCCCGTGCCCGGCGTATGACCTACGCGATGCGATTTCCGCTGCTCGCGCTCGCTCTCGTCGCGGCCACCCCGCTGGTGGCTTCTGCTCAGCCCCGGTCCAAGAGCAAGCCCGCATGTGGCGTGTCGCTGCTCCCCCTCGTCGTGGGCAACCAGTGGACGTACTCGTTCGTGCCCGCGCCGATCGGCGCCACGCCAGACATCGTGCGCATCTCGCCGACGACGCCGACCGGCTTTGTCATCACGGTGAAGAACATCGAGTCCAAGGGCGCCGACACCGTGGTGACGCTCGAAGAGAAGCTCACGTACGACTATACGAAGGGCAAGAAGCCGGTCATCGAAGAGCGCATCGTGAACAGTACGATCACGTGCAGCGCGAAGAAGTTCGACATCTCCCCGGACAGCTTCTTCTTCGCGGGTGAGCCCGGCGGGTACGCGGGCATGGCGATCGACAAGCTCGATCGCAAAGGCACGAGCCTCCTCGTCACCGGCGGGCGGATCGGCGACTCGGATTGGCCCGAGGATCTCGTCATCCTCTACACGAAGAAGCCGTTCGAGACCTCGGGTGCCACGCTCGGCAGCGGAAAGCTCGAGCTCGAGCGTCGCTTCACGCCCCTCGAGTCCGAGGACGTGGCGACAAAGAGCATGATGTTCCCGCGAACCGAGAAGCTCGCGCTCAAGACCACGGGTCGCGTCACCCTCGACAAGCCGCTCACGGCCGATCTGAAGCCGATGGAGCTGCCAGCGGACTGGATCACGATCTTCTGGTTCTCGCCGGGCACCGGTCTCGTGCAGTCGGAGAACAAGTTCGCGCACCGCTATCAGCTCGTCGACTCGCAGCTGAAGTAGTCGTGGCCAAGGCTCGGCCCACGTGGCGGTTGCAGAAGCCGCTGCGCGCACGCATTCGCGCGGGACATCCGTGGATCTACGATCGCGCGCTCGCACCTCCCGGTGCGCTCGTCGCGGGCGAGCTCGCGACCATCGTCGACGAGAACGGACCGATCGCGACCGTGTTCGCGGATCCTCTGTCACCCATTCGCGCGCGCGTCCTCGACGAGCCCGACGCCCGCATCGACGGCGCGTGGGTGCGCGGGCGCGTCGAGGCATCGGTTGTGCGGCGCGAGCGAGATCCGCTCCTCGCGAGCTGCACCGGTCGTCGCTTGGTCCACGGCGAAGCAGATGGCTGTCCGGGTCTCGTGATCGATCACTACGACACGACCGCGGTCCTCGTGTTCGACGGCGCGGCGGCGACCGCGTTTTGGCGACCACAGCTGCGCGAGATCCTCGCCGGCATCGAGCGCGCCGGCACGACGGTCGCGCACGCGTGGCTTCGCGGAGAGCGTGGCCAGCGCACCGCGGGCGAGGCCGTGCGTGGCGATCCGCCGTCGCAGATCGTGATCGCGGAGGACGACGCGCGCTTCGCCGTCGACGTTCGCGCGGGACAGAAGACCGGCTTCTTTCTCGACCAACGCGACAACCGCCGCGTCGTGCGTGCACATGCGGCCGGTCAGAGCGTGCTCAACGTGTTCTGCTACACCGGCGGGTTCTCGCTGCACGCCGCGATCGGTGGCGCGACGCGCGTGACCTCCGTCGACATCGCCGCGCCCGCGATCGCGACCCTCGCGCACAACGCAGCGCTCTCGGGCCAGTCGCCCGAGCACCACGAAGGCGTCACGGCCGACGCCTTCGACTTCTTCGCGCGATCGATCCAGCGCAAGCGATCGTGGGATCTGGTGATCGTCGATCCGCCGAGCTTCGCGCCCAGCGAGAAGGCCAAGCCCGCCGCGCTGGCGGCGTACAAGAAGCTCGCAGCACGCGCACTGGATGTCGTGTCGCCCGGCGGCCGGTTCGCCCTCGCCTCCTGCTCGAGCCACGTGACCGAAGCCGATCTCCTCGACCTTGTCGCGGGCCTGCGCCCTCTTCGCCTGAGATTTGCTGGCGGCGCGGCGTCCGATCACCCCGTCCTGCCAGCGTTTCCCGAGGGTCGGTACCTCAAGTTCCTGTTTTTCGACGTCGGCTAATTGGTCGGTCCTGTCAGGCTGAAATAAAGCAGATCATCCGGTGAAATTGAGCACTTGACCGAGAGTCATACACTTGGTTACAGACGGGCCTCTCCGGAGGCTTCCGATGCTTAGAGCCGCGTTTCTGACTGCTCTCCTGTCCGTGTCCGTCTTTGCCCTTCAGGCATGCGGAGGCGGCGGCAACAACGACAGCTCCGGGGCTCCCCCGTGCAGCGACGGCGTCGATAACGATGGCGACGGTCTCATCGACTTCCCCGATGACCCCGGCTGCGTCGGTGAGAACGACGAGAGCGAAGACAGCCTCCCGTCTGCGCAGTGCCAAGACGGCCGCGACAACGACGGCGACGGGAAGATCGACTATCCGGTGGATCCGGGCTGCTTCGCGCCGCAGGCCGACGACGAGGCGGACGACTGCCCGAGTGGACCGCAGTGTCCCGAGTGTGGTGACGGCATCGATAACGATGGCAACGGTGTGATGGACTACCCGGCTGACCCAGGGTGCATCGCGGCGTCCGACGACAACGAACGTCTCTCGAACCCGGTCGCGTGCGGCGCGACCATGATGGTGCGCCAGCTTCCACCCGACGGTCTCGTCATGGGCGAGCTCGGCCCGTCTTCGACGTCGTCGATCGTCTCGCCGTGCGGCGGTGGCGGCGGCGCGCCGGCCTACGCGTTCGAGCTGCACTTGCAGCAGAACAAGGTCATCGAGGTCTCCACCGACGACGCGCTCACCACGGCGGACACGGTGATCGACATCCGCGGCGTGGACTGCATGCAGCCCACATCACACATCGCGTGCAACGACGACATCTCGTCGACCAACGAGAAGTCCAAGCTCACCGTCCCGCTCGAGGCGGGCAGCTACTTCATCATCGTCGAAGGTCACGACTCGTCGTCGACCGGAATGTTCGCCATGCAGGTGAAGCAGTTCGCGGGCATGGGCTCGTCGTGCTCGGGTCCCTCCGACTGTGGCCCGGGTCTCGTGTGCCGCGTCGCGCTCGGCGGATCGACCACCACGTGCGAGAAGCCGGAGTGCGAAGACGGTGTCGACAACGACGCCGACACGAAGATCGACTATCCGAACGATCCGGGCTGCACGAGCAAGACGGATAACACCGAGATCGACGATTGCCCGTCGGGCCCGAACTGCCCCGAGTGCTCGGACGGCATCGACAACGACATGGACTCGATGACCGACTATCCGAACGACACCACGTGTCTGGCGGCCGGCGACTCGAGCGAATCGTGCACCACGACGGACGGCGTCACGCTGGTCACGTCGGGCATGACGCCAGGCACCACGGTCGGCGCCAACGATGACGTCCGGCCACCGGCCGGCGGATCGCCGCTGTGCTCGACGACGGGAACGCACACCGCACCCGATCGCACGTACCGCTTGGACCTCCCGGCGACGTCTTCGCTGCGCATCGACACCAGCGACTCCAACTACGACGGCACGCTCCTGTTGCTCGGCTCGTCGTGCGCGGGCCCGCCGATCTCGTGTCGCGACTCCGAGATCATCGATCTCGTGAACCAGCCGGCCGGCACGTACTTCGTCGTCGTCGATGGCTACTCCACTGGCTCGGGCACGTACACGCTGAAGGTCAGCGGCAAGATCGCCAATGGTGGCTCGTGCGAGGGCGCGCTCGCGCAGTCGGGTGCCCTCACCTGCAACACCGGCTTCACCTGCAAGGGGCCGATGGGCAGCCGCACCTGCCAATCGGGTCTGTGCGGCGACGGCATCGACAACGATGGCGACGGCAAGATCGACTTCCCCAACGATCCGGGCTGCGAATCGCTCGGCGATGACACGGAAGCCGATCCGGCGACGCCGCCGGTCTGCTCGAACACGCTCAACGATGACGGCGATGCGTTCACCGATTGGCCGGCGGACTATGGCTGCACGTCGGCCGCAGGCACGAACGAGAACTTCTGCGTCGGCGAGGTGGACGCGACCGCGCTCATCACGACGAACCCGACGACGGGCACGACGGTCGGCGCCGCCAACAACTGGCCGAACGCGACGATGTGCACGAGCGGCTCGTCGCCGACGACCGGTGGGCCCGACAAGGCGTACGCGCTGCAGGTGCCGGTGTTCCTCAACTCGTTGACGATCGATCTGTCGGGCGCGGCGACGAACTTCGACACGGTCCTCCAGCTGCGCGACGCGAACTGCACGGCGCAGATCGCGTGCGATGACGACTCCGGCGATCCGGGCCTGCAGAGCAAGCTCACGCTGTCGAACGTGACGCCCGGTGGCTACGCGATCATCGTCGACGGATACGGTACGGCCGGCGCATCCGGTACGTTCACGATGACAGTCAAGGGTGTGGCTGCAGCAGGTCAGCGTTGTGACTCGCCGATGTTCGCCGGCGGCGCGAACGCGATCCTGTCGTGTCCCACGGCGTGCGTCGCGAACGTCTGCCAGTAACGAGTCGGGGAGTTCACATCGTTCTGCATGGGTGTGCTCTCGTGACTCACTGAGACCGCCTCGCGAGCCAGAACAGCAAAATCTCGCAAGAGAATTTCTGCATCGATCTCGCGAAACGCCGTTCTCGTCGAGGAATCTGGACCATCATCGTTGCTGCCCATACCGTCTTGGCCCAGGGTGTCCGCCTTCTCGAGAGGGGACACATGCGATCGACGCGCTTGCTTCTTGTCTTGTTGGCGGCGGTTGGCGGCTGCGGCGACAACCACACGGTTCCGATCGATGCAGCACCCGATATGGGCGGCATCGGGACGCAGTGCGATGACGGTATCGATAACGACGGTGATGGACTCATCGACTATCCTGCCGATCCGGGATGCGCCGTCCCGAACGCCGACGACGAAACCGACGACTGCCCGGACGGAACCAACTGTCCGCAGTGTGCGAACGGTCGCGATGACGATGGCAACGGATCGATCGACTATCCCAACGATCCGGGCTGCGATTCGGCGAGCGACAACACCGAGCTGACGGACAATCCCGTCGCGTGCGGCGCGACGCTGATGATCAAGCAGCTCCCCCCGACGGGAACGGACACCGGCATGCTCGACTCGACGAGCACGTCGATGATCTCGTCGCCGTGCGGTGGCGGTGGCGGCGCGGCGGCCGTCGCGTATCGCTTGAGCCTGTCGCAAGCGACGGTGCTCGTCGCGGACACGGCCGGATCGACGGTGGACACCGTGCTCGATCTGCGCTCGTCGGATTGCGACGATCCGTCGTCCGAGATCGCGTGTCACGACGACATCTCGACCACGAACAAGACCTCGAAGATCACGAAGTCGCTGCCGGCAGGCAACTACTTCCTCATCGTGTCGGGCGCCGATACGAGCGCGGTCGGCAACTACGCGCTGAACGTGCAGCGGTTCGCCGGCGAAGGCGGATCGTGCAGCGTCACGCCGGACTGTGGTCCGGGCCTCGTGTGCCGCACCGCGATGGGCGGCACGACGACCGTGTGCGCGCTCCCGCAGTGCGCGGACACCTACGACGATGATGGTGACGGGTTCCCGGGCTATCCGACGGATCCGGGCTGCACCTCTCTCGATGACAACGACGAGACGGATCCGGATCCCCTGCCCGCGTGTGCGAACGGCCTCGACGACGATGGCGATGGTCAGACGGACTATCCCGCCGATACGTCGTGCTCGTCGGCGTCTGGCACGAGCGAGGCGTGCAATGGCGAGCAGGATCCGATCCTCGAGATCACGTCCGGCACGACGACGGGTACGCTCGTCGGCGCGCACGACGATCACAACGCGACGTGCGACGCATCGAGCTCCGGCCTCGACCTCCTGTTCACGCTGCGCGTGCCGCAGCTGCGCTCGCTCCGCATGGACACGAACACGAGCTCGTTCGACACGGTGCTCTCGCTGCTCACCGCAGCGTGCACCGAGCCGAGCCTCCAGTGCGCGGACCAAGGCGGCGCCACGACTAACGCGTCGTTGCTCGTGCGCAACAACGTCGACGCGGGCAACTACGTCGTCGCACTCGATGCGTACTCCATCAACAACACGCCCGGTCCGTGGGCACTTCACATCTCGGGCGTGATCGCCCCCGGCGGAAGCTGCGCTCCGAACGACACGCTCGGCGGCGCGTTCGTGTGCCCGGCGACCAACCCGTGCATGCTCGTCGGCGGCGCGATGCGCTGTGTTCCGTCGCAGTGTGGCGATGGCATGGACAACGACGGCGACGGCATCATCGACTACCCGGATGATCCGGGGTGCACCTCGGCCGACGACGTCGACGAGTCCGACACGTGCGGCAACGGCCCCGGCCCGGGCTGCCCGGAGTGCGCGGACGGCATCGATAACGACGGCGACGGCCAGATCGATCTGGCGGACACGGCGTGCTTCCTCCCGTCATCCCCGTCCGAGGGCTGCATCACGACCGACGGCATCACGCCGATCGTCACGGCGGTCACGGCCGGCACCACGGTCGGCGCCGTGAACGACACGGTGGCAGCGTGCGGCGCGAGCGCGACGCAGACGTCACCCGACAAGGTCCACTCGATCGAGCTGCCGCGCATGCGCACGATCACGATCGCCAACGCCAACAGCTTCGACGCGGTCGTCGCGCTGTACGATTCGTCGTGCGGCGGCACTCCCCTTCGCTGCAGCGACGAGCCGGAGAACCTGACGCTCGATGCGCTTCCGGCGGGAACGTACTTCTACTCGGTCGATGGTGACGGTGCGTCCGCGAGCGGCGCGTACACGATCACCGTCAGCGGCGTGATCGAAGCAGGCGCGAGCTGCGAGGGCGACCTCGCCGACGCAGGCGCGATCGTCTGTCCCCCGACCTTCCAGTGCAAAGGCGCTGCGGGTTCACGCACCTGCCAGCGTGCGAAGTGTGGTGACGGTATCGACAACGACGGCGACGGCGTCGCCGACTACCCGAACGATCCGGGTTGCACGAGCCCGACCGACGACGACGAGGAAGACACGTGCCCTGCGGGCCCGGGTTGCCCCGCGTGCGCCGATGACATCGACAACGACGGTGACGGCCAGATCGACTACCCGAACGACGGCACTTGCATCGCCGCATCGTCGAACTCCGAGACGTGCATCACGTCCGAGAACGTGGACGCGCTTGTCCTCCCCATCACTCCGGGCGAGACCACGACGGCGGTGAACGACCAGTCCCCGACGTGCGGCTCGTCGACGAACACGGCTGGCGATCGCATCTACTCGATCACCGTTCCGAACATGGAGTCGCTGTCGATCCGCAACAGCAACAACTTCGACGCGGTCGTGGCGCTGTTCGGTGCGTCGTGCGGTCCGTCGACTATCGCGTGCAACGACACGCCCGAGGATCTCGGCTTCACGAACCTCGCGGCCGGCACGTACTACTACCTCGTCGACGGCTACAGCAGCGGAACCGGCACCTACAACATCGCCGTCTCCGGCACGATCAAGCCGGGCGAGTCGTGCGAGAGCCCGCTCGCGGTGAGCGGCGCGCTGACCTGCTCGTCGGGCTTCGCGTGCCGCGGCGCGGCCGGCTCGCGCACGTGCCAGACGGCAGTGTGCAACGACGGCGTCGACAACGACTCCGACGGACGCACGGACTACCCGAACGATCCGGGCTGCACGTCGCGCTCCGATGACGACGAGACGGATCCCGCGACGCCGCCCGCGTGTGCGAACATGCTCGACGACGACGGCGACACGTTCATCGACTATCCGATGGATCCGCAGTGCACCTCGGCGTCCGCGGACTCCGAGTCGTGCAAGGCGAGCGAGGGCATCGCACCGCTCGTCCTGCCCGTCACGTTCGGCAGCACGACGGGCCTCGTGAACGACACCGCGCCGACGTGCGGGTCTTCGTCGAACTCGGCGCCCGACATCACGTACTCGCTGGAGATTCCGGCCGGCGCGAACGTGAGGATCGTGAAGCAGAGCGACTGGGATGCGGTGACCGCGATCTATCGCGAGTCGTGCGCGACGACGGCGCTCACCTGCACGGACTCCTCGCCCGAGACGATCAACCTGACCAACGCGACCGGCGGCACGTACTACTACGTCCTCGACGGTTACAGCTCGGGCAACGGCTCGTACGAGATCACCATCTCCGGCACGCTGGCCGCGGGCGGTGATTGTGAGGCCCCGCTCGTCGATTCGGGCGCGCTCAGGTGCCCAACAAACTACGCGTGCGCCGGCACCGCGGGTTCTCGCACGTGTCAGCTCGCACAGTGCGCGGACGGCATGGACAACGACGGTGACGGCATCGTGGATTATCCCTTCGAGCCGGGCTGCTCGTCGGCTGACGACAACGACGAGACGGATCCGGCGACGCCCGCCGCGTGCTCCAACACGCTCGATGACGACGGCGACTCGCTGGTCGACTACCCGGCGGACTACGGCTGCGTCGCGGCAGGCTCCGATAGCGAGGTGTTCTGCGCCGGCGAGCCGGACGTCCACGGCGTGGTCACGGCAAACCCGACGACGGGTGTCACCACGGGCGCCTCGAACACGTTCGGCTCGCAGACGTGCCAGAGCTCGGCCTCCGGCGAAGACGTGGCGCTCGCGCTCCAGCTGCCGGTCCCCGTGACGACGCTGGTCATCGACCTCAGCAACTCGTCGTTCGATACGGTGTTGTCGTTCCGCGATGCGACGTGCGCCATCTCCCTCGCCTGCGACGATGACAGTGGTGATCCGTCCACCCAGTCGAAGCTGACGATGGCGAACGTTCAAGCCGGCAACTACGCGATCATCATCGACGGATGGAGCGGGAGCGACGGCAGCTACGAGCTGAACGTCACCGGCACGGTCGCGGCAGGTACCTCGTGTACGTCACCGCTGTTCACGACGGGCGTGCTCGCGTGCCCATCGGGAACGACCTGCACGGGCTCTCCCGCGGTCTGCCAGTAACGTAGCTCCCACTCGCGACTCTTGCCCCGAGCGGGAGTGCCCACGGCGGATCTTGTCGTCCCAGCGACAGGTTCCGCCGTGCGTGCGTTAGAACTGATCCTCTGAATTCGGGACGTTCGAGCAACGTCACTGAGCTACATCCTGGAGGACATATGCGTTCCCTTTCTCGCTGGCTTCTGCCCCTTGGACTCGCACTCGCGAGCGTCGCCTCGACAGTCCCCGACGCGTTCGCACAACCCGACGTACGCGATCACCGACGCCCGGCCCCCACGCCGCCACCGCAAGTTGGACCGACCCAAGCACCGCCTGCGCCGAGGGCCGAGCGTACGCCCGCACCGCGCCGTGGCTACGTGTGGATCGCGGGCAGCTGGGACTGGAACCGCGGCCGCTGGCAGTGGACGCCCGGACGCTGGGAACGCCAGAAGGCCGGCAAGCGCTGGACCCAGCGTCGCTGGGAGCAGCAGAACGGCGTGTGGATCCGCGTCGGCGGTGACTGGAGCGATGCTCCGCGTGATCCCGATCGCGCGCCGCCTGCATTGCGCGAGGAGCGCTCCGCTCCGCGCCGCGGCTACGTTTGGGTGAGCGGTCACTGGCAGTGGACCAACGGTGATTGGGAGTGGGTCGCGGGTCGCTACGAGCGCGAGCGTGCAGGCTCGCGCTGGGAAGAAGGTCGGTGGGAGCAGCGCGACGGTCGGTGGCAGTACAGCGAAGGCCGATGGCGCGAAGGCTCTGCCGGCTCGGCGTGGACGTTCGATAGCCGTGGATGGACGCTGCTCGGCGAGACCACCGTCGACGGCCGCAAGCGTGCCGACACCGACCAGATCGACTTCAGCCAGAAGCAGGGCAAGGTCAGCAAGCTGAACATCGTCGTGCTCGACAGCGACCTCGAGATGATCGACCTGAAGGTCGTCTTTGTCTCGGGCAAGGATATTCACCCGACCGATCGCAAGTACTTCCGCGAAGACTCGCGCACGCGCGTGATCGACATTCCTCCGGGCGAGATCCTTCGCGCCGTTATCTTCAAGTACGCCAACCTCCCGGGTGGAGGAAAGGCGCGCGTGCAGGTCTGGGGCAACGTCAGGTAGACGTCAGGCCGCTTTGACAGCGCCGCGGCGAGCGCCTTCTTTGCGCAGCTTCGCCGCGCGCGCGTTCATCACCTTCTCCTCGGCGTCGTCGCGATGGTCGTAGCCGAGCAGGTGACACAAGCCGTGTGATGCGAGGTGCAGGAGCTCCTTCTCGAGCCCGCGCTTCGCTTGCCGGCGCGCCGTCTCGACGGAGATCACGATGTCTCCGAGGAGCGTCGGGTGCAGCTTCGCGCTCGGCCCTTCGCGCTGTGCGAACGCGAGCACGTCGGTCGGCTTGTCCTTCGCGCGGTAGTCGCGATTGAGCGCGTGAATCTCCGCATCCGTCGTCAGGCGCAGCCCGCACTCGAAGTCCTTGTGGCCCTCCGTACGCGCCGCCGCACGAACCATGCGGCGAAGGTTTGCCACGAGCGTTCGCTGGATCGATGGCGCGAGCTCGACGCCCTTGTCGACAGTGACGTCGAGCATCACTTCTTGGGAGCGGTGGCGAGGTACACGCGTGACTGCACGAACACGTCGAACAGCTCCTGATCGAGCTGGCCGCGCTTCACCTCGCTGCCGACGATGTCGAGCGCCTTCTCCGCCGGCATCGCCTTCTTGTACGGACGATCGGATGCCGTGAGCGCGTCGTAGATGTCCGCGATCGCCATCATGCGCGCGGGCACCGGAATCTGATCGCCTTTGAGCTGCTTGGGATAGCCCGATCCGTCGAGCTTCTCGTGGTGGGCGCCGGCGATCTCCGGGACTTCACGCAGCGTGCGCGACCACGGGATGCGCGACAGGAACGAGTAGCTGTGCACGACGTGCGAGTTGATCTCGAGGCGCTCCTGCTCGGTCAGCGAGCCGCGGCGAATCTGCAGGCAGGATGCTTCGTCGGGCGTGAGGAACGGCGCGACGAGCCCGTTGTCGTCGGTGAACGTCCTCGACGCGATGTCTGCGATGCGCTCGAACCCGCCTTGATCGAGGACGGTCGGCTCGTTCGCTTGCAGGATGAACTTGATGATGTCGTCGAGCTCCGTGATCTTCGCGACGATGTCTCGGTCGTCGGCGGCGATCAGCGCCGCCACTTCCTCGCGCGATGCCTCGGTCAGGTACTTCACCCGCTTCTCGAGACCTTCGATCTTGTAGCCGCGCTTGATGAGCTGGAAGCGCTGCAGGATCAGCGCCCGCTCGTGCTCGTAGAGCTTCTTGGCTTTGACGAGGACGTGCTCGCGCACACCGACCTTGCCAAAATCGTGTAGCAGCGCTGCGTACTCGATCTGCGTCAGGTCATCGCGCGAGAAGCGCACCTCGCGGTAGTGACCGCTCTCGGCGCGATTGACCGCGCGTGCGAGACCGACGGTGAGATCGGCGACCCGCTCCGAGTGACCGGACGTCGTCGGATCGCGCGATTCGATCGCGGTGACAGCGGCCTTCACGAAGCCATCGAACAGCGTCTTCACTTCCTCGTAGAGCAGGACGTTCTCGAGCGCGATGCCGGCTTGCGACGCCAACGCGAAGATGTACGCCTCGGACACGTCGTCGAACGGGACGACGCCGGACTCGAAGTCGCTCGGCAGGTCGAGCGTGATCCAACCCTTCGCGCGCTTGTTGATCAGCTGGATAACGCCGATGACCTCCGCGCGCGCGCTGATCATCGGCACCGCGAGCACCGAGCGCGTCTGATAGCGATACTTGTCGTCGAACGTGCGGTCGTGGACAAAGCCCCACGGGTTATTGCCCGTGCCCGGCTCGTCGAGCGAGTAGAGGTCCGGGACGTTGATGCGATCACCGGACAACACGCACTGCCCGACGATCGACGTCGACGACACGTTCATCGTGAAGCCGGCCGGTGGCAGCGTGCGCGAGTCGTTCTGCGAGACCGCGAAGCGGAGCTTGCGCTGCGCGATGTCTTCGTCGGCGCCCTCGACGACATAGATCGAACCTGCGTCCGCGTTGGTGACCTCGCACGCGCGGCGCAAGATGATCGCGAGCAGCGATTGGATGTCGCGCTCCTGCGAGAGCGCACGGCCGATCGAGATCAGCATGTCGTTCTCGTGACGACTTCGCTCAAGCTCCAGCTCCAGCGATGCGGAGTCCATGCGCTGCTTCGTTGCCTCGGCGCGCGACCGCAATAACAACAGGAGCCGCGTCATGCCGACGGGCGTTGCGATGGCGGTCATGTCCGCGTCTTGCGGCATCGAATCGAGCCGCGCTTCCTCGAGCTCCTCGTCGGTCCCGACGATGATCAGCGAGTAGTTGCCCGATCGCGCGCGCGTGAGGTGCGGCCGTAGCTGCTCCGGGTCCTGCCACACGCTCGGCCACGCGAGCACCGTGAACACGGGAAGGCGCGTTCGCTGTGCGACCACCTCGAGCTCGATCCAGCCATCGCCCTGGCGCCGCACGCGATAGCCAAGCATTCGCCGATCGCGCGCGACTGCGTTCACTAGATCGTCGGGGCTGGCGATCACCACCATCTCGGAGCCTACCACGAGGTCAGCGCGGCTCGTCGGTGCCCGGAGCCGTCTCGTGGCCCCCCGCTCGTTCGCGCTCGCGCGCCTCGAACCGTGCACGATCGCGCGCGTCGTAGGCCCGGATCAGCGCAGCGACGAGCGGGTGACGTACGACATCTTCGTGGCTGAACTCGACGATGCCGATGCCGCGAATCTGGTCGACGAGCTCGAGCGCATCGCGGAGCCCCGAGCGCTGTCCGCGCGGGAGATCCGTCTGCGTGATGTCACCCGTGACGATGGCCTTCGAGTCGAAGCCCATACGCGTGAGAAACATCTTCATCTGCTCGGGCGTCGTGTTCTGCGCCTCGTCGAGAATGATGAACGACCCCTGGAGCGTGCGGCCGCGCATGAACGCGAGCGGCGCGATCTCGATCGTGCCGTCGGACATGAACCGCTCGAGCTTGTCGGGCTCGATCATGTCGTGAAGAGCGTCGTACAGCGGGCGCAGATACGGATCCACCTTCTCTTCGAGCGTGCCGGGCAAGAACCCGAGACGCTCGCCGGCCTCGACGGCGGGACGCGTGAGGATGATGCGTCGCACCTGCTTGTCGAGGAGCGCGCGCACGGCGAGCGCCACGGCGAGATACGTCTTGCCGGTACCTGCTGGACCGACGGCGAACATGATGTCGTTCTGGCGAACGAGATCCACGTACTTCTTCTGCGTGGCCCCCTTTGGGGCGATGGGGCGCCCCGAGCGTGGCGTCAGGATCGTGTCGCCGAACACGCCGCGAATGTCGGTGTGGTGTCCGTCGCCCTTGAGCAGCTGCACGGCGCGTACGACGTCATCCGACGATAGCGACTTGCCGGCGAGCGCCAGATCGTAGAGCTGCTCGAGCGCGGTCTTGGCCGTCTCGGTCGCAGAGGCTTCGCCTTCGATCGTGATCTCGTTGCCGCGCAGGTGAACCGCGGCGCCGCTCGTGCGCTCGACGAGCTTGAGCCGACCGTTGTTGGATCCGATGAGCGACTGCAAGGCCTCGGGGTTATCGAAGGCCAGCTTCTCGCGGGTGATGGTCTTGGGTTGGGTCACGTGGGATCTCGCCCGGCGAACAATGCCTCGGCTCGTCGGAGCCTGCTCGTATAGCACGCGCCGTGTAAGGTGCGGCCATGGCCGCTGGTAGCACCCTGCCCCGTCTCGTCGAAATCATGGACAAGCTGCTCGCTCCCGATGGCTGCCCGTGGGATCGCGAGCAAACGCTCGAGTCACTCCGCCCGTTTCTCGTCGAGGAGAGCTACGAAGTCCTCGACGCGCTGTCGCGCAACGACGTCGCGGGCCACTGCGAAGAGCTCGGCGATCTGCTCATGCAGATCGTGTTTCAAGCCGCGCTGCGCGCTCGCGAGGGCGCGTTCGACATCGACGCGGTCGTGGAGAGCATCTCGGACAAGCTCGTCCACCGCCACCCTCACGTGTTCGGCGACGCCACGATCACGGGCGGCAGCGAAGAGGTGCTGAAGAAGTGGGAAGAGATCAAGGCGGCCGAGAAGGCAGCGAAGGGGACGCGCACCGATCGCTTGCTCGCTGGCATCAAGCCGGGTCCCGCGCTCGCGCGTGCGCAAAAGATCGGACAGAAGTGCGGCAAGGTCGGCTTCGATTGGCCGGGATGGGAAGGCTCGTTCGGCAAGATCGTCGAGGAGACAGCCGAGGTGAAAGAGGCGATCGAGAGCGGCAACCAACACGAGATGCACGCCGAGATCGGCGACTTGTTCTTCGCGGTGATGAACGTCGCGCGCAAGGTCGGCGTGGACGCGGAGCAAGCGCTCATCGATGCGACCACTCGCTTTCAACGTCGCTTCGAGTTTGTCGAAGATCGTCTGCGCGATCGGGGCAAGACGCCTCGGGAATCCAACCTCGAGGAGATGGATGCGCTGTGGAACGACGCGAAGAAGGCGGGCGTGACGTAGCCCTTTCCAAAACTGCCGCATTTTTGTGCACCCACGATCGAGTGGATGAGATCTCGCGAACATGAGCCGCTCCCTCACCAGGCGTTCATCAACTTATCCACAGTGGCCGATGTGTACTCCCGCCTTAACCCCATGGTCTTGTGGGCAAACTTAGCGAATCCGCCTCCGAATCCGACTCGGTGGATCCTCATGAAAGCTCGGAGCATCAGCCCCGGCGCAAACCCTTGACACCACGAGGCTCCGCGGGGTACACGCCCACCTCCGCAGGAGAGCCACCATGGCCAATATCAAGTCGGCCCAGAAGCAAAACCGTAAGATGATCAAGAACCGCGCTCGCAACCGCGCGGCAATGGCCAAGATTCGCACCGCCGTGAAGAAGGCGCGCGCAGCTGTCGACGCAAAGTCGGGAGAAGCCGCGACCGCCCTCAAGGCAGCGATCTCGGTGGTCGATAGCGCCGTGACGAAGGGCATCCTGAAGCGCCGCACCGCTTCGCGGTATGTCTCTCGTCTACAGACCCGCGTCGCTCCCTGACGCGCGCGCGATCTAGTTGTCGTCGGACTCGGGCTCGCCCGAGATGCCGTACTTGCGTAAGAGCTTGTGCAAGTACTTCCGATCCATGTCGGCATCGCGCGCTGCCTTGGAGATATTTCCCTCGGCGCGCCGGATGAGCCACGTGAGGTAACGACGCTCGAAGAGCTCGTTCCACTTCTCCTTCGTATCGCGGAACGATACGCCCGGCTCGAACTCGATCCCGTCGCGTAGCGCCGCTCCTGGCCCCGGCTCTCCACCGCCGAGTGGCGCGACGAGCACGCCCGGATCCGCGCCGAGTGCGAGTGCGCGCTCGATCACGTTGCGCAGCTCGCGAACGTTGCCCGGCCAATCGTGCGCCATCAGCGCCGCGCGCGTTTGCTCCGACAGCGCGATGGTGCTGCCGGGTGTATCGAGCTTCTTCAGCATCGAGTCGATGAGCAGCGGGATGTCCTCACGACGCTCGCGCAAGGCTGGCGCCGTGATCGGCACGACGTTGAGGCGGAAGTACAAGTCCTCGCGGAACTTGCCCTTCTCGACCTCGCTGCGGAGATCCTTGCGCGTCGCCGCGATCACGCGGAGATCGACCTTGATCGTCTTGGTGCCGCCGACGCGACGGAGCTCGCGCTGTTCGAGCACGCGCAGGAGCTTGGGCTGCAGATCGAGCGACAGCTCGCCGAGCTCGTCCAGGAACACGGTGCCCCCGCTCGCCATCTCGAACGCGCCTTGCCGTGCCGCGACCGCGCCCGTGAACGCGCCCTTCTCGTGACCGAACAGCTCGCTCTCGATCAACGTACCCGCGACCGCACCGCAATCGACGACGATGAACGGCCGGTCTGCGCGCGGCGAGAGCTGGTGCAGCGTGCGCGCGATCATGTCCTTGCCCGTGCCGGTCTCGCCTTCGATCAGCACGGTGGCGTCGGTGGGTGCGATGCGCTCGACGAGGCCGAAGATCTCGCGCATCGCAGGCGACTTGCCCACCATCTCGCCGAGCTCTTCCTTCTCGCTCGGGAGGATCTCGATGCGCTCTTCGAATGGCGTGAACTTGAGCTCGCACGCGCCGAGCCCGATCACCGAGCCCGCGCGCAGATACGCTTCTTTGACCTCGGCGCCGTCGAGGAACGTACCGTTCGTGCTCTTCAGGTCACGAACGAGGTAGCCCTTCGCATCGCGCGCGATCTCGAAGTGCACGCGAGACACGGTCTCGTCGGCGAGCACGAGGTCGTTCTCGGGCGCTTTGCCTACACGGAACACATCCCCCGCGACGACGAACTCGGTGCCGCGCTGCGCGCCCTTGATGACGACGAGCTTGCATCGACGAAGATTGACCGTCGCCGGCGTTGCCTCGCGCCGGATCCGAGTCCCCGTCAAGTGCTCCATCGGCGAAATCGTACACCCCAAGGTGGTGACATGGCTCCTGTGTCGTCGAGTTGTTCGACGTCTCTAATCACGTTACCGTGATCTCAGTGCCGCGTTCGATCGGGGGAATCGCACTTGTTGCGTGTGCTGTCGTTTGCGCAGCCGCTACCGCGAACGCGCAGCCGAAGGTCGCTGCCGCCGACAAAGACTCCACGGCGAAGCCCGCGAAGCCGTCGGACGCACCGCTGCCGTCGTGTCTCGATCGATCGATCCGCGATCAGCTCGGCGAGCAACTGAAGCCGCGCGGCGTACAGAAGCGTGACTTCCGCAAGGACAACAAGCTCGTCCTCCTCGCACACGGCGGTCTGTACGGCGGCGACATGATGTCGTCGAGTTGGATCGCGGGTGGCTCGCTCGGCTACTGGTTCACCGAGGATCTCGGCATCGACGCGAGCTTCGATCTCGTCCCGCTCACGCTCGATCTCGACGCGCCGCTCGACAAGTTCTTCGGCGACAACCGCTTCACGCCGGGCATGTCGTACGTCGCGATGGGTCACTTCTTGTGGTCGCCGATCCACGCGAAGATGAAGATGGGCGGCGGCATCGTGCACGCGGACTTCATGGTGTTCGCGGGCGCGGGCCGACAGTTTCACGACGCCGTGCAAGGCATCGCGCTCGATGCCGGGATGGCGCTCGATCTGTTCGTCACGCGCGCGCTGACCATTCGCTTCGACCTCCGCGACCTCATGGCCGTGCAAGAAGCCGCCGGCGAGACTCGCTACACCAACAACCTCGTCGCGACCGTCGGGCTCGCGCTCTACATCCCGACTGGCCTATGAAGCGCATCGTCGTCATCGCATCGCTTCTGCTCTGCGCGACCGCCTTTGCCGACGAAGACGGCGATCGCCCGATCGACAAGGTGGCCGACCGCAAGAAGACCGTCGCGGCGAGCAGCGATGACCCGACCGAGAAGCCGCCGGGCTCCACCGCGATCTGCATCGATCAAGAGATCGCCGATCGCCTCGCGATCAAGCGCAAGCGCCGCGGCGCCGTGGATCGTCTGTTCGTCAAAGCGCGCCGCCATCAGATCACGGCGAACGGCGGCTACTACGCGAGCGACCTGCTCTCCGGCACGTACATCGTCGGCGGCTCGTACACGTATCACATGACCGACGAGACCGCGGTCGAGTTCGCCGGTTGGTACACGCACGCGAACGCGGACCTGATTCGCGCGATCGAGGACAAGCGAGGCGTGGTGCTCGCCGACACGTACGATCGCGTGCTCTTCGCCGAGTCCCTCCTCGTGTGGAGCCCGGTGTACGGCAAGCTGCGACTCGGCGGCTCCATCGTCCACTTCGACCTCCACGCGGATCTCGGAGTCGGCGTGGTGGATTCGAAGACCAGTCGAGGCGCCGCCGGTGTCCTCGGCTTTGGCATACGATTGTTCCTCGGTCAGGCGATCGCGTTCCGAGTCGATGCTCGCAACCGAACGTTCCGCCAGGAGCTCCTGGAAGAACGGTTCCTGGTCAACGACAGCGCGATCACCGCAGGCTTCTCTCTGTTTCTGCCGTTCAGCAATTGAGACCGGGCGCTCACCGCCCCGTCGGTTCAATACTCGTTTGGGGGATTCGCCATGTCGATGTTGTCTCGCTCTGCTTCGCTTCGCCGGTGGTGTTTCGTCGCGATCGCGCTCGTCCCCGCGCTCGCGATCGCCGGTCCGAAGAAGAAGCCGAAGACCAAGGCCAAGGCGAAGAAGGCGGAGCCCGCGAAGGTCGACGAACCCGCGGAGCCGCCGACGCCCGAGCCTGCACCGACCGCACCAGGCACCACGCCTGTTCCGGCCAACGCGAACCTCGCGCCATCGCCCAGTGGTGGCCAAGGTGGAGCTGGCACCGGAAGCGGTGCGGGTGGTGGAGCCGCGAATCCGACCACGGCAGCGAGCGAGGACGAGGCGCCGACCGACGAGCCCGCCGCGACCGGTGATGCGGACGTCGACTCGCTTCGCCAGGAGTATCTGCAATTGCGCGACGAGCTGTTCAAGAGCCGCGCGCGCGCGAATACCGTCGCGAGCCAGCTCTATTCGACGCGCATCCAGATCCGCCTGACGTACACGACCGCGCGCTACTACAACCCGGCCAAGGCGACGATCCGCCTCGACGGCGCGAGCGTGTATGAAGACGCGACGGGCGCGATCGCCAGCGACGATGGCATCCGCTTCGACGGGTACGTCGCGCCGGGCCGCCACCTCATCACGTTCCGCGTCGAGGCCACGGGCAAGGACGACGACTCGTTCACGTCCGTCACCGAGTCGCAGATCGTCGTGAAGGCGGTCGCCGGCAAGGACCTCGTCGTCGCGGCGAAGGCCAAGGACGCTGGCGACATCTCGTACGAGTGGAAGAAGAGCGAGCATGGGTCGTACGGCTTGGGCATCGACGTCGCCGTGAAGACCGTCGCGCGCGCGGCCGATGCGGGCGGCGTGAAGGGTGGCAAGAAGTGAAGCGGCTGCACGCCGCCGCGCTCGTCGCGCTCGTCGCGCCCGTCGCCCTCTGGGGCTCCCCTGCCCTCGCGCAGGATCCGCCCACAGAAAACGCGAAGGCTGCGACCGCACCGAAAGGTGTCGACGATCCGCTGATCAAGTACTTCGAAGCGCTCGAAGCGACCAAGCTCGTCGACGTCGAGAGCGGCAACCTCGACACGCTCAAGCGCGAGCTGCAGATCGCCGAGAACATGCTGCGCGACAAGACGTTCGTGAACGCCGCGGTCGCGCTGTACGCGATCGTGAAGTCGCCGCGCTACAGCGCGTTCACCGACTTCGTGGAGTTCCAGAACGCCGAGTACGACCTCGCCGTCGCGCTCGCGCGTGCCGGCAGCTACGGCGCAGCGCTCGACACCATCGAGCAGATCCTCGCGCGCGGTCCGGGTGCGCCGTACTGGGGTCCCGCGCATCGCCGCGCCGTGGACATCGCGCTCGAGACGCGCGATCACGCGGGTGTCCTCGCGCGCATCGAGAGCGTGAAGACGAACGAGACGATTCCGGTCTCGGCCGCCGGCGAGCGGAGCTACTTGCGCGGCCGTGCCGCGTACGACGCGGGAAAGCTCGCCGACGCCGAGGGCGAGCTCGTGATGATCAGCAAGAAGAGCCGCTTGTACTCGTCGGCGATCTACTTGCGCGGCGTGATCAAGGCGCGCCGCGGCGAGTACGACTTGTCTGCGGAAGCGATGTGCGAAGTCGCGGCAACGCCCGACGACGACAAGTTCACCTTCGTCGTCGACGAGCGCTACTTCACGATCAAAGATCTCGCGCGCCTCGGCCTCGGTCGTATCGCGCACGAGAACAGCGAGTACGACGACGCGTACTACCACTACTTCCAGATCCCCGACGACTCCGCGTACCTGCCCGACGCGCTGTTCGAAGCATCGTGGTCGATGTACCAGAAGCGCGAGCTCCCCACGGCGCGCGACCTCGTGAAGGAGTTCCTCGACACGTTCCCGTCGTCGCCAAACTGGCCCGAGGCATCGCTGCTCGCGGGCTACGTCGAGCTCGCGGACTGCAAGTTCAGCGATTCGCAGAAGTGGTACGACAACCTCGTCGCGAAGCTGCAGCCCATCGTCGACGAGATGGACAAGGCGCGTCGCGATCCATCGCTGCGCAAGCAACTGTTCTCGAAGGCCCTCACCCGCTATCGCGAGGTGAAATACACGGGGCTCGAGGCGGGCAAGAAGGTCGGTACGCAGAAGCCGCAGACGCCGACGGAGGAAGTGCTCGCCCTGCTCCGTCTCGATCCGAAGTTCATCCGCCTGAACGACGCGATCGTCGGCATGACCGAGCTCGCGAACAACGCGCCCGCGGTGGTTCGCCAGTGGCAGAACCTCGGCAAGCAGGTCGGCGAGAAGAAGGTCGTGGCCATCTCGACCGGGGCGACGCTCGAGCAAGAGCAGCTCGCCGATGCGAACGCTCTGGTCGAGGATCTGCGCCGGCTGCAAGTGCGCATCGCGGAGTCGCAGAACGAGCTCCTTCGCCAGAAGCGCGAGGGCAACATCCCGGCGGACATCGCCGCCGAGGAACAGAAGCGGCTCGCGGGGCTCGCCGAGAAGAACAAGAAGGCGCTCGCGAGCGCGGTCGCCGCAGCAGACACCGCGGCCAAGGCGGTGACGACCGAGGCGTCGGCCGGCATTCGCCCGCTGCTCGAGCAGGACCTCGGGGAAGCGCGGCGCCTCGACAAAGCCACGCACGCGCTCCTCGAGAAGCTCGAGCAAGCCGGCGACAAGCTCGCGCAGAGCGCGATCGAGCGTCTCTACAACGACACCCGCAAGGTGCTCGACAAAGCGAAGCTCGGAAAGATCGACGCCATCATCGGACAGAAGCGCAAGCTCGACATCGAGGTGCAAGACCTCGCCGCGGGCCGCTTCCCCGAGGAGCTGATCGGCAAGCTGTGGAACGCGAGCATGATCGCCGACGACGAGGAGTACTGGCCGTGGCAAGGCGAGTACTGGGCCGACGAGTACAAGGGGTGGCGATGAAGACCGTCCGGCAGAGCCTTCTCCTTCTCGTTTTGGCACCGACGCTCGCGCTGGGCGACGCCGCGCCGATGAAGGACGTCACCTCGTCCACTTCGCGCGGCCCCACGTCCGAGTTGTACATCCGCAAGCGACCGCCCTCCCCCGAGGCGCCGGTCCTGAACGAAGAGCTGAAGAAGCTCCTGAGCTCCACCGAGAAGAAGCGCGACGAGAAGCGCCTCGAAGCGATCGGTCTCTTGCGCGGGTTCCTCGACAGCAAGCCGACGGGTGAAGCGCGCGCCGAGGGCATGTTCAAGCTCGCCGAGCTCTTGTGGGAAGAGGCACGGCGCGTGTTCCTCGTCCGCATGGAAGAGTTCGGTCGCGCCGTCGAGAAGTGCGCCAACACCAAGGTCGATTGCGTGCAGCCCAAGGAGCCGCGCATCGATCTCAAGGAGGCGGCCACCCTCTACCTCGAGCTGCACGACAAGTATCCGAGCTTCCGCCGCATGGATCTCGTGACGTACCTCATCGGCTTTGCGGCCAAGGAGGACGGCCGCGAGGACGAAGCGATGGGACGCTTCCAAGAGGTCATCGACAAGTACCCGGACAGCTCGCTGTTCGGTGACTCGTGGATGATGGTCGGCGAGCACTACTTCGCGAAGGGCGAATGGGTCCAGGCACGCGATGCGTACAAGCATGTCGGCGAGACGGCCGCCACGGCGGACCTCGCGATGTTCAAGGTCGCGTGGTGCGAGTGGAAGCTCGGCAACAGCAACGAAGCGGCCAGGCAGTTCAAGAAGGTCCTCGATCGCGCCTACAAGCAGGAGCGCGAAGGCACGGAGGCGCAGAAGCGCAGAAGCGCCTCGCTCCGCGAAGAGGCACTCGAGTACCTCGTCGTCGTGTTCACCGAGGACCGATCCATCTCGCCGAAGGAAGTGTTCGACTTCCTCGTCTCGATCGATGGCGAGCAGTACTCGCGCGACGTCATGGTGAAGGTCGCGGAGAGCTACGCGGCGCAGGCCGAGTGGGACCGTTCGAGCGACGCGTATCGCTTCTTGATCCGCATGGATCCCGAGGCGCTGAAGTCTGCCGAGTTCCAGCGCTCCATCATCCAGAACTGGAACAGCGCACTCGACATCGAGCGCGCGCAAGAAGAGATCGGTGTTCTGCTCACGAACTTCGGTCCCAACACGGCGTGGGCCAAAGCGCAGCGCAACCGCGATGCGCTGCAGCGCTCGCTCGAGACCACCGAGGATCTCGTTCGCGTGACGGCGATGAACATGCACGCCGAAGCGCAGCGTCGCGACAAGACCGACAAGAAGGCCAACGTGAACCTCTACGGTCGCGCGGCCGCCGCCTACGAGCAGTACCTCGCGGCGTTCGGCGTGGGCAAAACCGCGACCGAGAAGTCGACGGAGATTCGCTACTACCGCGCCGACATCTTGTTCTTCAAGTTGGGCAAGACGGAGGAGGCCGGCGACGAATACCTCGCGGTCGGCAAGAGCGCGCCTGTCGGCAAGCTGCACAAGGAAGCGCTCTTGAACGCGATGGCCGCCTACGAGAAAGCGCGTCCCAAGCCCACGCCCGGGCAGAAAGCGCTGTTCCCCGTCGACAAGAAGTTCGGCGAAGCCATCGACCTGTACGCGACGCTGTTCCCCGCCGACAAAGCGCTCGTCGGCGTGATCTTCAAGAACGGGCAGATGTTCTACGACTACGGCGAGTACGACGAGGCGATCAAGCGCTTCGGCGTCATCGTCACGAAGTATCCCGACGATCCCAACGCGGGTCCCGCCGGCGATCGCATCCTGTCGGCGCTCAACAAGGCCGAGGACTACGAGAACATCGAGAACTGGGCGCGCAAGCTGAAGAAGGCGAAGGCGTTCTCGGACAAGGAACAACAAGCGCGCCTCGATCGCCTGATCGTCGAGTCGATCCAGAAGTCCGGTGACAAGTACGCCGAGGCCGGCAAGTACGAGCAAGCCGCGACGTTCTACCTGCGCATCCCTAAGGAGACGAAGGATCAGAAGATCGCGTCGCAAGCGCTGATGAACGGCGGCGTGATGTACGAGAAGGCCAAGCAGCCGGAGAAGGCGGCCGAGATCTATCTCGACATCGCCAACAAGTACGGCGACAAGAACCCCGAGATCGGCGAGAAGGCCGCGTTCACCGCCGCGCAGGTCTACGAGAAGGCCATCTTCTACGACAAGGCCGCGCACGCGTACGAGCTCGTGTGGACCAAGTTCCGCACGGGCTCTCGCTCGGCCGACGCGCTGTTCAACGCGGGCCTCTTGCGCCAGGCCCTCGGCCAGAACAAGGAAGCGATCGCGCACTACAAGGAGTACTCGCAGAAGTTCCGCGAGCGCAAAGACGCCCCCGATGTCGCGTTCAACATCGGCGTTGTCCTCGAGAACGCAGGCGACGAAGGTCCGGCGCACAAGGCGTACGAGGACTACGCTCGCGTGTATCGCTCGACGGGCAAGCGCGTCGTCGAGGCGTACACGCGCGCGGGGCGCATGTCGTTCAAGAACGGCAAGCTCAAGGATGCGCGGGAAGAGCTCGCGACCGCGCAGCGCGTGTACAAGGCGCTCTCGGGCGATCAGAAGAAGGCCGCGACGACGTGGGCCGCCGAGGCCCGCTACATCGAGGGCGAGCTCGTGTTCCGCGAGTACGAGAAGGTCACGCTCGACGTGAACCCCAAGCAACTCGAGAAGGCGCTCAAGCAGAAGAGCAAGCTGCTCGCGGATGCCGAGAAGGTCTACGCGTCGGTCGTCGACTATCAGGATCTCAAGTGGGCCACCGCCGCGCTGTTCCGCATCGGGCAGGTCTACGACGGCTTCGCCGAGTCACTCGTGAACGCGTCCACTCCCAAGGGCCTCTCGGAGGAGCAAGCGCAGGCGTATCGCGACGCGCTCGACGCGTACGTCGTCGACATCCAGGACAAAGCGGTCCAGGCGTTCGGCGCTGCGTACCAGAAGGCGATCCAGATGCAGGTGTACGACGAGTACACGGCGAAGATCCGTGAAGCGCTCGGCCGCCTCGCCGCCGACAAGTATCCACCCGAGCGCGAATCACGCAGCAAGGAGCGCATCGGCGACCGACCACCAGTGCCCGCGTATCAAACGGAGGTGGTGCGATGAAGTCGCTGCTTCTCGTTGCCGCGCTCGCCACCGCGTGTGGCTCGTCGCCGAAGATCGCGCCCGGTGGAAAGCAGCCGAAGCCCAAGCTCGATCCGGTCAATCCCGCCGCGATGAAGCAGTTCGAGTCCGCGATGCGCGCGCTCCGTCTGGGCGGGCCCGACGCGACCGACACGGCGAAGGGTCGTCTCAAGGAAGCACTCGAGAAGGACAGCAAGCTGTGGGAGGCGCACTACAACCTCGGCGTGATCGCATTTCGTGACGGCGAGGATCAGGCGGCAATCGAGTCGTTCGGTCGCGCTCTCGCGATCAACAAGAACGACGTGCAGACGCTGCTCGCGCGCGCCGAAGCGAATCGCCGCGCGGGTAACAAGAAGGACGCGCGCGCGGACTACGAAGCGGCGCTACGCGGGACCGACGAGGATGACCCGATCCGCCGCGATGCTGCCGCGCGCCTCGCATCGCTCTTGCGCGACTTCGGCGATTACGACGACGCGGTGAGCGTGTTGCGCGACACGGTCCGGCTCTCCGGCATCAACGCGCGGATCTACACCGAGCTCGGCCTCATCTACATCGCGCAGAAGCGGCCGGAGCTCGCGCAGCTCGTGCTCGTGAAGGCGCTCGAGCTCGACGAGGCTGACTTCAAAGCCAAGGAAGGCGGCAAGCGAGACGCCGCGATCTACAACGCGCTCGCACTCCTCGCGATGAAGCAAGGCAAGGCGCAGGAGGCGTTCCAGCGCTTCGAGCAAGCGGTGCAGATCGACGAGAACTACGTCGACGCTCGGTACTCGAAGGCGTCCGTGCTCCTCGACGCGGGAGACTACGAGCGCGCGAAGACCGAGCTCGTGATCGTCGTGGACAAGCGTCCCGATGACTACGCGGCCCAGGTGTCGCTCGGCGTCGCGCAGCGCGGAATGAAGCAGTTCGCGGAAGCGAAGAAGACGTGGGACAAGGTGATCAAAGAGGCGCCGCGCCGGAGCACCGCGCGCGCAGATGCGATCTGGAACGTGTTCGTCCTCAAGCTAGACTTTCAGAACGATCTGGCTGGCGCGAAGTCGGAGCTGGAGCGTTATCTGCAAGAAGCACCTGGCAACCACGCCAAGCGGACTGCCGCCGACGAGAAACGGAAGGAGCTCAAAATCCCATGATTGGATCGAGGTTCGGAGCCCCCTCGTGGGGGCGGCTGGCCGCAAGTGCGGCGATGGTGTGTGCTCTCGTCGTACCCGCCGTGGGTCAGCCCAGGAACAAGGGCCTCGACAAGGGCGACAAGGCGAACGCGCCCGCTCCTACCGCACCCGCCGATCCCACGTCGGACGCGAAGTCGGCAGCGGATGCCAAGGCTGCAAAGAGCGCGAAGCCGAAGACCTATGACTTCACGGCGCTCGACCTGAATGGTCGGATGCGCTCGCCGCAGCTCTTGTACTTCCTCGAGCGCGCCAACGAAGAGCTCGAGCGCGCGAGCCTCGAGAAGCGCTCCTTCATTCCGCACATGGTGCGGTCGTTGGAGGAAGAGCAGCTGTGAGCACGATGGCGCTGCGAACGGCGCTGATCTGGCACGACGAGGTGATGTCCGACGTCGTGAGCGACAAGCCGCGCGCGATCACGCTCGGCTCGACGGGACGCTCCACGTTCACGATTCCCGAGCTCGGGCTCCCCGCGGACTTCGCGGTCGTGAGGCCCGGCAACCGCGGCTATCTGCTCACGCTCGGCGAGCGGATGGGCGGCACGATCTGCATCGACGGGGAGGAGAAAGACGTCTCGGACTTCGTCCATCGCAACAACGAGGGCGACGGTCCCGGCGGATTCCGCGCGACACCGATCAGCGGCAAGGACTGGGGCGTCGTCCATCTCGACGAGTCGGGCGACTACAAGCTGTTCTTCCAGTTCGTCCCCGTCGAAGAAGCTCCCGTGTTCTTCACGAAGCCCGTGCTCCTCGCGGGCGTCGGTGGCTACGCGATCTCGAGCGCGGTGCTGACGTGGCTGTTCTGGTGGACATCGAAGATCGAGATGGCGGAGGCCGTGTTCCGCGGCGCCGGCATCTCGACGCTCGCGATGATCTGCGGCGGCCTCGCATACTGGGCTTACAAGCAGGACGGCGAGTCCCAAGCATCGCTCGCGTTCAGCGTGATGTTGCACGCGGCGGTGCTGATCATGACGTACCAGCTCTACTCCGGCGAGAGCCCGTTCACGTGGCCGGGACCGAAGTCGCTCACCGGCAACTACCTCGTCACGCGCCTCGATCCGGAGCCACCTCCCGAGCCGGACAAGCCCACGCCCACCGTCGGTAAGGTCAGCGGTCAGGAGGCCGCGGCCAAGAACGAGAACAAGCAGAACCTCAAGACCGCGACCAAGAACGATGAAGGCGCCGCTGGCGGCAAAGGCGAGAAGGAACGCGCGCGCGATCCCAACGCGAAGGACGAGCCGCCGGAGCCACCCAAGGTCGCGTTCTTCGAGGACAAGAACAAGAAGATGCTCGACAACATCATCGACAGAAACCTGTCGACGAGCCTCTCGAAGTTCACCGGCATCAAGGGCGACACGCTCACGCGCGGTTCGATCGGATTTGGTCCCGGCTCGGGCTCGGGTGTCGGCGATGGCGTCGGTACGGGCACCACGCGCGGCAGCAAGGGCAAGGGCTCCGGCGGCGGCGGCAACGTCGAGGGCGACTTCGTCAGCAACAAGGGCAAGATCGATACGGGCAAGGATCGTCCGGGCGGCAACTGTGTCGGCGAGAACTGCCACGGCTCGGCGCCCAAAGCGATCGCGCTCAAGATCGAGGAGGCGTCGGGTGACTTCTCGGGCCTCTCCAAAGAGGAGATCGATCGCGTCGTGAAAGCGCGCGCTGGCGTGTTCCGTGCCTGCTACCAGAAGGAGCTCAATCGCACGCCCGGTATCGGCGGCAAGCTCGTCATCAACTTCGTGATCGATGCGGGCGGCACGGTGAAGAGCGCGCGGACCAACGGCGGCACGCTCAAGAACGACGGCGTCGAGAGCTGCGTGAAGGGCAACATCATGCGTCTCAAGTTCCCCGCCAAGGGCGGAGCCATCGTCAACTATCCGTTCGTGTTCACGCAGGGAGGCTAGCCATGACGAAACACCTCTTCACGGCATTCGCGCTCGCCGGTCTCGTCGGCTGTACCAACAACCCGATCTATCTCCCGCCAGGAACCGACGGCCCGAAGCTCGAGGCCGGTCTCGAGGTGGACATGGACGGCGAGCGTGTCCCGGCGAAGACGTCGGTGGTGCTGCCGATCAACACCGAGACGATGGACGACATCGAGGACCGCGAGGCGCTCCAAGCCACCATGCCCGCGGACGTCGTGGTGCCCTACATCCGCGTCGGCGACATCGAGATCTCCGTCGAGTGGACGATCCGCAACCTGACCGACTCCGATGGTAAGGCGACGATGCAGATCAACGGCGCCAACCAGTTCTACGAGTACGATCCCGAGCTCGTCGTCCTCAGCGAAGACGACGAAGCGCCACCCACGCCGGGCCTCACCGGTGACATCCCGCTCGACGTCCCCGCCAATGGCCGCATCTCGGGCCTGTTCACCGAAGACGACATGCGCGAAGCAGCGATCGATCTCGATCAGATCACGCGCGGTCGCATCAACCCGTTCCGCGCCCGCTTCACCATCGCCAAGAACGATCGCGAGTTCGCGCAGCTCACCGAGGTGATGTTCGACGAGGACGGCGAAGCGCTTCCACAAGAAGCGACCGGCGTGACGTTCCCCCGTGCTGCGTTCGCCGGCATGCTGCGCCTCGATCTCGTCTTCAACCCCGATCGCCACATGGTGTTCGAGTATCAAGTTCGCGTGCGCGACGTCCGCGGCAAGCTCATCAACATGATGTTCTTCGACGCGCCCGCCGACGAGCTGCAGTACACCGATCCGTACGCGTCCGAGAACGGTTACTACACGGCGATGCCCGCGGCGACGCCACCTCCGTGATACGCTGAGCGCTAGATGATCCGGGGAATCATCGCGGCGGTCACCGTCGCCACGATCGCGACGGCGAGCACGGCCGAGGCGCGTCCCGCGTCGCAAGGCTGGTATGCGGAAGGCGGCCTCGGCGCCGTCACCTTTCTCCCCGCCACGTCGCGCCACGCCGCCGTGGGTCCGGGCCTTGGCGTTCGCGTCGGTCGCGATCTGTTCTCGTTCCTCTCGTTCGGCATCCAGATCGGCGCGTCGAGTCACGAGGCGACGGTCCCGGCCCCTCCCGAGGGCGAGTGGTTCCAGCTCTACCGCTCCGCCGCGGACCTCCGCCTCGGCGGGCGCGTCGGTCGTGTCGCGCTCTTCGTCGAGGGCGGCGCCGGCGCAGCGATGATCTCGTCGAACATCCTCGGCAAGATCGGCGTCGCGATCACGGAGCCCGACGAACAGTTCACGCTCATGTTCCAAGCAGGCGCGGGCCTCGAGTACCAGCTCGAGAACCGTCACTACGCGATCGGTCTGGCCGGAGACTGGTTCTTCCTGCCGCAGTTCAAGCCGCCGAATGGCGCGCCCGTGCAGGCGATCGATTCGCGCCTCTACCTTCGCTACACCTATTAGCGGAGCGCTCGGCGCCCGTTGCCGATGAGATCGATCAGCACGCGCCGAAACGGTGCGTGAGCGTCGAGCATTCCGATCACCGCAGCCGCGCCGAGCCGCTGACGCCAGAGGAGGAGCAGCTTCGCCGGCAGGTGCAACCCACCGAGCGCGAGCACGCGCTGCGTGGCTTCGGCGAGGTCGGCGGCGTAGCGCGCGGACCAGTGGAACTCGCCGTGCGTGATCATCGGCGCGGCGAGTTGGCGCTCCCACTCGCGATGCGCGGTGGATGCGAGCAGGTCGGCGCGCGCGAGCAGCCCCGATCGCGCGAGGCCCATACGAAACCGCTCCGCTGCAGACGCGTTGTCATCGTCGAGGAGGCCCCACCAGATCTCGCGATCGGCATCGCGAACGGCGTCCGGAATTGCGAACGCGCAGCCGAAGTCGAGGCACCACACGTGGACGTGTCCGTCGGGTTGTTCGTCGACGAGGAAGTTGCCCGGGTTGGGATCCGCGTTGAGCAGGCCGTGCGCGAGCGGCGAGCCCCACGCCACCTCGAAGATGCCCATCGCGGCTTGTCGGCGAATGTCGGGCGACGCGATGCCGCCTGCTTCGACGACGGTCTTACCCTTCGCGCGCGTCATGGTGAGCACGCGTGTCGACGAGAGATCGCCGATGACACGCGGGAAGCGGAGCACGCGATGGTTCGTCCACGCCGTCGCGAAGGTGGTCATCGCGGCGGCTTCCGCACGGTAATCGAGCTCGCCGCGCACGGCGGTGGAGAGCGCTTCGAGCGCGTCGTCGTCGAGCGTGTTGCCGACCTCGGCGCCCGCGAGCTTGCGTACGAAGGCCTCGTCGTCGAGATCCGCGCGCAACGCCTCGGCGACGCCCGGATACTGCACTTTCACGACGACGTCCGTGCCGTCGTGCAGCTTGGCGGCGTGCACCTGGCCGAGCGACGCGGACGCGAGCGGGCTCACATCCCAGTGCGCGAACAGCGCTTGCGGCGGCTTGCCGAGATCCTCCTCGATCACGCGCGCGATCGCTCCCGCAGAGACAGCCGGTGCGCGATCCCAGAGCCCTCCGAGCACCGCACGCGCTGCGGCCGTGGCGCCGCTGCGACCACCGAGCGTGGCGCCCGGATCGTAGGCGGCGAGCTGCGCGACCTTGGCGAGGCCGCCTTTGAGGCGTCCCGCTTGCGCGGCGAGCACTCTCGCAGCTTCCTCGTCGACGACCATGTCGTCCTCGTCCGAGCCCGTGGGATCCGTGGTCACGATCTGCTTCGCGCGCGTCCACAGCCGCGTCCAGCCCACCTTGCGCTCCGCCTTCTTGCGTTCGTCGGTCATCGTCGCTCCGGGTTCTCTCCCTGCTCACTCTAGCGGGGCCATCTCGGACGTCGAGACTCGCACGGGACCGGACTCGTCGCTCCAATAGAGCTCGACGCGATTCTTGCCGGTCTTCTTCGCGCGATAGAGCGCGCGATCGGCGCGCCGGATCAGGTCCTCGGCGCTCTGCGCTTTGCTCTCGGGATAGGACGCCACGCCAAACGACGCGGTCACCGATAGCACCTTGGGCGGATCGCTATCGGTCGTGATCCGCAGCTCGGTGATCGCCGCGCGAATACGCTCGCCCACGTTGTATGCGGCCACCATGTCGCTGCGCGGGAGGATCATCGCGATCTCCTCACCGCCGTAGCGCGCCGCGGTGTCGACGCCGCGGAGCTGACTCTTGACGCAGTTCGCGATCGCGCGGAGCACACGGTCGCCGATGAGGTGCCCGTGATCGTCGTTGAGCTTCTTGAAGTCGTCGACGTCCATCATCAGCACCGAGAACGGCGTCGAGTAGCGCTTGGATCGCTCGATCTCCTCCTCGATGCGCGCGTCGAAGTAGCGACGCATGAACAAGCCGGTGAGGCCGTCGACCATCGCGAGCTCGTAGAGATGCGCGTTCTGGAGCGCCGCGGAGATCTGCAACCCGAGCGACTCGAGCAGGCGCTGGTGATCCGCGCGGAACGCACCGACCTGCGTCGACTGCACGGCGATGACGCCTTCGCACCCGCCGTACATCATGAGCGGGACGCCGAGCCACGAGCGAATGCCGTCGGTGCGATCGATCTCGATGTCGTCGGTCGCCTCGAGGTCGTCGATGCGGCGCGGCTGGATCTTGGTCATCACCCACCCCGCAGCGCCCTCCCGGTCCGCGATCGCGTGGCGAAAGAAGCGATCGCCCGCGCGATCGTAGCCATCGAGCACGAAGCCTGATTCGCCGCCACTGCGCCGATGAACGAGCGCGACGGCCTCCGCTTCCGGAATCGCGTTGCACGTCTCCTTGGCCACCGCCTCGACGAGCTCTTCGAGCTGCAGCGATGCAGACAAGCGTCGCGCTGTCGCCGTCAGGATCTCGAGATCGTGCACGCGCTCCTGCAGTTGATGGCGCGCGCGCGACAGTCGCGAGAACACGAGGTTGATCAGCAAGTACGTGAGCGACAGCAGCAAGAACCCGAGCGGTTGATGCGGATCGTAGAGGAGCACCAGCACCACACCGATCGGCATGAGCGACGCTTCCGAGAGGATGCCCGGCAGCGCGAGCTCGCTCACGTAGGTGCGCCACGACCGACCGAGCAGTCGCAGCCGAACGCCTTGCAGTGCGTAGTGCGCGACGAGCAGCATCGCAGCGACGGCGACCACGCGAATGGCGACCTCGATCACGTCGAGCTCGCGCGCGATCGGTTCGCCTCCTACAAACACCCAGCCGCACAGCGCCACGAGCCCACCGCTCATGCCGCCGAAGTAGAGGACGTACCCGATCTCGGCGAACCACCCGTCCGGATCTTTCCGACCTCGCTGACGTCGGTAGTACAGCCGCAGCGACGCATCGACCGTGAGCGCGATCGCGACGAGACGACCGGCGCCGATCGCACCCACGCACATCGCAGCGGCCACGTAGTACGCGGAGTCGAGCGAGAGCACGCTGCCCTCCACCAACCGAAACGCGAGCGCGCGCGCGGAGAGGATCACGATGACGAAGAGCGCGATCCACAGCGGATCGGTCTTAGTCGGCTCCGGTAAAATCCCGAACACCGGCAACGCGAACACGACCAACCAGCCGAGTACACCCAGCAGGATCGTGAACAGGTGCCCGGTGCGACGTGGCACAGCGCGGTATCTATCTCATGCGCCGCGCCTCGAACGGGAAAGAACTCCCGAAAGCGCGAACGGGCCCAGCAGCATTGCTGCCGGACCCGTCGGGGTTGTCGTGTTGGGTAGTTAGATGTCGATGATCATCACACCGCGCTCGGATTCATCCTGTGCGGGTGTGACGGCCGGGCGGTCATAGCTCGGCGGACGATGAACTGGGAGCTCGGGCCGAGGAGCTTCCTGCTCCTTGCGACGCTCCTCTTCCTTCTTCAGGATTTCTTCGATGATCCAGGGATCCAGCATGGGGACCGCCTTTCAGCGTTCAGAGTGACAACTCTAACTACGTAATCTCTTGGTAGCTCCTGCCCCGAGAACTGCAACCTGCGGGCCTTTGGATACTAAGTCCCGCAGGCTTATTCTAACGCATGACAATCTAAAGGGCTCCACTTCTACACGATCAAAATCGTACAGTGATCGATCGACCGGATCCTGTCAGCGTCGAGGTACGACGCCCCCACTAACGCAACTCGTCGTCGGTGTTTCATGAACAACGCCACGACGTTGAGGACCAAATCGGCGCCCTGACTTTTTTGCGGACCGTGGTGACAACAAACGGCGTAGAGGGAGCTTAGTCACCAAGGCGAAGCGCTACAGCTGGAAGATCGAGTAGCCAGCGGTACGATCCCCCCGACCCGAGCTCAGTCGAGGTCCTTGAGCTTCCACGCGCTGTCTTCCTTTACGAAAACCACCGTGAACCGGTCGCCATAGGCCATCCGTGCGTCGTTGCCGCGCTCGATGATCGGCTCGTCGACGTTGGCTTCGAGATCGTTGATGAGCTTCTCCATCTGTTCACGCGAGGGGCCGGTGAACTGCTGCTTCATCTTCTCGGCGTCCATCTTTTCGCGATACGCGCTCGGCACGAAGCGAAGCATCACGTCCCATCGCTCGAGTCGATACGCGCGAATGAACGATCGCAGCGCGGCCTTGGGCGAGGTCTGATCGTAGAAGCCGAGTGGGTTCGTCGAGATCTTCCAGTAGCCGCCTTCTTGCACGAGGCGCATGGTGTCGCCGAGCCCGTACTCGAACTCCGCGCTGACCTCGATGCTGCCGCGTTTGCCACGCAGCCGATCGGCGGTCTCGTCGACCTCGCGTGGGTTGTCACGCATCATGCGGACGTAGTCTTCGCGCGAGACCTTCCCGCGAAAGCTGGACGACATCAGATCGTACGCTTCGCTGAAGTCGTGGTTCTTGAGCGCGCGGCCGTACTTGTCGAGGGTCTGCGTCGGGCCCTTCCCGCCCGAGCATGCCATCAGCAACACCGCGCACGACGCGACTAAACGCATGGCTGCGTTATAGCACTAGCTCGTCGCTGCCACCGGTTTCGCGAGCCGGGCTACTTGCGCGCCGGCTCGACGGGCTCGGCGAGCTCCGCGAGCGTCGCGACGATGACCTGCGCGACCTTCGTGGTGAACGGCATGTGGAGCGTGTCGAACGTGTCGCTCGGCTTGTGATAGTGCGGCGTGTCCTCGCCCGAGCCCGCGACGTTGTGCGCCTCGACGCAGTCCATCGGCGAGATAGCCGGGATGCCCGCTTCCTGAAAGCTCGTGTGATCGTCGCCGTAGCAGTACGTGTGCTCGACATACGTCTTGTGCGGCACGCCCATGCGCGTCGCGACGTCGGCCATGTGAGTGACGAGGTGGCTCGACGCCGGGTCGCCGAGGATGTCCATCGCGTCGTTCTCGCCCTGCGGCCAGTAGCCGATCATGTCCGGCGCGATCACGCCTTTGACCGTGAGGCCCTGCTCGGCGATCCACCGCACCATGTGCTTGCTGCCGAGGCTGCCCTGCTCTTCCGCGGCCGTGAACACGAACCAGATCGTGTTCGCGAAGCTGTGCTTGGACATCACGCGCGCGGCTTCGAGCACGCCGGCCACGCCGGTCGCGTTGTCGTCCGCGCCGGGCGCGTTGGTCATCGCTTGGTTCGACGTGGAGTCGTAGTGCGCCGAGTAGATGTAGATGACCTCGGGCGTCTTGGTTCCGGGGAGCTTGATGATGACGTTGTTCGCCACCTGGTTCGTGACCTGGAACGGATCGAGCTCGGCGGTGAGGCCCATCGCTTCGGCGCGATCGACCAAGTAGTCGCGCGCTTGTTCGTCGCCTTGGCTCATGGTGTAGCGCGTCCCCATCGCGACGAGATCCTGGATCGTCGTCTCGAGCTCGGCCTGCGAGACATCGGCAGCGAGCACGACAGGGTCGATGGCGGGCGCGGGCTTGGAGTCGTTGCCGCACGCGGCGAGGAGCAGGACCAAAGCGAGTCGTGACTGCATGAGGCGCGGACCTTACGATCCGCCCGACGACGAACACCACCGAAAAGCGCTCACCGGGTCTGTCGATCCGTGGCGAACGAGCGGGTTGCCATCATCATCGCCACCGCGGCGATGGCGAGAATCCCCGTCGGGATCCACATCGCCGTCGTGAGATCCGTGCGCACGGCAATCTCGCCGAGCGCCCACGACGACGGCGCGGTGCCCACCAAGTGCATCACGCCGATGACCAGCCCTTGCGCGGCGACGGCCTTGCCGGGCGGCGCGAGGTCGTCGACGGTCGCCGCCATCGGCGCGTGATAGAGCGAGAACGTGAACAGCGTCGCGACCCCTGCGACATAGATCGCGATGTTCGGCGGCGCGAGGATCGCGAGGCTCGCCGTCGGTATCGACGCTGTCATGCCGATCGCGATCATCCACAGTCGCCCCGTGACGTACTTCTTGCGCAGCGCATCGGCAGCGCGCCCACCGACGATGATGCCCGCGAGAGCACCGAAGAGACCGATGACGAGCACGTTCGTCGCGGCGGCTTCGCTCATGCCTTTCCCGCTCGGGCTCTTCAGGTACTCGAGCATGAACGCGTTGTAGCCACCGGCCGCGAACGCCATCGCGGTCGTCGACAGCATGATCCACCGCAGCGTGCGGATGCGCAGCAGCGCGCGCGCCTCGACGAGGAACGTCCGCGTGAAGCCGAACACGTACGTCCACACCGGCTCGTCGGTCGTGCGCTCGTGGGTCGCGATGGGCTGCTTGATGATCACGAGCGCGAGCACGATGCCCGGCGCACCGAGCGCGATCACGACCCACGGAAAGCCGAGCAACGAACCCGCGCCGAACCCGACGACGCCGCCGAGGAACAGCCCGAGGTTGAACACGGCGATGCGCGACGCTTTGTTCGTCGAGTACAGCTGCCCGATGATCGAGTTCGCGACGGGCACCACCGCGGCGGTCCCGAGCCCGACGAGCGCGCGAGAGCTCGCCAGCGTGATGTAGCTCGTGCCGAGCGCACCGAGCGCACCCGCTACGCTCGCGAGGCCCACGCCGAACGCGATGACCTTTCGTCGATCGTACGCGTCGCCTGCCCAGCCAAACGGCAGCGTCGCGAGCGCGTGCGGGATCATGAACACCGTCTGCAGAAAGCCGATCTGCGCGTAGTCGATGTCGTAGCGCGCGCTCAGATCGGGATACACGGCAAACAGCGCATTGCGCGCCGCGTAGGACACGAGGTTGATGAGCGAGAGCACGACGAGGATCTGCGTCGCGCGCGCGCGGCTGCTCTCGATCGTGATCACGCTCCCCCCAACGAGGACATCTCGCAGACGATATCAGGGCGCGGGCGGACCTTCTGCGATCTGCACGTCGTACGCCCCTTCGCCCGACGCGTCCGTGCCCTTCACGCGGATGACCGCGCGCGCGTTGGCGGGGACCTGCCCCGTCACCTTCTCAACCACGCCCTTGCCCTTCTTGTCGCCCTTGCCGACGGACTTGCCGTCGACGAGCAGCTCGACATCGAGGTCGCTCTCGGCCGGAACATCGACCGTGACGTCGACGGTACGCGGGTTCGCGTCGGTCGGGATCGCGAAGCAATCGACGTCGCCTGGCGTGAACACGGCGTGCACGATCGTGCGGTCCGGCGGAATTGGCATCGCCTTCTCGGGCGTGTCGTTCGGCTCGATCTCCGCGTCGGGCTGCGGGACCTTCGCGACCACGCGCAGCTGGTACTGCGTCTCGGGATTGGACTTGTCGCCCTTGATCGACACGTAGTGAAACGGCGGCGCACCGTCGGGAACGATCGGCACGATGCCGCGCACGACGAGCGGCTGCCCGCGCGGAGCCTTGCGTGTGACGAGCGGATTGCCGATGCCATCGCTGACATCGACCGAGAGCGCGACACCTTCGACGGCGCTGACCTCGATATCGATCGCGTTCTTCTCGGACAGCGTCTCGACCGAGAGCTTCCACACGTCGACATCGCCCGCCCAGCCCACGAAGCCCGTGACGGTATCGCCGACGATGAGATCGAGCGCGGTGCCGCGATCGTCGTCGGGCTCGCGCTCCGCGTTGGGTGCGACTGGCGCTACGCGCGCGCTGATCTCGTAGACCGGCGCGGGCACGACCTCGATGCCCGCATCGATCGCCTTCTGTCCCTTCTTGGGCTTGGCCGCTTTCGGTGGCGGCGCCTTGTTCATCTTCACGACCGCGCGATACGTGCCAGGAGACACGCCGAGGTTGGGCACGCCCTCTTTGATGCGCGCCCCACCGCGATCGGACTTGGCGAGCACCGTTCCACCGACGTCCTCCACCTCGAGGATCAGGTCCACGCCTTCGATCGCCGAGACCTCCACGGAAAGCACACCCGGTTCGGCGACCGCGATCTTGAACGTGTCGACATCGGTGTCGGGTTCGATCTTCGCGCGCACGGTCGCGCCGGGCGCGAGCGCTGTCGCCGTGTCGTCGCCGTCGTTGGGCTCGACCTCGTCGGTCGTTTGCGCGGCGGCGCCACCATCGGTAGTCACCTGCGTGACGACCTGCACCGCAGCGGCGTCGCGATCGGTGCGCTTTTGCGTCGACTTACCGCACGCCGCGGCGAGGAGCGAAGCACAGCCGAGGGCGACGACCGCGCGCATCACGACACCTTGGACTTCTCGGCGAGCCCTGCGAGGAACTCCGCCTCGGAGACGACCGTCCCGTTCACTTTGATCTCGCCACGCATCTTGAAGATCTTGCCCTTTCGCAGCGGCACGACCTCGATGATCAGCTGATCGCCGGGCGTGACCGCCTTGCGGAACTTCACCGCGTCGATCGCCATGAACAGCATGACGTGGGTCGAGGGATCGAACGTCACGACGCGCGACGCGAGGAGGCCCCCCGCTTGTGCCATCGCTTCGATCTGGAGCACGCCCGGCATGACGGGCACGCCGGGGAAGTGGCCCTGGAAGTACGGCTCGTTGAACGTGACGTTCTTCAGCGCGACGATCTTGTCGTCGGTGAGCTCGAGAACGCGATCGACGAGCAGGAATGGATAGCGGTGAGGGAGCAGACCCAGGATCTGCTCGGCCTTCATCGTTTCACTAGCGGGCCGCTCGCTGCCTTCCGACATAGACGTCGGATCTACCACGAGCGCGCCCTCTCTATTTCACATCGCCGCCGCTTCGCTACGGCGAGACGGACGTCACTTCATCTCGGCCTTGAGCTTGTCGGTCAGGTCGACGGTCTTGTCCGACCACACCGTGGCGCCGCGATCGATGATCACGTGAACGCCTTCGGCCTTCGCGATCTTCTCGATGAGCGGCGTGGCCTGCTTGAGCAGCCCCTGGATGAGCTTCGTGCGATCGCCCGCGAGCTCGCGCTCGAGCTTCACGTACGTCTGCTGCAGCTCGACGAACTTCTTCTCCAGCTCGGCGCGCTTCTGCGCGAACGCTTCGGGCTTGAGCACCGCTTGCTGCTTCGCGAGATCCGCGTCGGCCTTCTTCAGGTCCTCTTGCTGCTTGTCGAGCTTGGCCTGCTTGTCCTTACGCGTCTTCTCGAACGCGTCGTTAGCGCGCTTGCCCGCCGGCGTGGTCGACAACGTGTCTTCGATGTCGATGATGCCGATCTTCGGGTTGGCGGGAACCGCGCTGGTGGCGCTTCCCGTCAGCAGCGGCGACGCCATCAGACCCAGACCGAGACAAGCGAGAGCAACGATTCCTAGGCGATTCATGTGGACCTCGTGCGGTTCATACGATGAGTTCGACGCGTGTCCAAGCCCGATGTTCAAGTCGTGATCGGACCGCCAACTCCGTCGAACTTCTAGAAGAAGTTGCCGATGGTGAACTCGAAGACCAACGGATCTTCGCCATCCTGTGCGTCGAGCGGGATGCCCCACTCGAAGCGGAGCGGGCCGATCGGTGAGAACCAGCGGAAGCCAAAGCCGACCGACTTGCGGATGCCATAGATGAGCGAGTCCGCCGGACGGAAGCACGGATCGAACTTGATCGACGTCTGCGAGTTCTCGCGCTTCAGGTCGGGGCAGTAGCGACTCTCGAGGTTGTACGCGTTGCCCATGTCGAAGAAGAGCACGCCAGAGATGCCGACCTTCTTGAACAGGGGGAACTCGACCTCGTTGTTGATGATGAGCTGCATGTTGCCGCCGAGCGGCAGCTCGCCGAGGCCGTTGCCGGGATCGCCGGGGGACTGCGTCAGGAGCTTGGGACCGAGCGAGCGCGGCGCGTAGCCGCGGATGTCGTAGATGCCGCCCACGAGGTAACGCTCGGAGATGGGCACGCCGAGCGGGTCCGTCGACGTGGTGAAGCCGATCTCGAAGTTGCCGTGATAGACGAACGGGCCCCACAGCTGGCGGTAGTGGCGCGCGAAGCCACCCCAACGCCAGAACCTGTTCTCCGAGCCCGTGTACTTGTCGGCGTACTCGGCGAACACCGTGTGGTACCAGCCGCCGGACGGGAACAGACGGTTGTTGCGCGAGTCCCACGACAGCGACGCCCGAATCGACGACGTCACGCCGCCGCGGAACAGGTTGGCGACGCTCGCCGCTTCGATCGGTGCGCTCGTCGCGCCGAGATTGGTGAGACCGCCCGAGCCGGTGGTGATGCTGACGTCCTCGAGCTTGTACGTGAGGAAGGCGCGCGCTTCGTAGGAGAGGCCATAGCCCCACGTGAGCGTGCCACCGGATGCGTTGCGGTAGAACGTGCCGAAGCCGCGGCTCTGGTTGTAGAGGTCGAACGCGAACGTCCAGTTCGTATCGAGGAAGTACGGCTCGACAAAGCGCAGCAAGAACAACTGCCGCAAGCTCGAGATCTGCGCCTGCAACGCGAGCGTCTGACCGCGACCGAACAAGTTGTTCTGCGAGATCTGCGCTTGCGCGATGAAGTTCTCGACGGAGGAGAAGCCCGCGCCGATCTGGAACGTGCCCGTCGGACGCTCGCTGACCTCGACGTTCACCTCGACGAACTCGTCGGAGCTGCCGCGCTTGGTGGAGATGACGACGTTCTCGAAGAAGCCGAGCGCGGTGATGCGGCGCTTGGAGATCTCGAGGTTCGTGTTGTTGAACATCTCGCCTTCGGAGATGCGCATCTCGCGGCGGATGACCTTGTCGCGCGTCTTGGAGTTGCCGCGGATGTTGATGCGCTCGAAGTACGCGCGCTTTCCGCGTGCGATCTCGAACGTCATGTTGATGCGGCGGTTCGCGAGGTCGACCTTGGTGAGCGGGAGGACGTTCGCGTACGCGTAGCCTTGGTCCTGGTAGAAGTTCGAGAGCTTCTCGCGATCCTCGGCGATCATCGTGCGCGAGAACCTCACGCCGGGGCGCAGCTTGACGCGCTTTGCATTCTCCTCGGCGCTGCCGATGAGATCGCCCTTGAAGTTGACCGAGCCGATCGTGAACACCGGGCCCTCGTCGACGGGGATCGAGAGGTACATGTACTGCTTGTCGCGCGACAGTCGAAGCTGCGGCGTGCCGACCTTTACGTTGGCGTAGCCGCGGTCCCAGTAGTGCGCGCTGACGAGCAGGAGGTCGCGCTCGAACGCCTCCTGGCTGTACACGCCAGAGTCGTTCAAGAAGCTGAGCGCATCCGCGCGGCGCGTGGCGATCGAATTGCGGAGCTCGTCGTCGGAGATCGCGCTGTTGCCGATGAACTGCACCTCGCGGATCTTGACCTTGGCCTTCTCGTCGACGGTGAACCACACGTCGACCTCGGACTCGTTCACCGGCTTGACCTCGTAGTCCACCGTCGCGAGGTAGAAGCCCTTCTGCACGTAGAGGTCCGCGATCTTCTCGCGGTTCTTCTTCACCTTGCCGATGTCGACGATGGCGTCGATCTCGAGATCGAGCACCTCGTTGATCTTGTCGAGGCCCATCTCGCTGTTGCCAGCGATGAGCACCTTGCGGATCGACGGCTTCTCTTTGACCGCGAACGTGAGGATCACGCCGCCGGACGCCGCGACCTCCGCCTCGACGTCGATGTCGGCGAAGAAGCCCATCTTCCACATCGCGCGGAGATCCTCGCGCAGCTTCGCGGAGTCGAGCAGCGTGCCCGGCTTGCTGAGGAGCTGGACGCGAATGGCGTCGTCTTCGACTTTGCGGTTACCGCGGAACTGCACGCGCTCGATGGCGCGGCCTTGCAGCGTCACGCCCGCGGTGGGTGCCGTGGGATCCGCCGTGGGATCCGGCGACGGTTGCGCCGCGACGATGCCCACGGAGAGCATGGCGATCACGACTGCGCGGAGTAAACGGATCACGAAGCGGCTCCCTCTTCGCTCTTCGACTCGCGTTCCTCGGTCCGGGGTTCGCTGGTCGCGGCACCAATTCGCGCAGACGCTGACGGCGCCGGTGGCTCCGCGCCATGCGCTTCGTGGGTCTCCTCGACGAGGCGGCCGCCGTCGACCATGCGCAAGCGCTTGGGCATCAGCGACGCGAGCTCCGGGTTGTGCGTGACGACGAGCAGCGTCGAGCCACGCTCGCGGTTGAGCTCGAGGAACAGCTGGTGGATCGCCTCGCCCGTCGAGCGATCCAGGTTGCCGGTGGGTTCGTCGGCGAGGAGTAGCGACGGTCCGAGCACCATGGCGCGCGCGAGCGCTACGCGTTGCTGCTCGCCGCCCGAGAGCTCGCTCGGCCGGTGCGTCAACCGATGCGTGAGCCCGACGCGCCCGAGGATGTCCTTGGCCATCGTGCGCGCACGCTCGACGGGATAGCGCTGGATCAGCGCCGGCATCATCACGTTCTCGACAGCGGTGAACTCCGGCAGGAGGTGGTGAAACTGGAACACGAAGCCGATGCGCCGATTGCGGAACTCGGCGAGCCGTGTCGCGTTCATCGTGGTGAGCTCTTCACCATCGAACTTGATCGATCCCGACGTCGGCAGATCGAGCGTCCCGAGGATCTGGAGGAACGTCGACTTGCCGACGCCCGACGCGCCGACGACAGCGACCATGTCGCCCGGCTCGAGCGAGAGATCGATGTCCCACAGAATTGGCAGCGCCTTGCCGCTGTGCTGGTACGCCTTGCCGAGGCGACTCACCTCGATCCGCGCGCCACGCCCACGGATCGGAGTCACCAAAGCGTCGGCGGTGGGCTTATCAGTCACAGGGTAACTCGGGAAACTCTAAAGGGCGCAGACACTTAAGGGCGCCGGAACTTACTTGGCGGCCACGCGAGTGTCAACGCGCGATGGGACCATTGCCGAGCCAAGACGGTTGCCTAGGCGATCGCTCACCCGGCGCTCACCGGGCGAGGCGCGGCTCGTCGGGTGCGACCGTCGTCTCGTGTGCGAAACTAGCCCGACCGCCCGGACATTCCGCTTCAGAAGCCGAGAGAGAAGCCGAGCTTCCAGAAGCGCATCGTGCCGTCGAGGGAGCCGCGAGAGCTATCGAGCGAGCCGATGTAGATCGAGTAGTCGATCAAGACCGACAGCTGCACCTTCATCGGAATGCGGTACTCGGCACCGACAGCGATGAGCCCCTGCCCGCCATCGACGTCGGTGGCCGCGAGGGAGTCGGTGTTTGCGCTCGTGTGCGCGATGCCGAGCTTGCCGAACAGGTCCATGCCGCCGCCGAGCGGATGGGAGTACTTCGCAGCGAGCGCGAGCGTGCGCGAGTCGTAGCCGATCGACTTGTTGACCACGAACGAGCCCACGGTCGCCGAAGCTTCCACACCGAAGCGGCTGAGGATGGGCGCACCCTTGAAGCGGATACCGCCAAAGATCTGTCCCGACCGGCCTGCGGGTCCCACCTCCTGAACACCGTCACCGTCGAAGCTGAGGCCCGCTCCCGGTCCGATCCCAAGTCCTGCGTAGCCGCCGATCCCGACCGGAGTGTCAGCGGCAGCGATGGACGAGGTCCCGACCAGGAGTGCAGCGACCAAGAGCGCGCGCGTCATGGCGGCATGCGCAGCATTCGGCGTGCCACGAACGCGAATCTGACAAGTGGGCGGATTCACGCGACCCAGGTGTGCAGGAGTTGATGGATTTTCACGCATTCCGGACGTTGGTGACGCATTCGGGCTCCAAGCGATCTAGCCGGCCACCGACACCGACGGTCGCTCAGTGGCGCATGCCCGCCGCGGGGCGGACGCGGGCGGCGAGGAGCGCCGGGTATAGCGTGGCGGCGATCGAGATCAGGATGCCTGCGGCGGCGGCCGCGGCCACCGACTGCGGGTCCACGTGGATCGGCAAGCGATCGATGTAATAGACGTCCGGGTTGAGCGGTAGGCCGTAGCGACGTCCCGCCCAGCACGCGACGAGGCCCGTCGCGATGCCGAGCACCGTGCCGAACATTCCGATCATGAGGCCCTGGATCGAGAACAACTGCATCACGCCGAAGTTCGATGCGCCGAGCGTCTTGAGGAGCGCGATCTCGCGCGCCTTCTCGACGACCACCATGATCAGGTTGCCGACGATGGAGAACGACGCGACGAGGATCACGATGCCGAGGACGAGGAACATCGCGATCTTCTCGAGCTTGAGCGCGGAGAACAACGAGCGGTTCAGCTCGCGCCAGTCGACGATGCGGTATCCCGGCCCGAGGTTCTTGCCGATGATCGACAGGAAGCGCTCGGTGTCGTCGGGATCCCCGATGCGCACCTCGATGCCGTCGATCGTGTCGCCGCGATCGAGGAAGTCCTGGTGTGACTCGAGCGTGACGTAGACGTACTTGAGGTCGTACTCGTACATCCCGGTGAAGAACACGCCGGCGACGCGGTAGTCGCGGTTGAATGGAATCGGCGTGCCGGTCGCGTCGGGGTTGGACGGATCCGAGAGCGGCGACACCACGCGAACTTCCTCGCCCGTGTAGAGGTGCGTCTGCTTGACGAGCTCGCGACCGACGAGGACGCCGGGGAGCGATTGCGTGCGACGAGAGATCGTGGACTCGGGGAAGTCGACGACGTCGATCGGCAGCGAGTCGTGGTCGAGGATGCGCGTGCCACCGCTGGTTTGCGGCGCGCTGAAGTCCTGCGGCAGCTCGTCCGTGACGATCAGATCGTCTGGTGGCGGATCGACGTCGTCCGGGTTGTCGCGCGCTGGCGGAGGCGCAGCCGCGGGTGCCGACGAGAAGTCGATGGGATCGCCCGCCGTGGGCAGATCGTCGGGCGCGGGATCCATCGCGCCCTCGTCGTGCTTGGTCTGCGGGACCTCGAGCTCGCGCCGATCCTCGACGAGCGGCTCGAGGCGCTCGATCGCCTTCTTGTCCTCGAGATCCGAGACGAGGTCGGTGACCTTGGCCACCGTCTCGGGATCGATGCCCTTGATGATGACGTTCATGCCGTTGTTGTGCGCGGCGATGACCACCTCGCTGACGGCGTACGGCGTGGAGGCGACGACACCGGGGATGCGATCGATGCGCTCTTTGACCGCGCGCCAATCGTTGAACTCTCCCTCTTCGCGCGTGATCTGGATGTGCGCGTTGGAGCCGAGGATCTTCTCCCGCAGATCGGACTCGAAGCCCGACATCACGGAGAGCACGCAGACGAGCGCCGCGGTCCCGATCCACACGCCGCCGATCGGCACGGTGGTGAAGAACGTGAAGAACGCGCGCAGGCTACCGAAGAACGTGGCGAGCCCGGCGAACGCGCAGCCGACGAGGCTCGCGATGCCGAGCCCGAACACGATGCGCACCTGCGTCTCCGGCTGGAGATCGCTGAGGAACGGCGCCTTGCCCGTCACGATCAGCTTGATGACGACGTTACACACGACGCCGACGGCGAGGCCGACCAGGAACGACCACATCGCGGGACGCGAGTGACGGAGCACGCCCCAGAAGAGGATGATCGGGATCGCCGACGAAGTGATCGCGGTGATCATCGCGTTCGCACTCGCGCCGGGATTCATGTACGCGAGGAACGTCGCGCCAAAGCCTTCATCGCTGATAACGAACCACACGATCCGGACCGCGAACGCGACGAGGAGCGCGATCTTGGTCTGCTTCGTGACCTTCGGTTGTGCGACGAGCAAGTAGCGCCACGCGACGAACGAGCGGTAGCCCGCGAGATCCGAGAGCGCGTGCATGATCACGCCGAAGCCCACGAGCACCGGGCCGAACGCGGTGATGAACTGCCCGCCCGAGGCCTCCTGGTTGCCGAGCTTCGCGAACGACGTGACCGTGACGACGATGCCGGCGATGACGATCAAGGTGCCGAGGACGAGCTCGATCCACGCCCGCTTGTGCGAGATGGGCGCGTACGAAGGTGGTGGTGTGGAGCTCACTCGGGTCGCATCAGGGGGAATAGGATGACGTCGCGGATCGACGCTTGGCCGGTGAGCAACATGGCGAGACGATCGATACCGATGCCCTCGCCCGCCGTCGGCGGCATGCCGACCTCGAGCGCGCGGCAGTAGTCTTCGTCGTAGTCCATCGTCTCGTCGGCGCCGACCGCTTTGGCGCGCAGCTGCGCCACGAAGCGAGAGCGTTGATCATCGGGGTCGTTCAGCTCGGAGAAGCCATTCGCGATCTCCTTGCCGTTCACGAACAGCTCGAACCGATCACAAAATGCCCCGTCGCGGTCGTTTTTCCGCGCGAGCGGCGACACGGCGAGCGGGAACTCGGTGAGGAAGGTCGGCTGCACGAGCTTGGACTCTGCGACGGCCTCGAACAGGAGGTAGCCGATGTGACCGGCGGTGACGCGCCGCTGCTCGTCGGACGGATACTGACCGATGATCGCACGCGCGGCATCCGCGCGCTTCTCGGGGTTCTTGAGCGCTGCCGTCAGCTCCGCGTGCGCAGTGTCGGGCTGATCACCCGCGCCGGCGAGGAGGATGCGCGCGAGGTCGGCGGCCGGCAGCTTGTGCTGCAAGCACACCATCGTCGCCGTGTGTGGATCGGCGAACACGGCCTCTGCCTCGGCGATGCCGCCGAGCTCCTTCACCGCGTTGCGAATGGAGAGTCGCCGCCATCCCGGCGAGAGATCGATCTCGACGCCGTCCCACACGACCTTCGTCGAGCCGTTCACCTCTTGCGCGACCTCGCCGATCATCGCCTCGGTGAGATCCATCAGGTCGGTGTACGTGGCGTACGCCTGATAGAACTCGAGCATCGTGAACTCGGGGTTGTGCGAGCGCGAGAGGCCCTCGTTGCGGAAGTTGCGATTGATCTCGTAGACGCGCTCGAAGCCGCCGACGACGAGGCGCTTCAAGTACAGCTCCGGCGCGATGCGCATGAACAGCTTCATGTCGAGCGCGTTGTGGTGCGTGACGAACGGACGCGCCGCGGCGCCGCCGATGATCGGGTGCATCATCGGCGTCTCGACCTCGAGGTAGTTTCGCGCGTCGAGGAAGCGACGGATGCCACTGACGATCTTCGAGCGCTTCTTGAACACCTCGCGCACGTCGGGGCTGACCGCGAGATCCAGATAGCGCTGGCGGTAGCGCAGCTCGACATCGGTCATGCCGTGCCACTTGTCGGGGAGCGGGCGCAGCGACTTCGTGACGATCCACAGCCGCTTGACCATGATCGACAGCTCGCCGCGCTTGGTCCAGAACGCGGGGCCCTCGGCGGTGACGATGTCACCCGCGTCGAGCTTCGGGAGGATGTTCTCGTAGTCGTTGGCATCCAGCGAGTCGACGTTCAAGAACAGCTGGATCTGGTCGGTGGTGTCGCGAATGGGCGCGAACAGCGTCTTGCCCATCTCGCGCTTGACCATCACGCGGCCCGCGACACGCACGCTCTCGCCGTCGATGGGCGTGATGCCGGGATCCGCGCCCTTGGGCGGCTTGGGTGCGGTGGGATCGCGCGGCGGCGGCGCCTCGGGCTTGGTCGCCGCGTACTTCGCGCGGACGGCAGCGATGGTGACGGCCGGGCCGACATCGTTGCGGAACGGGTCGCTGCCGGCGGCGCGGAGAGCGGCGGCTTTCTCCCGACGCTCGCCGATGATCCGATCGAGGTTTCCCGAAGTTGGCTCGGACGGTCGCGACGACATGGCGGCGGACATTACAGCATCCGCGAGCAGATCCTGGTATCAGACCGGCATGAAGGGCCTCCTGGTGGCTGCGCTTCTCGTCGTGGGATGCAAGGACAAGGGTGCGCCTCCGGCCGCCGAAGCTTGCAAAGGGGCGAAGCAAGAGGGGCCCCTGGCCTGGATCGCGGACGACTACGACGGCGCCCTCGCCTGCGCCAAGCAGAAGGATCTGCCGCTCGTCGTCGATCTGTGGGCACCGTGGTGCCACACGTGCTTGTCGATGCAGACCACGGTGTTCCACGACACGGCGATGGAGCCGATGGCACAACGCTTCGTGTTCGCGGCGATCGACACCGATCGCGAGGTCAACGCCAAGGCGGTCGCGAAGCTGCCGCTCTCGGCGTGGCCCACGTTCTATGTGGTCTCGCCCGTCGACGGCTCGGTGCTCGCTCGCTTCGCCGGTGGTGCGAGCGTCACGCAGTTCGTCGCGTTCCTCGAAGCCGGCGCCGCCGCTCGCACCGCGGTCGACGGTGCCGCGCAGCACTTGCTCGCCGCCGAGCGCGCGCTCGCCGCCAAGGATCTCGCGACCGCCGAGACCGAGCTGGTCGCTGCGCTCGCAGCCGCGCCGCCGACGTGGGTTCGCAAGCCCGACGCGCTCGTGTCGCTCATCCACACCAAGCGCAAGCGCGATGACATCGCGGGGTGCTTCGCCCTCGGCCAAGCGTCTCTCGACGACACCGGCAACGCGGCGAGCGCGACGGACTTCGCGGGCATCGCGCTCGGCTGCGCGAACCAGAGCTTCGACGCCGAACCCGAGAAGGTGCCCGTGTTTCGCGAGCGCGTGATCGATCGCCTGCAGAAGCTCCTCGCCGATCCCGAGGCGCAGCTCTCCGCCGATGATCGCTCGGACGCGATGTCGTACTTGCGCGAGGTGCTCGCCATCGTCGGTCGCAAGCCCGAGTCGATCGCACTCGCCGAGAAGCAGCGACAGTTCCTCGAGGACGCCATCGCGAAGGCGCCGAACCCGGTCGCTGCCTCCACGTTCAACTACCAGCTCGCCGACGTGTTCATCTCGCTCGGCCGCCCCCTCGAAGCCGTGCCCGCGCTCGAGAAATCCGCGAAGGAACTACCGAACGAATACGATCCTGCCGCGCGTCTCGGCTGGGTGTACCTCGAAGCCGGAAAGCTCGACGAGGCCGCGCGGTGGACGGACAAGGCGCTAACGCTCGTCTACGGACCGCGCAAAGCACGCGTGCTCGCGCAGCGAGCGAACATCGAGAAGATGCGCGGCGACCTCGCGGCCGAGAAGAAGTACCGCGCGGAGATCGTGACGCTGTGGACGAGCATGCCGGCGGACATCGCGAACCCCGATGCGCTCGCGAAGGCGAAGGCGGATCTCGCCGCGCTCGACGCCCCTGCGAACTAGCGGCGCGACGCCGCGAGCATGATGCCGCCGCGCGCGATCCATACGTCGTGAATGCACACGGGATGTAACGTGCGCCCGAGGAGCCCGAGGACGCGTAAGGCGTGGAGGCGAGAATCGACGGAACGACGACGAGCCATGCCCACACCGTGACGTCGCCATCTTGCCGCCGTGTTCGGCCCACATTGCGAGATGTTTCACGCGCAAGCGTCGAGAAGTCCTGCATGAACATCCGTTGACGATGGGCAACGCGACACGGCGAAGCTGTAACCAGCGATCATCATGTCGGAATAGAGCACATCGGCCTTGGTCTGACCTTTGTAGAAGGACACCGCCATGTCCAAGACCAGCCGCCTCGCGTCCCTTCTCGCTCTGCCCCTCCCTCTGCTCGCCGGCGCGCAAGGAGATGGGTGCGCGGCAGGCTCGCGCTCGCCCGCGCCGGACGTGCGCGGAACGTGGGACGTGGAGTACGACGACACGATCGGCATCGAGGTGAAGATCGGCGGCGCGGTCTACGACTCCGAGCTCGGCGCGAATGGCGGCACGTTCACCATCGACCACAACGGCAAGCCCTACACGTTCGACCTCGCGTGCTCGCGTCCGGAGATCGTGTGCCCGAGCGAGGCGTGGCCGGATCGCGTCGTGATCGAGCAGCGCGATGTCGCGCGCCAGCACCAGATGATCGTGAACTTGCCGCAGCAGACGTGCGCCGGCGATCTCGAGCAGCCCGCGGTGGGCTCGTGCGGCGTGGGCACGTCGAATCCGAACTGCGATCTCGTGTGCGGCGGCGACATCACGGTGCGCACCGCGCAAGCGTTCGGTGTGATCGGCGAGAGCGGCGAGACGTTCCGCCTCTATCTCGGCGCGGGCATCGTCACGAACGGCATCAACTGCGCGATGCTCGGCTACTCGGTCGCCGACGCGGAGCTGGTGAACGAAGGTGCACGCGGAGCGGACTGGGAGGCCGTCGCCATGGAAGCGGGCCTCGTGACCATCGGCTACTCGGGCGCGTGCCTCTTCGCAGGCACGATGAGCGCAGCGGACCAAGCGTTGCTCGTCGGTGCCGAGGTGAAGTTCACCACCGGCTTTCGCGCCGCGAAGCAGTGATCATGGCAGCCAGTGATCACTCGCAGTAGGCGCCTTCGATTTCGGTCTCGGTGTCCTGCGCGACGTTGCGCTGCGAGCACGACTCGTCCTCGCTCCACGCCCTCCACTGCGAGCCGCGACCGATAGACGCCGCGTAGTCACTCCACAGCTTGTAGCCATCGCTGCGCGACTTGAACACGGTGGGCTCGATGCACGTCCCCGCGGCGTCGGCGGCCTCCTGCTCGGCGCGCGCGTGCTGCATGATGATCTCGTACATCGCGTTCGTCGACGAGTTCCAGCAGCACGTCTTGCTCTTCGTGTAGTCGAGCTCGCCGAGCACGTAGTCCTCGAGCTCGCGATACTCGGCGTCGATCTGCGCGGTCGTCATGCCGAGGCGGCCCGCGAGTCCGTACAGCTCGCCGAACGCGCGCTCGCGACGCTGACGAGCCGCGCACGACGCCGGGTACATCTCGAGGTGATGGCGCGCGTCGCTGATCGCCGCGAGCAGACCATCGCGCTGCTGCTGCGGCGTCACCGCGCCGAGCAGCACCTTGTAGCGAGCGGGACGCGCCGCGATGCGCGCGTAGTCGGTCGAGTTGATCCAGTGCGCCTCGTCGGCGTCCATCCACGTGTTGGTCCAGTAGCCGCCCACGTTCTTGGTCACGCGCCAGCGCTTGATGCCGCCGCCCATCTTCGCGTACGGCGTGGTCGTGCCGTCGGGCATGCCGACGCCGCCCGCATAGTTGCTCGTGAAGTAGTACTTCGACGACTCGCCCGACTCGCGCACACCCTGACGGCGCGGCATCGAGCCGCTGATCGTGGTGATGTCCATCGAGCCACCGCCGAGCTCGCGCACGTCGTGGACGATCAGCGTGTGGCCGATGCCGCTCGACTGCCAGCGCTCGACGAGCACGTCGCCGGCGCGCACTGCCTCGGGGATGATGTTGTACGTGTTCGCGGTGTCCGCGACGTTGAACGACGAGAGGTAGTTCAGCGCGAGCACCGTGAAGTACGCCGCGCGCTTGTTGAGGTGGATCTCGTCGACGTATGCACCGAACTCGGCGCCCGGCGCGATCATCGGCTGCGACGCTTCACCGCCGTGCAGCTTGCGCGTGCGCAGCGTGGCGTCCTTGGGCCACGTGGTGCTCCACGTCGTCGAGGTCGAGTAGTCCTTGTACGCGACGCCGAACTCGGGCGTGCCGGAGAAGCGCCCCGCCGTGGTGCGGACGCCGAAGTGACCGAAGTACACGCGCTGTCCGCTCGACACCGCCTCGAAGAACAGCGGCAGCTCGTACCAGGCCGCGAACGTGATGCGCAGGAACAGCGCCATCTCTGCGCACTCGAGCGAGGGCGACGGCAGCGTCTTGCCCCACGGGGTCTTGATGTTGACCGTCGTCGAGTAGCCGTTCAACGACCGGATCCACTCCATGCTCTCGATCCACGCGGCGTACTTCTCGTCCCAGTTGAGACCGCTGTTCGCGTCCCACGCGATGCCCGCCGCCTTGGCCGCGGCCGTGTCACGGTCTTCCCACTTGTTCCGCGCCGTCCACACCTGCGTGCGGGTCGTGTTGGTGTTGACGTAGGGCCCCTTGCGGTACTCGCTGTCGTCCTTGCCGGGTAGCGGCGTGGTCTCGACAGGGCCCTCCATGCCCCACTCGTCATCAGGCGTGAGGTCCTCGTCGGCGCAGCCTACGGCCGTAGCGAGAAGCGCGATGAAGGCGAAGTTAAGCGAACGCATGCGGCGCGCATCGAGCACGCAGCGTGCCGAGGTTCGACCAACTTGGTTCGACCCGTGATCGCGCGGTTAGCGCACGAATGTTGGGGACACTGATGCCCACCGGTCTCGGTGTCCCGGCCACTTCGTTAGCCACACGGGACGCCCGACGAGAATCTTCCCTCGAAGATCGCGTTTCTACGGGGTGATGCCGATCGCGCCGGGGATGCTCGGCAGTCCTGTACCGAACGCGAGCGAGCCTACGTTTTCAACATCGCCGGCCTCGGTGAACCGCACGTGGCGAACGGAGGTGTTCTCGGTGATCCAGACGTGACCGCGCAGCATGCCGCGATCGAGGCCGACCATGTCCGCGGGAAGCTGTGGGTTCGATGGCAGCGCGAGCTGGGTCTTTCGCCACGTGCCGTTCACGCTATCGATCCTGAACAGCGCGTTGCCTTGCGCGGCGCTGACGAGCGCGACGTTGCCGAACGGCGACACGGCCAGGCCGCCCGGATCGCTGATGTCGTCGAGTGTGGCCGCGAACGTGACGCTCGAGTCGGTGACCGTCGCGACGCCGACGCGGTTCACGCCGCCGAAGTTGCCGTCGCCGATGAACACCGTGGTGCCATCCGCCGACAGCGCGAACTGGCTCATCACCTGATCGTCGTCCCCGAACGCGTCGCCACCCGCGATGCGCGTGGCCGGCGTGGTCGACAGATCGGCGAGGTGCACCTCGTGGCCGAGCACCTCGTGATCGAGAAGATCGCGCGCGCCGATCACGGCGGTCCTGCCGCGGAACGCGATGCCCACAGGCGAGCGAGCCGCCGCGACGAGGCCGCGATCCGCGAGCGTGCCGTCGCAGTGGATGGTGGCCGCGTAGATGCCGCCGCCGTTGTTTCGCGTGTTGCGATCGACGATATAGAGCGTTTCGCCATCGGCCGACACGGTGAGCGCGGCGGGATAGCCCGCGCCGGCGAAGCCGTCGTGGATCACGGTGGGTGTGCCGTCGTCGGCGATGGAGAACACGCCGATCTTGCCGCCCTCGTTGAACGCGACGAATCCGACCTTGCCGTCGGGCGTGAACGGAATCGTGCCGGTCGACGCGCGTCCCCCGAGCGAGAACAGCTTCGGCGGCGACAGCTGCGCGAGCGTGCCGTCGGACGTCAGCGACAGCACTTCGTACATGCTCGAGCCGCCGCCGCTCTCGTTGTACGGACGCGCGAGCACCATGTAGCGCGTGCGGTCGGCCGCCGCGGGAACACGGTTGCACAGCGAGGGCGGCGCGTCGCTCGTCGCCCCGTCGGCGGTACCACCACCGTCGACCGACATCGATCCATCGTCACCGCACGCCGCGCAGAGGAGGAGCCAGCAGAGTCGTCGCATCAGTTCGCCTTGTTTGCTTCTTGGAGCAGGTACGTGCGGATCAGCTCGTCGAGATCGCCGTCGAGCACGCCGCTCACGTCGGAGGTCTTCACCTCCGTGCGGTGATCGTTCACCTGCTGATAGGGGAAGAGCACGTAGCTGCGGATCTGCGAGCCCCACTCGATCTTGAGGCGCGCCTTGGCATCGGCCGCGGCCTTTGCCTCGCGCTTCGCGAGCTCGAACTCGTAGAGCTTGGCGCGCAGCATCTTGAACGCCTTGTCCTTGTTCGCGTGCTGGCTGCGCTCGTTCTGACACTGCACCACGATGCCCGTCGGCTCGTGCGTGATGCGCACCGCGGAGTCCGTCTTGTTGACGTGCTGACCGCCCGCACCTCCCGCGCGATACGTGTCGATCCGCAGATCCGCGGGGTTGATGTCGACCTCGATGTCGTCGTCGATATCGGCGGTCACCGTCACCGCAGCGAACGAGGTCTGCCGCCGGCCGTTCGCGTCGAAGGGCGACACGCGCACCAAGCGATGCACGCCGTTCTCCGCCTTGAGCAGCCCATACGCGTAGTCGCCCGCGACGGTGAACGTCGCGCTCTTGATGCCCGCTTCCTCGGCGAACGTCTCTTCGTTCACCTCCACCTTCCACCCCTTGCGCTCCGCGAAGCGGATCAACATGCGCATGAGCATCATCGCCCAGTCGGACGCGTCGACACCGCCAGCGCCGGCGGTGATCTGGATGATCGCGCCGCCGGCGTCGAGGTCGCCCGACAGCATGCGACGGAACTCCATGTCGTCGAGCGCCTTCGCGATCGTCTGCACGGATGCTTCGGCTTCCTTGGCAGAGCTCTCGTCGGACATCTCCTCCGCGAGCTCGAGGAGCGTCTCCGCATCGGACAGCGCGCGGAGCTGGCTGTCGTACGTGTCGACCACCTGCTCGAGCTGCTTCTTGGTCTTGAGGATGCTCTGCGCTTTCTTCTGGTCGTCCCAGAAGGTCGGGCGCGCAGCGATGGAGTCGAGCTCTTCGACCTTCAGGCGTTTTGCATCGACGTCAAAGTAACCTCCGGAGCTCGGAGACCTTGGTCCCCAGCTCCTTCAGCTGCGCCTTCACCGCGCGAGTATCGACAGATTCGATCGCCATAGCGGGGCATGTCTTAGCACGGCTTGCCGACTAACGGACCGCGCGAACCGGCGTGCGCAGCTGCACCAAGTTTCCGTCGCCGAGCGCGACGGGATATTGACCGGTGAAGCACGCCGAGCAGAACCCTTGCGTGTTGGCGTTCGTCGGCTCCGCGCCGACCGACGCCATCATCCCTTCGTGCGAGAGATACGCGAGCGAATCGCACGTCACGTAGCGACCGATCTCCTCCACGGTGTGCGACGCGGCGACGAGCTCCGAGCGCGTCGGCGTGTCGATGCCGTAGAAGCACGGATGCGTGGTGGGCGGCGCGCTGATACGAAGGTGCACCTCGCGCGCGCCCGCGTTGCGCAGCATCTTCACGATCTTTCGCGACGTGGTGCCACGCACGAGCGAGTCATCGACGACGATCACGCGCTTGCCATCGACGACCGAGCGCACCGGCGAGAGCTTCAGGCGAACACCGAAGTGGCGGATGGACTCCTGCGGCTCGATGAACGTTCGGCCCACGTAGTGACTGCGGATGAGACCGAGCTCGAACGGGATGCCGCTCTGCTTCGCGTAGCCGACCGCGGCGGGGACCCCCGAGTCCGGCACGGCGATCACGACGTCGCCTTCCACGGGCGACTCCTGCGCGAGGCGCATGCCCATCTTCTCGCGAGCGCGATACACGCTCTTTCCGTTCACGAGGCTATCCGGCCGCGCGAAGTACACGTGCTCGAAGACGCACGCCGTGGGCCCCTGCCCACCTTGCTCGAACGACATGCGATGCGACGTGATGCCGCCTTTGTCGTCGCCGGACTCGATGACCACGATCTCGCCCGGCTCGACCTCGCGGATGAACTCGGCCTCGACGAGATCGAACGAGCACGTCTCCGACGACAGCACGTACGCATCCTTGAGGCGACCGAGCGACAGCGGGCGAAAGCCGTTGGGATCGCGCACGCCGATCATGCGGCCTTCGTTGTCGAGCAGCACGAGCGAGTACGCACCGCGCACCCGACGCAGGGCTGCCAACAGGCGCCCGACGACGTCCGTCTCCTTGGCCTTGGCCATCAGGTGGACGATGACCTCGGTGTCGCTCGAGGTCTGGAAGATGGAGCCTTGGGACTCGAGCTCGGCGCGGAGCTCGGCCGCGTTCACGAGGTTGCCGTTGTGCGCGATGGAGAGTTGACCGCCCGCGTACTCGAACACGAACGGCTGGGCGTTGCGCAGCTCCGAGCTCCCCGCGGTGGAGTAGCGAACGTGCCCGATGGCGGTGCGCCCGGGCAGCTTGGCGAGCGTGTCGCGATCGAAGGCATCCGAGACGTGGGCCATGGCCACGTGGCGGCGCAGCCGGTTGTCCTCTACGGCGACCAAGCCCGCGGATTCCTGTCCGCGGTGCTGGAGGGCGTGCATGCCCAGGTACGCGATGTTCGACGCCTCGTCATGCCCGTGAATGCCGAAGACACCGCACATGGCGCTCACTTACCACGCTCGTCCGCCGTTCGTGGGAGCGGAATGCGGGCCCGATCGGATAGGTGCGATCACCGATGGAACCCTCTGCCCCAAACTTGTGGATCTTTTGCGTTTGTTTTATTTTTTCCAAGCTTGCCGAGGCTGCTGTGGCGCGATGCCCAAGGCATCGAAGGTTCTCTCGATCTCGGGACCACCGAGATCAAGGTAGGCCGCGCCATGGACTGCGCGATCCGCACCGACGACGCGATGGTCTCGCGCCATCACTCGCGCATCTTCTGGGGCGGCGGCGGCTACGTGCTCGAGGATCTGTCGTCGGCGAACGGCGTCTACTTCCAAGAGCAGCGCGTGCAGAGCCACCTGTTCAAGCACGGTGATGCCGTTCGCTGCGGAAGCCTCTGGCTCCGCTATGTCGATGCCGGCGCAGCGGTACAGCCGAGCGGCCCGACGAGCCAGACGCCGATGATGCAGCACCCGGGCATGGGCGCGGTGTCGTCGGTCGGCCCCACGGGTCACGTGTCTGCAGTGCAGCCGGTTCCGGAGACGCAGCGTCCGTCGGGACCGAGCGAGACGGACGTGGAGATTCGCGTGCTGCGTCGCCGCGTCGAGCAGCTGCAGACCGAGCTCCGCGTGTACCGCACGAACAAGTTCAATCAGGACACCGCGCGCAAGATGGAGGATCTCGAGAACGACCTCCAGGCGATGGAGATCGAGCGCGATCAATTGAAGGCGCGCGCGGGACAGGCCGAGAACCAGCTCGTCGTCGAGGCGGGCAGCGTGAAGGTGCAGCGCGCGCTCGAGATCGCGGCGCAGACCGCCGAGACCGCGTCGTCGCTCAACGATCTTCTCTCGAGCCTACGCATCGAGGTGATGGCCGCCGAGGGCGAGTTCGAGCAGTACTCGAACGCCATCCCGCGCGCGAGCTACGAGCTCATTCGGCAGTCGCTCCGTGACTCGACGGGCCGCTGCGACGAAGCGCGCGAGCTGCTTCGCAAGCTGCGCGAGATCGCCGAGTAGCACCCCGTCGACGACGTCGTCGACGTTGACGACGACGACGACGACGACGACGACGCGAAGTCGATTAGACCTGCGCCGGCAAGTAATCGAGTCCGACGTACAAGAGGCCGTGCGCGAGCGTCAGGAACGCGGCGAGCCAGAGCGTCGTCATGAAGCCCTGCACCTCGAGCCACTTCTTCTTCTCGAAGATCTTCACGGTGCCGACGAGCAGCGCGAGGTTGATGATGAACGGCAGGAGGAAGCTCGCGATGCCCATGGTCGCGAGGTTCACGAGCGGCTTGAGCGCCCAGTAGAGCCCCGTGTTGAGGACGGCAAACACGAGCGCGATCAGCGGCAGCATGCGCTTCTTCGCGACGATCACCTTCGGGTTCTTTCGGGTGGCGATGAAGAACACGAGGCCGAACACGACCAGGCGGACGCCGAGCTTGATCAGGATTCCCGTTGCGCCGGTCATATAGGAGCGAGTGTGGCATGGCGACGTGCCCCGTGCGCGCGACCAGGCTGGACGGACTCCGCAACCGGCCGATCCACTTGTCACGATGAGGGCCGATGATCCTGCGGACAACCCGGGCATACCCCAGGGACACCAGAATGATTCCGAGGGTCTAGCCCGAGACAGTTGTACCTGTGTGATTACAGACACTCGACAACTGTCGTCAGGCGATTACAATTGGACTCCTATGGCGGACGTCATCGCCTCCCCGACATCACGGCTCGCACGGCGAGCCAAGCTGCACGCGCGCCGCCGAAACGCGGATCTCGTGATCGCGGTGTCGGCGCTCGGCGCAGCGATGCTCGCGCTGCCGCTCTCTCAGAACATGTTCCACGGTCCGGAGGTCGCGGCCACACTCGCCGTCGCAGCCACCGCGATGCTCGCGAAGCAGCGCTGGGCGCTCGCGCTCGTCGTGCTCGCAGAGCTCATGCTCGCGCCGACGATCGTCCCGATCGCGCTGTTCGGTGCGAAGGCGCAATCGATCTTCGGCGTCGGCATGCTCGCGCAGGTCACGGCATGGGTCGCGGTGATCGGAATCGTGCCCGGCATCCTCGCGATGCGTCGCGCCGCTGCCGCGATGGTCCTCGTGACGGGTTGGCGCCGCACGAAGCACTCGGTGCGCGGCACCGCGCTCGGCATCGTCGCGTGCGGTGCGCTCGCTGCGATCGTTCCGGTCCTCTAGCAGCTCAACCGACCCAAGCGCGCGCGTTGTGGAACATGCGCATCCACGGGCTGTGCTCGAACGTCCAGCTCGCAGGCCGCCACGACAGCTGCGTGTTGCGAAACACGCGCTCGGGGTGCGGCATCATGATCGTGAAGCGACCGTTCGCCGTGGTCAGCGCAGCGATGCCGTCGGGCGAGCCGTTGGGGTTCGCGGGATACGTGGTCGCGACGTCGCCGCGTCCATCGACGAAGCGCGCGGCGATCACGCCCTGCTGCGAGAGCTGAGCGACCTGCGCCTCGGTGAGCTCGGCCCTGCCCTCGCCGTGCGCGTTGGCCACCGGAATGCGCGAGCCCGCCATGCCGGTGAAGAAGATCGACGGTGACTCCGCGATCCCGAGGAGCACGACGCGCGCTTCGAACTGCTCGCTGCGGTTCCTCACGAAGCGCGGCCAGTGCGACGCGCCGGGGATTCGGTCCGCGAGGTCCGCGAGCATCTGGCAGCCGTTGCACACGCCGAGGAGGAAGGTGTCGTCACGACCGAGGAACGCGTCGAGCGCGGCGCGTGCGCGCTGGTTGTAACGGAACGATGCGGCCCAGCCGCGTCCCGCCCCGAGGACATCGCCGTACGAGAAGCCACCGCACGCGACGGCGCCGCAAAAGCTCGCGAGATCGACGCGGCCCTCGACGAGATCCGTCATGTGCACGTCGACCGCTTCGAAGCCGGCGAGGTGGAACGCCGTCGCCATCTCGATCTGACCGTTGACGCCCTGCTCGCGCAGGATCGCGACCCTCGGACTCGTCACCTTCCTCGTCGTCGCCGATGGCGGTGGATCGGGCTCGAACGTCAGGTGCGCGGTGAGCCCGGGCGCGTCGGGATCGAGACGCATCGCGTGCTCTTCGCCGGCGGACGCCGGATCGTCGCGACGTAGCGCCATCTGATGCGTGACGTGCGACCAGCGCGCGCGCAGCTTCGTGCGCGTCGTGTCGACGACGGTCGCCCCCGCGTGCGTGATGCGGACCGAGTCGCGCGCAACGGCGCGACCGATCGCGTGGACCTGCGCGCCCGCGCCGACGAGCGTGTGCGTGACCTTCTCGACGTTCACGGACAGCACCTCGACGATCGCGCCGAGCTCCTCGCTGAACAGCGCGGCGAACGGATCGCGGTGCACGCTCGTGGTGTCGAGCTCGAGGCCGAGGCCCGCGCAAAACGCCATCTCGAGCGCGGTAACGACGAGGCCACCGTCGGAGCGATCGTGATACGCGACGATCGACTCCGCGTGGACGAGCTCCTGCAGCGCCGCGTACGTCGACGCGAGGCGCTTCGGATCGTCGAGGTCGGCGGGCTCGTCGCCGAGCTGCCCGAAGACCTGGGCGAGACACGATGCGCCGAGGCGATGCTTGCCGGCCGAGAGATCCACGAGGAGCAGCTCGTGCCCTTCACCGCGGAGCTCGGGCGTCACGGCCTTGCGTACATTCTCGACGGGACCGAACGCGGTGGCCACGAGCGTCACGGGCGACACGACAGTGCGCTTCTCCGTGGTGCGCTTCTCCGTGGCCGGCAGCGAAGAGCCCTCGTACGGCGAGCCGCCGCCGCTCACGCCACCAGTGATCCGTTGATCGATCCAGTCGGCGGCAGCGAGTGCTTTGGCGATGTTCTCGTCGGCAGCGCTCGCGTCGGGTGTGGAGAAGACCTGAAGGTCGCGGAGCGTCTCGCGGTTCGCCTGCACGTTCACGAGGCGCGCGAGCTCGGCGTCGTAGGGGTCGATCGGAGGATCAGCGGGCAGAGCGTTGTGCGCTTCGGCGGCGACCTCGGCTTCGAGGCGCGCGAGCTCCTGGTCGGCGGTGGTCATCGGTGCGGGCACAGCGGGCGCAGTGCGGGCGACCGGTGCGTCCCAGACGGTGCGCATCGACATCGAGTCTTTGCCGACGGGAATGGCGATGCCGAGCGCGATCGCGGTCTCGCTCGCGGCGCGCACGCCGTCGTAGAGACGCGCGTCCTCGCCGGGATGCCCGGCCGCGGCCATCCAATTGCACGACAGCTTGATCTTGCCGAGCGCGCCGATCGGAGCGCCCGCGAGGTTCATGATCGCTTCGCCGATCGCGAGGCGCGATGCAGCGGCGGCGTCGAGCAGCGCGACCGGTGGGCGCTCGCCGAGCGACATCACTTCGCCCGCGTTCGTGTCGAAGCCTGCGGTGGTCAGCGCGCAATCGGCGACCGGCACCTGGAACCGCCCGACCATGGGATCGCGCGCGACCATGCCGCCGACGGTGCGATCGCCGATCGAGATGAGGAACGTCTTGTCGGCGACGGTCGGAAGGCCGAGCACGCGATCGAGCGCGGCCTCGACGGTGACGCCGGTCAGGTCGAGCTTGTCCTTGGGCGGCGGAACGACCTCCGCGCGACGCACCATGCGCGGCGGCTTGCCGAGCACGAGCTCGAGCGGGAGATCCACCGGTGGTGGGCCGCCGCGATTGTCGCTGACGTGGAGCCGACCGTCGGGCGTGGCCACGCCGAGCTGCGCCCACGGCGCGCGCTCGCGATCACACAGCGCGCGAAACGCGGGGACGCGATCGGGATCGATCGCGAGGACGTACCGCTCCTGCGCCTCGTTGGACCACAGCTCGAGCGGCGACAGATCGGGCTCGCCCGTCGGAATCGCGCGCAGCTCGAGCATCGCGCCGAGATCCGCGTCGTGAACGAGCTCGGGCATCGCGTTGGACAGGCCGCCCGCGCCGACGTCGTGGATCGACAGGATCGGGTTGGCGTCGCCGAGCGCCGCGCAGCGATCGATCACCTCTTGGCACCGGCGCTGGACCTCCGCGTTGTCGCGCTGCACGCTCGCGAAGTCGAGGTCCTCGGCCGACGCACCTTGCGCGAGCGAGCTCGCCGCGCCGCCGCCGAGACCGATGAGGAACGCCGGACCACCGAGGACGATCAGCGCCGCACCGTCGGGGAACTTGGTCTTCTTCACGTGCATCGGGCGCACGCTGCCGATGCCGCCCGCGAGCATCACCGGCTTGTGATAGCCGCGGCCCTCGCGCTCGTACGTGCGGAAGTAGCCGAGGATCGCGGGGCGACCGAACTCGTTGTTGAACGCGGCGCCGCCGAGCGGCCGCTCGGTCATGATGTCGAGCGCGCTCGCGATGCGGCCGGGCTTTCCGATCCAGTGATCCGGCGCGGGCTCCCACGGCTCGAGGTGATCCGGGATTCGCAGATCGCTGACCGTGAACCCGACGAGCCCCGCCTTGGGCTTCGCGCCGCGACCCGTGGCGCCTTCATCGCGGATCTCGCCGCCGCTCCCCGTCGCCGCCCCCGGGAACGGCGAGATCGCCGTGGGGTGGTTGTGGGTCTCGACCTTGCCGAGGATGTGTACGGGCTCGCGCACGCCGCGATAGACGTGATCCTCGTCGGGAACGAGCCGCATCGCGACGCTGCCCTCGACGACCGCCGCGTTGTCCTTGTACGCGCTCAAGACCCCATCGGGGTTCGCCTCGGTCGACTTCTTGATCAGCGCGAACAGGCTCTTGTCCTGGCGCACGCCGCCGATGTGAAACTCGGCGTTGAAGATCTTGTGCCGGCAGTGCTCGCTGTTCGCCTGCGCGAACATCATGAGCTCCACGTCCGTCGGATCGCGGCCGAGCGCGCCGTACCGCGTGACGAGGTACTCGATCTCGTCATCGGCGAGCGCCAGTCCCAAGCGCACGCTCGCCTCGCGCAGCGTCGCGCGGCCATCGGCGCCGAGCCGGATGTAGCTCAAGGGACGCGGCTGTCCCGGCGGCGCGATCACGCGGGAGAGATCCGCTTCGCGCACGAGCACCGTCTCGGTCATGCGATCGGCGACGAGCGCACCGACGCGTTCGGCCTCCGCGTCACCCGCGAACGTGTACGCGACGACGCGCTCGATCCGCGTGACGGCGTCCAGGCCGCACACGTGCGCGATGTCGGTCGCCTTGCTCGACCACGGACTCGTCGTGCCGAGGCGCGGTGCGATCCAGAACGAGCGCCCTGCTCCCACGACGGCCGGCGGGATATCGCTCGGTCCGTACGCGAGCATCTGCTCGAGCTGCGCGATCTCGTTCGCCGCGAGCGGACGCGCCGTCGCGATGACGTGCGCCCACTTCGCGTCGATGGCGACGACGGTCGGAAGCTCCGCGCGAACCTTGGCGAGCACTCGCGCGCGACGCGCGACGGAGAGCGCACTTCGTCCAACGATGGTCAGCACTCGCTCGCCTCCTGTCCGGTAACCGGACATTTTCCAACTCGTTGGACAAATGTGGTGGATTTGACCAATTCGCTGACGTTTTGGGGTCGGACCCCACGTCGCTCCGAAAGTGGTGCTTTTGACCAGTCGGGCGAACGGGGCTCACGAGGCACCTACGCGGCCTCCAGGGCACTCGCGATCCGCGGAATCGGGTCGCGCGTGTCGGGCACGAACGCGGTTCCCGTCACCAGCTCGAAGCTCGCGATGTAGCGACGCGCGGCTTCGATGCGCACCTCGTCAGGCATGACGGGAGGCGGACCATCGCCAGACCACGTCGCCTCGTTGGCGAGCCACCGGCGGACGTACTCCTTGTCGAGCGAGCGCGGCTCTTCGCCACGCGCGAGGCGCTCCTCGTAGTCGTCGGCGTACCAGTAGCGCGACGAATCGGGCGTGTGAATCTCGTCGATGAACGTGAGCACGCCGTTCTTGTCGAGGCCGATCTCGTACTTCGTGTCGGCGAGGATCAGGCCTTGCGCTGCCGCGTGGCGCTGTCCTTCCTCGAACATCGCTGCAGCGAGAGCAGCCGCGCGGTCGAACACGTCGGCGTCGATGCGCCCCATCGCGAGCAGCTCGTCGCGCGAAACCGAGACGTCGTGATCGCCCTTTGCGGCCTTCGTCGACGGCGTCAGGATCGGCTGCGGCAGCTTCTCGTTCTTCTTCATGCCGTCCGGCAGCGCGTGCCCACAGAACGTGCGCGCGCCGGATTCGTATGCCTTCCAGATCGACGTCGACGTGACGCCCGTCAGGTAGCTGCGCATGACGAGCTCGACGGGAAGCGCCGTGCACTCGCGCGCGATCATGACGTTGGGATCGGGCACGCGGATCATGTGGTTCGGCGCGATGTCCGTGGTCTTCTCGAACCAGAACTGCGCGAGCTGGTTCAGCACCTGCCCCTTCGACGGGATCGTGCCGACCACCGCGTCGAACGCCGAGAGACGATCCGTCACGATGATGATGCGCTCGCCTCGCTCGTTGTCGATGAAGCAGTCGCGCACCTTGCCGTCGTATCGCTCCAGCGTGCGCCCGTCGATGGTCGTGAATGGCGTCGAATCGAGCGTGTGGCGGAGCTGCGCGCGAAGCTCGTCCTCGAGGCTCATCGGGTTCCTCCCAACGCGCGCTCGAGGATGTACTGCGCGTGACGCAGGTGATGTTCGAGATCGAACGCGGTGTCCAGGTCTTGCGCCGACAACCGCGCCGCGATCTCCACGTCGGCGCCGAGCAGCGCGCGAAAGCGACCGGGACGAGCGCCCGTCTCGCCGACAGCGGCGGCCTCGGCGATCGCGGCGAGCGCGCAGCGCTGCACCATCACGTACGCCTCTTGGCGCGGCAGCCCCGTCTTCACGAGCGCGAGCAGCACGGCCTCGGAGAAGTAGAGCCCGCCCGTGCGATCGAGGTTCGATTGCATGCGCGCCGCGTGGACGACGAGGCCACTCACGAGGCCGGTCGCGCGCACCGTCATGAAGTCCGCGAGGATCGTCGCGTCGGGCATCGCCACGCGCTCGACGCTCGAGTGCGAGATATCGCGCTCGTGCCACAGCGCCACGTCCTCGAGGCCCGCCTGCGCGTAGCTGCGCAGAAGGCGCGCGAGGCCCGTGAGGTTCTCGCTGAGGATCGGGTTCTTCTTGTGCGGCATCGCGCTCGAGCCCTTCTGGCCCTTGCCGAAACCTTCTTCGGCCTCGCCGACCTCGGTGCGCTGCCAGTGACGAACGCCGAGCGCGACCTGCTCGATCGCCGTACCGAGGAGCGCGAGCGCGCAGAACACCTCGGCGTGGCGATCGCGCTGCACGATCTGCGTGGCCACCGTCTCGGGGACGAGACCGAACGATCGCAGCGCTTCTTCCTCGATCCGCGGATCGAGGTTGCCGTACACGCCGACCGCGCCCGCGATCTTGCCCACGCGGATCGCGTCGCGCGCACGAACGATGCGCTCTTTGGCGCGCGCGACCTCGGCGTGCCACCGCGCGAACGTCAGGCCGGCGGTCACGGGCTCCGCGTGAATGCCGTGCGAGCGGCCGATCATCGGCGTCTTCGCGTGCTCGCGTGTGCGCGTGGCGAGCGCGGTCAGGAGCTCGTCGACACGCGCGAGGATCTGGTCGAGCGCGCGCGACGTCTGGATCGCGAGGCACGTGTCGAGCACGTCCGATGACGTCATGCCGAGGTGCAGCCATCGCGCGGGCTCGCCCGCGATCTCCTCGACATGCGTCAGAAACGCGATGACGTCGTGACGCGTGGTCGCCTCGATCGCGAGAATGCGCGTCGGGTCGAGCTTTCCCTGCGCCGCGTTCGCGACTTTCGCCGCGGTGCCGGGCGGCACGATGCGCTGCACTTCCATCGCGCGGCACACCGCGAGCTCGATCTCGAGCCACAGCTCGAAGCGATACTTATCGTCCCAGAGTCCAGCGAGCTCGGCTCGGCTGTATCGCGAGATCATCGCCTGCTCCTCGCGGCCCTTGTACCCCGAGGAGGCACGCTTTTCTAGCGCGCGATCAACCAGATCACGAGCGTGACGATCGATCCGATCATCACGACGACGGAGCCCCAGATCATCACGTCTTGCGTCTTGCGCGTACGAGCGCGATTCGGATCGTGTGGCGGCGCGAGCCTGCCCATTCCGTGTGGGGGAGTCTTGGACAGCTCCGCCAAGGGCCGCAGCTGCACCTGCGGGATCGGACGCTGGTCGTACGGACGTGCGAGGTCCGCTCCCGGCGTCTTGTGCGAGACCGCGAGGAGCTGGGGCGGCGCAGGCGGATACATCGGCTCCGGCGTCGCATAAGGCGGGCTGGGCGCCGCGAACGGCGAGTCTGTCGGCGCATACGGCAGCGCGAACGACTCGGGAGGCACCGGCGCTCCCGTCGGCGGCCTCCCCTCCCACCGCTGCGTACGACTCGAATCGTCGACGCGCGCGTGCAGATCGAACCCTGGCGCGGGGCGCTGCAAGATCGTCGGAGCCGGCGGAGGAGAAGGTGGTGGTGCCATCGCAGCGCGGCGGTCGGCCACGAACGGCGGTGGCGCCGACGGAGGAATTGCTCGCGCAGGTCCACTCGTGCGCAGTCCCGGCGTGGGCGAGTGCGCGCGTTGCGAGCCCGACGCATTCTTGGCCAGCGACGGCGGCGCATCCGGTGGCGGGCGCACCATCGGGCCTGTCGGCCCTGGCGGAGTGCGCGGTCGCAGCGGTGGCGACGGCGGGGGCGGTGGCGAGGACAGCGAGCCCGAGCCCATCGGCGCCGTGGTCAACGGATCGATCTGCGCGAGCGGGGTCTTGCGAATCGGCGCCGTGGGAATCGCGTCGCGAAACGTCGGGTCGGGCATCGCGCCCCCCTCGGCGAGCGCACGACGCGCAGCCGGTCCGAGATCCGCGGTGGGCTCCATCGCGCGCCGTGCTGCTGCGGAGAGGTCGGCCGTGCGCCGGTTGTCATCGATGGGCGCGTGCGGATCGAACGAGCGGCGCGGCGCGCCACCCGTCGGCACGTGCGGATCGATCATCGTCGGGTTCGCGTCGTCATCGAACGCGTCGTCGCTCTGCGCGGCCCGAAACTTCGGTACGGGTCGCGTCGCGATGGACGGCGACCGCGGAACGATCTGCGGGTAATGCTCCTCGCGCACGGGCTCTGCCGTCGTCGGCGGATCATCGCCCTCGAAGTCACCATCCTCGCCCCAGTCGGGCGCTTGAGTCCGCGGAATCGGGCGCGTCGACATCGACGGCGGCGTCACGACCGACGGAACCATCGGCGGCCTCGGCGCGCTCGGTGGCGGCGGAAGCTGCGATTCGATCTCGTCGTCGTCGTCGTCCGAACGCGCCACGCTCACCGCCCTGTGGATCCGAATCCACCCGCGCCGCGCTCCGTTGTCTCGAGCTCGTCGACGAGCGAGAGCTCCGCGCGCGACACGGGCGCGATCACGAGCTGCGCGATGCGATGGCCACCTTCGATCGTGAACGGCTCGGCGCCGAGGTTCACGAGCAGCACGGTCACCGGACCGCGATAGTCCGCGTCGATCGTTCCCGGCGCGTTGACGACGGTGATGCCGTGATCGCGTGCGAGGCCCGAGCGCGGCCTCACCTGTCCCTCGAAGCCATCGGGTAATGCGAACGCGAGGCCCGTGCTGATCGCCGCGCGTGCCCCGGGCGCGATCGTGATCGGTGCGTCGATCGCCGCGCACAGATCCAAGCCAGCCGCTTGCTCCGTCATGTAACGCGGCACCACCGCGTCTTGGCGAAGCTTCTTGATCTGAACGCGCGGAGCCGTCACAGCCGAGATGGTAGCCGAAAACGCGACGGCCCCGCAGGTGCGAGGCCGTCGTCGATCATGCTGGCGTACAGCTCAGATGATGTAGTTGTGAACTTCCTCGGGGCCTGGATTGGCGTCGAGGACCTCACGACGCGACAGGCGGATCTTTCCGTCGCGATCGACCTTGATGCACTTCACGACGACCTCGTCGCCTTCGGAGAGGACGTCCTCGACGGAGCGGATGCGCTCTTTGGACACCTCGGAGATGTGGAGCAGTCCGTCGGTGCCCGGGATGATCTCCACGAACGCACCGATCTCCACGATCTTCTTCACGATGCCGTTGTAGTACTGACCGACCTCCGGCTCCATCGTGAGGCCCGAGATGAGCGCTTGCGCTTGCTCGATGGCCTTGAGGTTCGACGACGCGATCGAGACGACGCCCGAGTCGTTGATGTCGATCTGCGCCTGCGTCTGCTCCTGGATCGCACGGATGGTCTTGCCGCCGGGTCCGATGATGTCGCGAACCTTGTCCGGCTTGACGTTCATCGTGACGATGCGCGGCGCGTACACGCTGACCTCGTCGCGCGGCGCGCTGATCGCGGCGTCCATCTTGTCGAGGATGTGAATGCGTCCCTGCTTCGCCTGCGCGAGCGCCTTCTCGAGGATCTCGCGAGTGAGGCCGTCGACCTTGATGTCCATCTGCAGCGCGCACACACCGCGGCGCGTGCCCGTCACCTTGAAGTCCATGTCGCCGAGGTGATCTTCGTCGCCGAGGATGTCGGAGAGGACGACGTAGTCATCGCCTTCCTTCATGAGGCCCATCGCGATGCCCGCGACCGGTGCCTTGGTCGGAACGCCCGCGTCCATGAGCGCGAGCGAACCGCCGCACACCGACGCCATCGACGACGAGCCGTTGCTCTCGAGGATGTCCGACACGACGCGAATCGTGTACGGGAAGTCTTCATAGATCGGGACGATCGACTCGACCGAGCGCTCGGCGAGGAAGCCGTGGCCGACCTCGCGACGCGACTGACCGCGCAGCGGCTTCACTTCGCCCGTCGAGAACGGGGGGAAGTTGTAGTCCATGTAGAACGTCTTCTTCTGGTCGCCGCGCAGCGTGTCCATCTTCTTCTCGTCGTACTTGGTGCCGAGCGTCACCGCGACGAGCGCCTGCGTTTCGCCACGCGTGAACAGCGCCGAGCCGTGCGCGCGCGGGAGCACGCCGGTCTCGATCGTGATCGCGCGAACCTCGTCGGGCTGGCGACCATCGATGCGCGTGCGCGTGCCGATCGTGTGACCGCGCGCCCACTTCTTCTCGAGCTTGCTGAACGCGGTGTCGACCTCTTTCACCTTGCCGAACCACGGCTGGCCCTCGGCGGTCAGCGCCGCGCGAAGCTCGTGGTGCAGCTCGGAGATGGCGCTGCGGCGCTTCTTCTTGTCCTTGGTCTGCATGGCGGCGCCGAGGCGCTCCCACGCGAGCTCCTTCACGCGCTCGGCCAGCACCTCGTCGGCGACGGGCTTGGTGAACGGGCGCTTCTCCTTGCCGTTGGCGGCGCGCAAGCGCTCTTGCAGCTCGATGAGCGGCTGCACGGCCTGATGCGCGAACAAGAGGGCGTCGATGATCGTGTCCTCTTGCAGCTCGTTCATCTCGCCTTCGACCATCATGATCGCGTCCTTCGACGCGGCGACCACGATGTCCATGTCGCTCTTCTCGCGCTCGGCGAACGTGGGGTTCGCGACGAACTGGCCGTCGATGCGGCCGATGCGGACGCCCGCGAGCGGGCCGTCCCACACGAGGTCAGAGATGTGCAGCGCGCACGACGCGCCGGTCATGGCGAGGACGTCCGTCGCGTTCTCTTTGTCGAACGAGATCACGTTGGCGATGATCTGCGTGTCGATGAACCAGCCCTTGGGGAACAGCGGACGAACCGGGCGATCCATCAAGCGAGCGACGAGGATCTCGTCGTTCGTGCTGCGGCCTTCGCGACGGAAGAAGCTGCCGGGGATCTTGCCCGACGAGTAGAACTTCTCTTGGTACTCGCAGGTCAGCGGCATGAAGTCGATGTCGCGCGGCTGACTCGAGCCCGCGGCGGTGACGAGCACCATGCTGTCGCCACAGCGAATGACGACCGAGCCACCAGCTTGCTTGGCCCACTTTCCAGTCTCGACGATGATCTCTTTGCCGCCGACAATGGCGGTCTCACGAACAAACGGCATACGTGTCCTTTGGGAAGTCACGTCGCCTGGGCCGAGTGTCGTGGCCTGGTCCCTCTGTCCAATTGCTCGACCCCAACACCTCGGGTCGAGCCTCTCGACGGAACGATCAGATCCAGCGCGATCTCTTTGCTTTCAGCGACGCTACGTGACGGTTTTCTAGCTACTTACGGCCGCTTTATTGCACACGTGCGACTCCCCGTCCAGGCCTTGCGTCTGTACGGATACCCATGAAAAAGACCTTCGCCCTCTTCGGTCTCCTCGGTCTCGTCGGCTGCTTCCTCCCGTTCGCGTTCGGCATCTCGCTGTGGGACGCCCGCGAAGGGGACGCGCTGGCGGTCTACTTGATCATGGGCGCCTTCGCGGTGCCGATGTTCATGGGTCTCGCCGACAAGCTCCACCCCGCCGCGAGCCTCATCTCGTCGGCCTGCTTTGGCTACGTCCTGTGGAAGTTCGGTCTGTTCGGCACGAAGGACCTCATCCTCCACGGATCGGTCGGCGGGATCCTCATGGGCGTCTCGACGCTCGCTGGTCTCGTGACGTCCCTCGCCTCGCTCGCCGAAAAGCCGAGCCGCTAACTCGCGTCGCAGCTACGGAGACGCCGCGGATCCCGACGGGGTCGCGGCGTTTCTGCGTTTCTGGTCTTCGAGCTCGCGCTGAGCGCGATCGAGCTGCGCGCGCTCCTCGAGCGTGATCCCGCCACAGGCGAGATCGAGATCGCCGGTTATTGGGCCGTCACACGCGAACGACAGCGTCCCGCGCCAATACGCGGTGCCGTCGGGACGGCGCGTGCCGTTCCATTTCCGGTCGAGCTTGTCGCACGCGAGGATCTCCCCGTTTAGCGACAGCTTCTGATCCTCGAAGCGCAGCGTGCCTTGCGGCGTGACGACATCGACGAAGAGGTGCACGGCCGCGCCGGCCTTGCACTGCATCTTCGAGGAGACATCGACGCCGCGGATCGACAGCGTGCCCGTGATCTCGGGCCCCGATCCAGCTGGCTTCGTGTTGCTGCTGCACGCGCTCGCGATCGCGAGGACCACGAACGCGCGCATGACTAGCGGCGAAGGCCGAGCGTCTCGATCAGCTTGCGGTAGCGCGCGAGGTCCTTGCCCTTCAAGTAGTCGAGCAGCGCGCGGCGCTGACCGACCATGAGCAGGAGACCACGACGGCTGTGGTGATCTTTCGGGTTGTTCTTCAGGTGCTCCGTCAGGTGCGAGACGCGCTCGGAGAGCAGCGCCACCTGGACCTCGGGCGAGCCCGTGTCCTTCGGGGCCTGTTGAAACTTGGAGATCAGCTCGGCTTTTTTCGCGGTCGAAAGAGACATCTTGGTAGCTCCGTCACCGACGGACGCGCCCCGACGTGGGACGAGATCCGTGGTCGCCGCGGAGTTAACGGGAAACTGGGGGGCGGGTCAAGGCTCGTCGGCCGCTTGGGTGAGCGCGACGAACATCTCCGGGAACACGCGGTCGTAGATGACCTTGCCCTCGCGGGCGTGCGCCACGGCGAGCATCCGCCCCGAATCGTCAACAAACTGGAATCGCTCTAGATTCTCAGCGCCCATCCGATCGACCGGGAGCTGAACGCCACTTCGGATGCTCGTGATCTGATCGCCCCGCACCACGACCTCGGGCAGCGTCACGCACTCGCGCATCGGAACGAGTGACCGCGAGATGTCCGCGCCCGCGAGCACGTCGTCCAGCGAGATCGCGCGATCGATCGTGAACCGCCCCGACTGGGTCCGTCGCAGCTCCGTCAGGTGCGCTCCGCACCCGAGATCCTCGCCGAGATCCGCGACGAGGCTGCGAACGTACGTGCCCTTCGAGCACGCGATGGCGAGCGAGAAGCGCGGCGGCTCGAACTGCAACAGCTCGAGGCGATCGACGCGAATGCGCCGCGGCGCGCGCTCTACTTCCACGCCGGACCGCGCGAGATCGTAGAGACGCTCGCCGCGTTGCTTGAGCGCCGAGTACATCGGCGGCACTTGTTCCTGCTCACCTCGACGCTTCTCGATCGCAGCGAGCATTGCCTCGCGCGTGACCGCCACGTCGCGCGTGCGCGTGACGGTGCCCGTGCGATCGAGCGTGTCGGTCTCCACGCCGAGGAGCCCGTCAGCTTCGTACGCTTTGTCGTCGGCGAGCAGATACGGCGCGAGCTTCGTGCCGGCACCTATGCACACCGCGAGCACACCGGTCGCGAGCGGATCGAGCGTGCCGCCGTGACCCGCGCGCGACACGCCGAGCGCTTTGCGAACCTTGTCCACGCATGCCGCCGACGACAAACCGCGCGGCTTGTCGACGACGAGAACGCCGTGCAGTCCGGTCAGGGCGGCTGGTTGATCCACGCGCTGACCGCCGCGATGCCATCGGTGTTGAGCGTCTCCGTCCCGAGCTCGGGCATCTTCTCGCCGGCGACCAGAGACTGCAGTCGCTTCATCACCACGGAGTCCGCGGTGTTGTTCGGAACGACCAACGTGCCGGGAACGAGCGACAGCATCGCGTTCTTGTTCACGGTCGTCGTGTAGGCCGGCATGTCGTGCACGTCGAGCTTGGTGGTGTCCATGCGCAGATCGATCACCACCGTCGCGAACACCGAGCTCGTCGGGTTGTGGCAGCCGCCGCAGTTGGCGTGCATGAACCCGTAGGCGTCCTTGTCGATCTGGCCATCGCCGTTCGGGCTCGCGATCGGGAAGAACGCAGATCCCGCGACCGCTGCGGCGGGCGGGCTCGAGAGCAGATCCATGCCGACGAGGTCCCGCAGATCCGTCACGCCCTCGGGCGCGTCGTAGTCGAGCGACATCGCCTGGAAGCCGAGGATGCGTCCCGGCGTGTTCTGATGGCAGCGACGGCACTGCGAGCGTGACGGAACGTCGTGCGTGGTGCCGTTCGCGTCGGGGTTCCCCGCCGATGCGTCGAACAGCGTCGACGACGTGTTCGCCGTGTCCCAGATGTACGAGGCCCAGTACCAGGACGCGTTCAGCGAGTCGTCCTCGTCGACCTTCATGATGAAGCGGGTCTCGACGCGCGTGTCGCCGCTCGTGAACTCCTTCCAGACCTTGGTGCCGACGGGGAACTTCCAGTAGTTCATGTCGGTCGTGTCGATCTGCGTGCCCGGTGGAAGCTGGATCCATCGCTTCTTCGTCGCGCCGTCCGAGTACAGCTGCCACTGCGGCTCGTACGCGAGGATGCCCGGGCTGATGTCGCGGCACGCAGGACCATCGCTGCAGAGGCCGGTCTCCTCGAGCGTCGCGGGCATCAGGTTTCCCGCGTCGACCATCGTGTCGCTCGACATCGAATCGCCCTTCGCGTCGGTCGGCGCGTCGCCATTGTCGCCGCATGCAGCGACGGGCAGACCGACGAGCAGACACACGAGCACCCCTGTTCGCATCGTCAAATCGTACACCGGTCTCGTTACTGCGCGTCCGGGTCGGGCGTGTGCCGGATCACGGGCTGGCTCTGGCGATTGAACGCGGTCTCGAGCGCGCGCACGACCTTCTCCTTGGTCGAGCCGAGCGAGTCGTTCATGTGACATCCGCCCGCGCCGGGGTGGCCGCCGCCGCCGAGCGTCATACAGACTCTCCCGACGTCGATCTTCTCGCTGCGCGATCGCATCGACACGCGCACGCCGCCGCCCTTCGCCGTGGTGAGCAGCACGCCGACCTGCACGCCGTCGACGTTGCGCCCCCAGTTGACCATGCCCTCGATGTCTTCCCACGATGCGCGCGCGCCCTCGACCATGTCGGTCGTGACGGACAGAACCCCCACGCGTCCCGCGCAGTGCAGCTCGAGCGTAGACAGCACGCTGCCGAGGAGACGCAACTTGCCGGGGCTCGGCCGCTCCTCGAGGCTCGCCGCCACCTGCGACGGAACGACGCCCGCGCGCACGAGCTCGGACGCGACGTGCAGCGCCTCGGCGTTGGTGTTCGCGTGACGGAAGCCACCCGTGTCGCTGATCAGCGAGACGTACATGGGCACGGCAGCTTCGAGCGTGATCGGCCAGCCCTCGCGCTCGGCGATGCGGAACACGAGCACACCGACGGCGGCCGCGACCGGATCCCACACGGCGATGTCGCCGAACGGGTGGCCGCTCGCGTGGTGATCGAGCGTGATCAGCGGACCGCGTACCTCGGGCGGAGGCAGCGTGTCGCCGAGCAGCGTGACGTCGGCGCAGTCGACGACGATGGTGCAGTCGAAGCGCTCGTCGAACGAGATCGTGTTCACCGTGGTGTGCACGAGCGGCAGCCACTTGTAGCGGCGCGCGATGGCGTCGACGGAGTAGATGACCGCGGTCTTGCCTTGCGCGCGGAGCAGCGACGCGAGCGCCGCCATGGACCCCGTGCCGTCACCGTCGGGACGGCGATGACTCGTGAGGAGCACGCGCTGCGCCTTACGCAGATGATCGCACGCCGTGGCGAGCGCTTCCTCGACGGGAATCATCGCCGGCTGCGGCTCGGTGATGCGGCGGCGATAGTCGCTCACTTCGTGTCCTCGGGCGGCGGCTCCGGTTGCGCCTCCCCTGCTTTGCGGCCGGCTGCTTTGGCGCGCTCTTCGTCCTCGCGCACGATCGAGTGGAGCTTCTCGCTCATGTCCATCGACGCGTCGTGCAGGAAGCGCAGCTCGGGCGCGTGCTGCATGCGGAGCTCGCGACCGATGGGTCCGCGCAGAAAGCCGGCGGCCTTCACGAGTCCAGCGATCACGCCGTCGGCCGTGGCGTCGTCGCCGACGACCGAGACATAGACGTTGGCCACGCTCAGGTCGACGTTCATCTCCACCTTGGACACGGTGACCATGGTGGCCGCTCGTACCCGAGGATCCCTGACGTCGTTTGCGATGGCGCTCTGCAGCGCTTCCCGAAGGGCATGCTCGACACGGGCTTTACGCTGGCTCATACGGCGAGGGCTCCACGGGGGACCCTACTCCAGCGTTGCCCGATTGCACAACGAACGTTACAGCTGCGCGGCCTCTTCGATGACCTCGTAGGCCTCGATGATGTCGCCGACCTTGAGGTCGTTGTAGCCCTGCACCATCACGCCGCACTCGAAGCCGTTGGAGACCTCGGACACGTCGTCCTTGAAGCGGCGCAGCGAGCCGATCTTGCCTTCGTAGATCTGCACCGAGTCGCGAATGATGCGGAGGTGCGCTTTGCGGTTGACCTTGCCGTTGGTGACCATGCAGCCAGCGACCATTCCGACCTTGGGGATCGAGAACGTGTCGCGCACCTGCAGGCTGCCCATCGGCACCTCGCGCTTGATCGGCGCGAGGAGGCCCGCCATCGCCGTACGCACTTCGTCGAGCGCGTCGTAGATGATGTCGTAGAGGCGAATCTCCACTTCCTCTTGCTCGGCGAGCTTGCTGCTCTTGCCAGCCGGACGGACGTGGAAGCCGACGATGATCGCGCCACCCGCCTTCGCGAGGTTGACGTCGCTCTCGGTGATGCCACCGACGCCAGCGGAGATGACCACCACGCGGACCTTCTCGGTCGATAGCTTGGTGAGCGAGGCCTTGAGTGCTTCCGCCGAGCCCTGCACGTCCGTCTTGAGGACGATCTTGAGCTCCTTGGTCGCGCCCTCGGACTGGCGCTCCATGAGGTTCTCGAGCGAGACCTTGCCCTTGGCCGCGAGCTCGCGCTTGCGCTCCGTCTGCCGACGGTGCTCGACGACCTGCTTCGCGACCTTGTCGTCCTCGGCCGCGTTGACCTGATCGCCCGCGTCGGGAACGCCATCGAGACCCAGGATCTCGACGGGCGTCGACGGACCCGCCTCTTCGACGAAGTTTCCGCGATCATCGAGCATCGCGCGAACCTTGCCGTACGTGCGACCCGCGACGAGGATGTCGCCGAGGCGCAGCGTTCCCTGCTGCACGAGCACGGTCGCCATCGGGCCACGGTTGCGATCGAGGCGCGCTTCGATGACGAGACCCGACGCCGGCTTGTCCGGGTTGGCCTTGAGCTCGAGGACCTCCGCGGAGACCGCGATCGACTCGAGCAGCTTGTCGATGTTCTCGCCTTTGAGCGCGGAGACGTTCACGTAGATCGTGTCGCCGCCCCACTCTTCCGGGATGAGACCGTGATCGGCGAGCTGCTGCTTCACGCGCTCGGGCTGCGCGTCGGGCAGATCGATCTTGTTGACCGCGACGATGATCGTGACCTTCGCGTCCTTCGCGTGCGAGAGCGCTTCGATCGTTTGCGGCATCACACCGTCGTTGGCCGCGACGACGAGGACGACGATGTCGGTCGCCTGCGCGCCGCGAGCACGCATCTCGGTGAACGCTTCGTGGCCCGGCGTATCGAGGAACACGATCTCGCCGTGTCCGGGAGCTTCCACCTTGTATGCAGCGACGTGCTGCGTGATTCCGCCGGCCTCGCCGGCCGCCACGCGCGCCTTGCGGATCGAGTCGAGCAGCGACGTCTTGCCGTGATCGACGTGACCCATGACCGTGACGACGGGCGAGCGCGTCTGCGCCTTGTCGCCGTCGTCGGTCTTCTGCGTGAACATGTCCTCTTCTTTGAAGGCGACGTTCTGGACTTCGTAGCCGAACTCGCTCGCGAGGATCTGCGCCGTCTCGAAATCGATGACGCCGTTGATGTTGATGCCGGCCATGCCCATGCCCCAGAGCTTCTTCAGCACCTCGGGTGCCTTGATGCCCATGCCACGCGCGAGGTCGGAGACCGTGATCGAGTCTTCGATCCGGATGACGCGCTTGTGCTCGGCGGGCGTCGTGAGCTGGGTCTGCTTGCCCTTCTTGCCGAGCGGCAACTTCTTGCGGCCGAAGTCGTTGTGCGGACCGGGGCGACCACCGGGGCCACCCATACCGGGGCGACCACGATGTTGCTGTTGCTGCGCGAAGCGACCGCGGATCGGGTTGGCGGGTGCAGCACCGGGCGGCGGACGGCCGACGACCGGCGAGCGCTCGGTGATCTTGATGCGCGGCGGAAGCGCGATGACCGTACCGACCGCCGGACGCGACGGATCGCGCGCGGGTTGCGGCGGCGGCGCGGCGGCCGCCGGAGTCTCGGAGAGCGGCGGCTGCTCGGTCTCTGGACGCGGACGCGCATCGGTGCGAGCGCGCGCACGTTGCAACTCGGCCTCGAACCGGCTGCGCGCGGAGTCACCGACTTCACCGACGGTGCGCGGTCCATCGCTCTGCTGCGCTTGCGGGCGCATATCGATCACGGTGGAGCGCGAGTGCGGATTCACCACGCGCGGCGGCAGTGGCGTCGACGGCGGTGGATCGCTCGGCTGCGGCTGCGACGGACGCAGCGGCGGCGTGCTCTCGCGCGCCTGCTGTTGCGGTGCACCGTTGCCGACGGATGGCTGGATCGCTGGCGCGTTGAGGATCACGCGCGAGCGCTTCTCGACAGCGGGCGTTGCTGGTGTCGCTGGAGGCGTGGGCGCAACTTCGACGGGCGCGGGCGCCGGCGTGGGCTCTGGTGCCGGCGTTGGGGCGGGCGCGGGCGCCGCTTCCACCTTCGCGGGCGGAGGCGATACGTCGGCTTGCTCGACCGGCGGCACGACGATCGCGGGCTCGCTCTTGGCGCGAACCTGCACGGCCGGCGCGGGCTCCACCTTCTTGGGAGGCGGCACTGCGTCGGCTTGCTCGACCGGCGGCACCACGATCGCGGGCTCGCTCTTCGCGCGAACCTGCACGGCGGGCGTCGGACGCAGGAGCGGCGACGCTGCCGGCTTGACCGGCTCGCGCTCGGCGCTGCGATCCGCGGCGCTCTCTGTCACGACAGGAGCAGCAGGCTCCTCGACGACAGCGCGACGACGAATCACTGGCGTCGGAGCAGGCCGTTCGGCCGGCGTTGCCGCGGCGACAGGCGCGCGCTCGACAGAGCGTTCGTCTCCACCTTCGCCACTCGCGGCTTTGTCACCGCTGGAGCGACGACGAAGCACGGTGCCTGTCGACAGCACTTTGGTCTGCGCAGGCGCGGCGACAGACGCTTTCTCTTTTTCGAGGGACCGCTTGATGCGCGCAACATCATCGGCGTCGAGGGAGGACATGTGGTTGTTCACCTCGAGACCGAGCGCTCGGATTTTTGCGATGAGGTCCTTGTTCGGGATCCCCACCTCTTTCGCAATCTCATAAACGCGCATTCGTTTTCGGTCGTCCTCTACTTCTGGTCCCTGCCGGAGGGAGTTTCTACAGCAGTCACATGCGCAAGGCCAGAGGGGTTTTTCCCTTGCAGATCACTGAAATTGTCCGCGGTTGGTGACAGGTCCGCGACAAGTCGATGAACGTCCTTCGAAGTGACAGAACGTTTGAGACTTCGCGACAGTCCTGGAGCTGTCACGCATTCGCTCCTCCCGTGGACATAGGCCCCACGCCCCGGGAGTCGACGTGCGCGGTCTAGCACGACGGACGAACCGCTAACACCCACCCTTATAAGGAGGTGTTGCGACTCGACCGTCCGGCAGCCGGTGCACGTCCGTTTGGGATCGTGGCTCAGGAGGAAACCTCGCTGAGCCAGCTGATCGCACGCTGGCGAAGGCGCGCGAGATCTCCCATGTCGAAGCCGGTCGTGGTCGCGATCGACTCGATCGGCGTCTTGATGAGGTCCTCGGGCGAGTGGATGTTCGCCGTCGCGAGGGCGGTCAGCACTTCCTCGTCGACCCCCTCGAGCTCCAAGAGCTGCTGATTGCCCGAGAGGTTCTGACGGCGCTCCGCTTCCTTGCGAGCGTCGTCGCGGCGACGGCCACCGCCGGCGATGTAGCCCTTCGCCGCGTCGATCACCTTGCGGGCGACCTCGGGCGACTGGATACCGGGGAGTCCGACAAGCTCCTCGATCGCAGCGCGCGAGAGCTCGTTCACCGAGCGCCAGCCCAGCTTGAACAGGTTCTCGGCGATCGCTTGCTCGAAGCCTTCGGTCGCGAGCGCGGCCGCGATCTGCTCCTTCGCGCGGCGCTCGAGCTCGTAGATCTTCGACTCGGAGTGGATGTCGATGCGCCAGCCCGTGAGCTGCGACGCGAGACGGACGTTCTGGCCCTTCTTGCCGATCGCGAGCGACAGCTTGTCGTCGGGAACGATCAGCTCCATGCGGTGACCTTCGGCGTCGATGATGACGCGCGAGACCTCCGCCGGGGCGATCGCGTTGCAGACGAAGCGCGCCGGGTCGTCGTCGTACGGGACGATATCGATCTTCTCGCCGCGCAGCTCCTGCACGACGGCCTGCACGCGCGAGCCCTTCATGCCGACGCACGCGCCGACCGGATCGACGTCGCGGTCGCGGCTCGACACCGCGATCTTCGCGCGAGCGCCGGGCTCGCGAGCGCTGGACTCGATGCGGACGATCTTCTCGTAGATCTCGGGCACCTCTTGCTCGAACAGCTTCTCGAGGAGGCCCTTGTGCGTGCGGCTCAGGATGACCTGCGGGCCACGCGCGTTGCGATCGATGTCGAGGCAGTACGCCTTGATGCTGTCGCCGACGCGATAGCTCTCGCGCGGCACCTGCTCGCGCATCGGCAGCACGGCCTCCGCCTTGCCGATATCGACGACGAGCGCGCCGCGCTCGAAGCGGCGCACGACGCCCGAGATGATCTCGCCTTTGCGATCCTTGAACTCGTTATAGACGTTGTCGCGCTCGGCCTCGCGAACGCGCTGATAGATGACCTGCTTCGCGGTCTGCGCGGCGATTCGGCCGAACTTCTTGCTCGCGTTCTTGAGATCGATCATCGCGCCGAACTTCTCGTCCTGCTCGGCGGCGCGATCCGAATCCTCGGCGCGATAGAACACCTGGAACAGCAGCTCGTCGCCGAGCTCGGCCTCGAGGCCCGCCGCGTTCGCCTGCGACACCGTGATCTCGCGACCCTCGATCGCGTCGTCTTCCTCGACGACGTTGACGATGAGGAAGAGATCGACCGACCCCGTCTCGGCGTTGAACTTCGCTTCCATCTCGCGGTTCATGCCGAACGTGCGCTTGGCCGCGGTGAGGATCGCTTGCTCGAGGGCGTTGATGAGCACCGACTTGTCGATGTTCTTGTCGCGGCCCACCTGCTCGAGGACCATGTCCAACTTGGCTTCCATGGCTAACCTTTTTCTTCCTGTTTCGGCTGCTTCGGTTGCTTCTTCGGGCTCGGGCGGTGGCCCGGCTTGATCGGCTTGTTCATCTTGGGGCCCACGCCGGAGCCGCCCTTCATGACGGCGTCCCAATCGGGGACCAGCTTCGCGGTGTCGATGTCGTCGATCGGCAACGAGAACATCTGCCCGTCGACCTCCATCTGCACGTTCTGGTCGACGACGCCCTTCAGAACGCCGCGGAAGTTCTTGCGCTCGCCCTTGTCCGTCTGCACGCCGACGCCCATCGCGATCTTGGCTTCGCTCTCGGCGAAGTGAGCGAAGTGCTCCACCGTCCGCAGCGGGCGATCGATGCCCGGGCTCGAGACCTCGAGGCTGTACGCCTGCGGAATCGGATCCTCGACGTCGAGCACCGCGGACAGCTCGCGCGACATGTTCTCGCAGTCCTCGAGATCGACGCGATCCTCGGGCACCTGCGTGATGTCACCGTGCTCGGACAACGGTAGGTCGATCGCGACACGCAGCACCCAACCGCCCTGCTCGAGCAGGAAGCGCAGCTCGACCAGATCGAATCCCGCTGCATTGCAGACAGGCTCGACGATCGAGATCAGCTTGGCTTGTTGGGGGTTACGGGACATGGCGAAGGTGGGGGTGTGAACCGAGGCGAAAAAAAAGGTGGCCGAAGGGCCACCCATCGCACTCCGCGATGCGGAGGAGATAAAGCTGGCGGTTGGGTACCACCGCTATTTTCCAAGGGCAAGGGTCTCGTTCGGCTCCTAGACGATTTCGGACCCCACCCTTCGTGCTAACCAAGCGACATGACTAGCTGGGAGCTTCGGGTCGGTGCGGTCCAGATGCGTTCCTCGGACGATCTCGACGCAAACCTCGCCGCCACACGCCGCTTGGTGGGTGAGGCCGTCGCCGATGGCGCCCAGCTCGTCGTGCTCCCCGAGTGCTTTTCGTTCCTCGGGCGCAAAGAGGGCGACAAGCTCCCGATCGCCGAGCACTACCCGCCATCCCCGTCGGCCTCGGCCTCGGCCTCGGCCTCGGCCTCGGCCTCGCCGTCGGGTGGTCCGATCCTCGGAACCCTCCGCGACCTCGCCACCAAGCACGGCGTCTGGATCGTCGGTGGCGGCACGCCCGAGCGCATCGACGACGATCCGAAGCGCACGTTCAACACGGCGATCGTCGTCGATCCGGCCGGCAACCTCGCCGCGCGCTACCGCAAGATCCACCTGTTCGACGTGGACATCCCGGGCGGCGCCACGCTGCGCGAGTCCGACGCCACCGCCGCCGGTGACGAGCTGGTCGTCGTCGCCATCCACGGTGCGCCGGTCGGCATCTCCATCTGCTACGACGTGCGGTTCCCCGAGCTGTATCGCCGTCTGGTGAAGGATCGCGGCGCGCAGATCCTGCTCGTGCCCGCGGCGTTCACGGCGCACACGGGCGCCGCGCACTGGCACCTGCTGCTCCGCGCGCGCGCCGTGGAGGATCAAGCCTGGGTCGTCGCGGCCGCGCAGTGGGGACAGCACAACGAGAAGCGCGCGTCCTACGGGCACACGCTGATCAGCGATCCGTGGGGCACGCTCGTCGGCGAGAAGCCCGACGGCGATGGGGTCGTCGTGGCGACGCTCGACAGCGCGACGGTGGAGAAGCGACGCACGCAACTTCCATCACTGCGCCACGCGGTGCTGTGGAAGTGATCGCGACGATCGATATCGCGCCGCTCTCGGCCGGCGATCCCGATGGTGCCGTCGCGCGCGCGATCGATCGCGCGTGCCGCGACAACGGCTTCTTCTCGATCACCGGGCACGGCATCGCGCCTTCGCTCGTCGAGGATCTGCAACGCGTCGCGCGCGCGTTCTTCGCGCTGCCCGAGGAGACCAAGCTCGCGATCGCGATGCCCCACGCCGGCCGTCGCTGGCG
>JAEYYV010000007.1 GCA_023428295.1 Pseudomonadota bacterium
GCCTCGAGGCAGGTGCGAGCGCGGCGTTTCCGAAGAACGACATGGGCGAGCGCACCAAGCTCGAGCTCGGCGTCGACGTGGTGGCGCCGCTCGTCTATCGCCGCACGCTCTTGAACGCGTACTTCGAGGTAGAGGCGGGCTGGCTCGGGCGCGCCACGGAGCGCGATTGGCAGGACTTCGATCACGGCGTGCACGTCGGTATCGCGATCGGCGGACGCGCGCTGCGAACGCGCTGGCTGTTCCCTGGCGCCGCGTTCGGCATCTCGTGGGAGCGCACGTTCCTCGACGGTGACGACGCCACCACGGTCAAGATCGGCGCGCGCGTGGCGTTCGATCTGGAGCTCTGACTCGTGTGGCTCCGCGGGACGAGCGCGAGTGTCTCGATCGCCAGAGACCGCGTTAGCGCGGCTCGTACCACCAGCCGTCCTTCGGGCGCGGACCCGCGAGACAGCGCTCGGTCGCGGCTTGCACCGACCGTGTCGCGCGAAAGCACGCGAGCGCGATCGCCTTCTGCGCGTTGGGCTCCGGCTCCGCCTTGCGGCCCGCGCGGAAGTCCTTGCCCGCGCGCTCGATCCAGTTGTCGAGGTCGCCCCGATCGGACTCCTCGAGGTTCGGGCACGCCTTGAAGTTGGACAGCGCCGAGACGAGAGCGTCGCATTCCTCGATCATGCCCCCGAGCGAGGGCGGGGGATCGGCCCCGATGGGAGGCCCTGGCTGGACGGGAGCGGGCTTGCTACACGCCCCAGCGCTGATCCCGCAAGCGAGCAGAAGAATTCGAAAGTCAGCCCTCGGGAGTAAAACGCGCATCAGCTAGATCAGTGGGTCTTTACCATGGCCGGGTTCACGCATCTCCACCTCCACACCCAGTACAGCCTCCTCGATGGGGCGATCCGGGTAAAGGACCTGTTCCCCAAGGTCAAAGAGCTCGGCATGGACACGGTCGCCGTGACGGATCACGGCAACATGTTCGGCGCGATCGATCTGTACACGGAGGCCAAGAACGCGGGCGTGAAGCTCGTGTTCGGCTGCGAGACGTACGTCGCGGCCACGGATCGCCACGACAAGACCAACCGTCGCAACTACCACCTCATCCTCTTGGCCAAGGATGACGTCGGCTACAAGAACCTCTCGTTCCTGAACTCCAAGGGGTACCTCGAGGGCTTCTATTACAACCCGCGCATCGACAAGCAGATCCTTCGCGATCACAGCGAGGGCTTGATCGGCCTGTCCGCGTGCCTCGGCGGCGAGATCGCGCAGACGCTCGAGAAGAACGGCGTCGCGGCGGCGGAGGAGACGGCCAAAGAGTACGCGTCGATGTTCGCCGAGGGCGACTTCTATCTCGAGCTCATGCCCACGCCCACGCCCGAGCAAGACACGCTCAACGGCGAGCTGATCCGCATGGGGCGCAAGCTGAACATCCCGCTCGTCGCCACCAACGATTGTCACTACGTGAACCGCACCGACGCCGCGGCGCACGACGTGTTGATGGCGATCCAGACCGGCAAGAGCCTCAAGGACGAGAAGCGGCTCAAGCACACCGTCGACAGCTACTACATGAAGTCGCCCGCCGAGATGGAGGCGCACTTCAAGGACGTCGGCATCGCCGTCGAGAACACGGCGAGCATCGCGGCGCGCTGCAACGTCAAGCTCAAGCTCGATCAGACGTACCTGCCCACGTACAAGGTCCCCGAGGGCGAGACGCTCGATACGTACATCGGCAAGATCGTCGACAAGGGCCTCGAGCGTCGCTTCGGCGAGTTCACCCAGCGCGGCGTGGCGTTCGATCCGGATCTGTATCGCGAGCGCTGCAAGACCGAGCTCGCGGTGATCCAGAAGATGGGCTTCTCCGGCTACTTCCTGATCGTCTGGGACTTCATCAACCACGCCAAGGAGAAGGGCATCCCCGTCGGGCCGGGCCGCGGATCCGGCGCTGGTAGCGCGGTCGCGTGGGCGATGCGGATCACGGATATCGATCCGCTCGAGTTCAAGCTGCTGTTCGAGCGCTTCTTGAACCCCGAGCGCGTGTCCATGCCCGACTTCGACGTCGACTTCTGCATGAATCGACGCGGCGAGGTGATCAACTACGTCCAGGAGAAGTACGGACGCGAGCAGGTCGGCCAGATCGCCACGTTCCACCAGCTCAAGGCGCGCGGCGTCATCCGCGACATCGCGCGCGCGATGGAGATTCCATTCGGCGAGGCGGACAAGCTCGCGAAGCTCGTGCCCGAGCCCGTCGCGGGCAAGACGCCGCCGGTGCGCGAAGCCATCGAGCAGACGCCCGAGCTGAAGGCGCTCTACAACGAGAGCCCGCTGCACAAGGAGCTGCTCGATCTCGCGGCGGCGCTCGAGGGCTTGAACCGCAACGCGGGCATGCACGCGGCCGGCGTGGTGATCGCCGAGAAGCCGCTGTGGGAGTACGTGCCGTGCTTCCGCGGGCAGAACGACGAGATCGTCACGCAGTTCGCGATGAAGGAGGTCGAGAAGGCGGGCCTCGTCAAGTTCGACTTCCTCGGTCTCAAGACGCTCACGGTGATCCAGACGGCGGTGAAGCTGATCAATCAGCAGAGGACGCGCGAAGGGATCGACGAGTTCGAGATCGATCTGATCCGCAAGGACGACGCCGAGACGTACAAGATGATCTCGCGCGCGGACACGACCGGCGTGTTCCAGCTCGAATCGAGCGGCTTCCGCGAAATGCTGAAGAAGCTCAAGCCCGACTGCCTCGAAGACATCATCGCGGCCGTCGCGCTGTATCGACCGGGCCCGCTCGAAGGCGGCATGGTCGACGACTTCATCGATCGCAAGCACGGTCGCAAGAAGGTCGAGTATCCGCACCCGCTGCTCGAGGGCGTGCTCGCCGACACGTACGGCGTCATCGTCTATCAGGAGCAGGTGATGCAGATCGCGCAGGTCATGGGCGGGTACTCGCTCGGTGGCGCAGACCTGCTTCGTCGCGCGATGGGCAAGAAGAAGCCCGAGGAGATGGCGAAGCAGAAGGACATGTTCATCGCCGGCGCAAAGGCGAAGAACCTGGACATCAAGATCGCCGATCAGGTCTTCGAGCTGATGGCGTTCTTCGCCGGCTACGGCTTCAACCGTTCGCACTCGGCGGCGTACGGCTGGATCACGTACCAGACCGCGTATCTCAAGGCGCACTTCCCGCACGAGTTCATGGCGGGGCTCATGTCCTGCGATGCGGACAACATCGACAACATCGTCAAGTTCATCGCCGAAGCGCGCGCGATGGGCCTCGTCGTCGAGCGTCCCGACGTCAACGAATCGCTGCAGGACTTCAGCGTCACGCCGCGCGAAGGTGCGCTCGGCGGCAAGGTGATCCGCTTCGGTCTCGGCGCGGTGAAGGGCGTCGGCTCCACGGCCGTCGATGCGATCCTCGAGGCGCGCGCCAAGGATGGCAGCTTCGAGTCGCTGTTCGAGCTGTGCCGGCGCGTCGACACGCAGAAGTGCAACCGCAAGACGCTCGAGCAGCTGATCAAGAGCGGCGCGCTCGACGGACTACCCGGCGGGCATCACCGCGCCAAGCTGCTCGCGGTCCTCGACAGCGCGCTCGAGCGAGGCGCGCAAGAGCAGCGCGATCGACGCAGCGGACAGACCTCGCTGTTCGGCTTGTTCACGGCCGCGGAGCCGCCCACGCCGGCGGGCGCCGACAAGGCAGGCGAGACGTACCCCGATATCGAGGAGTGGAATCACAAGCAGCTCCTCGCGTTCGAGAAGGAAGCGCTCGGCTTCTACGTCTCGGGCCATCCGCTCGATCGCTATCGCGGAGACCTCCAGCGCTACGCGACGGCGAGCACGAGCGACTTCTTGAACGGTCGCAAGGGCGTCGGCGATCACGCGATCGGCGGCATCGTCAGCCAGTACCGCGAGATGATCACGAAGAAGGGCGACAAGATGGCGCGCTTCATGCTCGAGGATGCGGAGGGCATGCTCGAGGTGATCGCGTTCCCCAAGACGTTCGAGAAAGTGCGGCACGTCCTCGTCAGCGACGAGCCCATCCTGTGTGCGGGGCAGGTGAAGAACGAGGGCAACGCGGAGTCGCCCGAGTGGAAGATGCTGCTCGAGAAGGTTGATCCGCTGTCGGCCATGCGCGAGGCCAAGTCCACGCGCGTGACCATCGATCTGAACGCGGACGTGATCACGATCGACATGGTCGACGAGCTGAAGACCATCCTCGCCAACGCTACGCGCGGAAACTGCACCGCGATCGTGCGCCTGAAGATTCCGCGCCGCTCGGAGACGATGATCACGCTGCCCGAGGCATGGTCCGTCGCGCCCACGGAAGACTTGCTCACGCGCCTCGAGCGCTTGTTCGGCGATCGCGTCGCCACGCTCGGCTAGCGCGCCTTTCGCGCGCCGTCAGAACCGTGATCGCGAGGTCGCTTTGTGCCGGCGCGGTCTGCGATGTGGGTGGCGCGCAGGGTATCGAGCGCTCGAGCGACGCGACGCAGGCGCTACCGAGGCCGTGATCGCGACGAGCATGGGGGGGATCATCATGCGCATCCGGTCACGGTAGGGCCGCACGTGCGTGTAGGCGAGAGCACCAATTCGGCGCACCCGCGGCGCACGATGGGCGAAGGGGGCAAAAAGCTGTTGCAGCAGATCGGTGGCTCGATACGATGCGCGCGGGGGACATGATGAGCACCGCCGCCGTCAGGACGTTCATGTTCGCGTTCGTCGCGCTCGCGACGGCGTGCGCACAGGGCGGAAGTGGAACCGAGCTGCCGATCGATTCGCCGAACGGGACCGGCGATGCAAAGCCGATCGATGCGCCGAACAACCCCGGCAACGATGCGCCTGTACTGCCGGCCGACGCGATGGTCGATGCGATGGTCGACGCACCGCCGATGGTGCCCGATGGTGCACCACCGGGATCGAACCTGTTCTGCGCGGTGAACGCCGATTGCACGACCCCAGGCGAGTGCTGTTTCAACTTCGGTGGCGCGTTCCCGCAGAGCTTCTGCGTCGCCGGTTCGCCGCTCATTCCCGGTACGCAGACCTGCATCCCGAACTAAGCGAGCCCGAGGCTCGAGAGGCTCGAGAGCTTCAGTCGAGACCGAGCTTCTCGAGGTCGTCTTCGTCGAGACCGAAGTAGTGCGCGGTCTCGTGAAGGACCGTGATCCGAATCTCCTCCGCGAGGTGCTCCTCGTCGTGGGCGAAGCGCTCGAGGTTTCGCTTGTACAGATGGATGTTCGTGACGACGGGCTGGGCGTGACCGTCGTCGGGCATCGGCACGCCGGAGAAGAGGCCGAGCGAGCGTGGATCGAAGCCGTCCGCGACGACATCCTCTGACGGGATGTCGTCGATGAGGATCGGCACCTTCTCGAGTTTCGTGCGAACTTCCTCGGGGAGCTCGGCGAGCGTGGCGAGCGTGATGCGCTCGATGTCGTCCTCGCTCACCGTGAGCGGGCCGGGCGGGGCGGCGAGATCGAGCGTGCGGACCTTCTGCCACGCAGCGATCATCGCGTCGCGCTCGTCGGTGACTTCGTGCACGCGACCGAGCACGTGGAGCGCGTCGGCCTCCATCTCTGGATCGGCCTTGCGCGCGACCTCGATCCACTTGAGCGCCGCTTTCGGATCTTCGGCGGAGAGCGCGAGCTCGGCGAGATCGAGCGCGACCTCCGCGTCGTCGAGGACCGACGTCGCGAGCTCGCCCAGCGTCTCGCGTGCAGCGGCGAGCTCGCCGCGAACGATCAGCGCCTCGGTCTTGATGAGGATCGCCTCGATGAGATCCGCTTCGTCGTCGATGAAGTCGAACGCGTCGTCGAGCATGTCGAGCGCGGCGTCCGGATCGCCGAAGTCGCGCAGCGTGATGCGCGCGACGCAGATGCGGGGCATCGGATCGTCGGGTCGCAGATCGATGAGCGTGCGGTATTGCGCGAGCGCGTCCTCGCTGTCGCCGCTCGAGTCGGCCACGGCGGCGCCGAGGAGCACCACGTCGGGGTGCTTGCGATCCACGCGACGTGCGCGCTCGAGGGCGGACTCGGCGTCGTCGAAGCGACCCTCTTCGAGCGCGACAAAGCCTCGCTCGACGTCTTGAAGCATGCGTTCAGCGCGCGACATTATTCCGAGTAGATACTCCAGATCGGCGTCGCGTAGGTCCGCGCGATCCTGCCAAAAGCGGACGTGTGGACCGCACGATTTGCCCCTTTGACGCCGGCTCGCTATCGTCGGCGCATGTTCGTGCGTGTCGTCGGATTGCTTGTCCTGCTCGTCGCGTTGGCGGCGTGCCCACGCACGCGTAAGCCGCTCGTGCCCGAGGTTCCCACCAACGGCAACGCCGTCGCGCGCGAGCGCTTCGCCGAGGCGAAGGCGAAGTTCTTGCGCGACGGCGAGGGCTCGAGCGACTTCAAGGCGATCGTCCAGGAGTACCCGGGCGATCCGATCGTGCCGTACGCCGAGCTGTTCGCGGGCATCGCGGCGATCAAGGAGCGCGAGTTCGATGCCGCGCAGAAGTCGCTGCAAGCCGCGATCGACGCGGACATCGAGGGACTCACTACACGCGCCGAGCTGTTCATGGGCATCGCGGTGAACTACGCGGGCGATGGCAGGCGTGCGCTGCCGCTGCTGCAGCGGGGGGAGAAGGCGATCGAGAACGAGGACGAGCGCACCGAGTTCCTCGCCGCCTTCGCCTACGCGACCGCCGACAGCGATCGTCCGCTCGCCGCTCTGCCCGTGTTCGACGCGCTGTATCCGCGCGTGTCGCCACCCGAGAAGGCGCTGATCGTGCAACGCACGCAAGAGATCGTCGCTACCGCCGACGCCAACACGCTCGGTCGCTTGTTCGATTCGATCCAGGATCGCAGCGGTCCCTCGATCGCAGCGGTCGCGACGCGCCTCGCGCTCCTCGCCGACGCGGCCGGCAACGCCGCGGACGCGCAACGCATGCGTGACGCCGCTGGGCCCGCGCGCCACAAGGTCGGCTTGCCGCGCACCATCACCGCACCGCCGCCGGGCTCGCTCACGCCGTCGGGATCCGGAGACAGCGGGCTCGTCGGTGCCGTGGTGCCGCTCGGCGGCAAGCAGAACAAGGTCGCCGAAGCCGCGATCGCGGGCCTCGGCCTCGCCGCTGGCGTCTCCGACGGCAAGGGCATCACCGCCGTCGAGGTGCGCGCGGCCCAAGATGCCTCCGCCTCCGCGCTCGCCGTCGAGGAGCTCGCCAACGCCAACGTGATCGCCGTCGTCGGCCCGATCGACTCGGGCTCCGTCGACGCGGCCGGCTCGCGCGCCGATTCGCTCGGCGTCCCACTGCTCTCGCTGTCCACCGCCGCCGAGAAGAACACGTCGGGCCGCTTCGTGTTCCACATGGTCCACTCCGGCGAAGCGCGCAGCCGCGCTCTCGCGCAGCGCGCGCTCGGCAAGGGCGTCAAGCGCTTCGCGATCCTCGCCGCCGACAATGGCTACGGCCGTGCGATGACCACCGCGTTCAAGGCGGAGCTCGAGAGGGGCGGCGGCACGATCGTCTCGACGATCACTTACAAGCCGGAGACCAAGTCGTTCGCGGGGATCGCGGGCAAGCTGTCCGGCGATTGGGACGGCGTGTTCGTCCCCGCGCAAGCTGACATCCTCGGCCTGATCGCGCCTGCGCTCGCCGCCACGGGCAAAGTGCCCAAGCCCGTCGGCACCAAGAAGGTCATCGGCGGCAAGCCCGTGCTCCTCGTGTCCACCGCCGAGAACCTCACGGCCGCGTATATCGCCGACGCGGGACGCCACTCGGAAGGCTCGCTCCTCGCGCCGGGCTACTACCCGGACGATCACGATCCGGCGAGCAAGGTGTTCCTCGATCGGTTCATCGCGTCGTTCGGTCGCGCGCCGGGCTTCCTCGAAGCGTACGCGTACGACGCCGCGCAGCTCGCCGCCGCTGCTGGCTCCGCGGGCCGCAGCGGCCTCGCCGCTTCGATCGCCACGTCCGAGCTCGCCGGCCTCACGGGCACGATTCGCTTCGACGCGAACCACCGCCGCGCCGACGCGGGCGTGATCTACACGGTCAACGACGAGGGCAGCGGCGTCTTCGCGATCCGCGTCGCTCGATAGGCGTCGTCGGCGCACGTCGTCGGGTCGCGCGTCGTCGGCGCGCGTCGTCGGCTCGCAGCATCGTCGGGTCGCATC
>JAEYYV010000298.1 GCA_023428295.1 Pseudomonadota bacterium
GGATGGTGAGCAGGCCGGAGCCAGCGATGACGGCAAGCCCGGCCAGCGACCAGCCGTCCGGCCTCTCGTTGAACAGCAGCGCTCCGATCACGACGGCCCAGCCGATCTGCGAATAGTGGGTCGGCGCGAGCTGGTTGGCCTGGGCGAAGCGCGTCGCCCGCAGCAGCATGATATGGCCGAACGCCGCAAAACCGCCGGCCAGGACTAGGATCACCCACTCCTGAAGCGTCGGCATGGTGGCGCCCGTCACGAGCATGGCGACGCCGTTGAAGGCCACGCCGTACAGGATGAGGAATCCGAGGATCGTGGTGTGGCGCTCGCGCGACGATAGCGACCGCATCAGGATGATGCTGCTGGCGCTCAGCATGGACATCGCCACCGCCGCCGCATGTCCGAATTCCAGCACGCGGAAGCCGGGACGAACCACGAGGAGCACACCGGCGAATCCGGCGAAGATCGCGAACCAGCGCCACGGCCCGACCTGCTCCTTGAGCAGCACCATCGACAGGATGGTGACGAACAGCGGAGACAGGAAGACGATGGCATAGACTTCCGCGAGCGGGATGGTGGTGAAGGCCAGAACGCTAAGAACGCTGGCGACCAGACCGATCAGGGCGCGCGCCTGGACCGCGTAGGGGTGGCGCATGCGCCAGAAGCCGTGCCAGGTTCCGCCGTCGGGCCGGGTCATGAGAATGAAGGCGCCGGCGATCGCGGTCTGGAAGAAGCCGATCTCGAAAATCGACAGGTCGCCGCCCAGCGCCTTGATGGAGGCGTCGCTCCACGAGTAGGTGGCGTAGGCGAGCAGCGCCAGCAGGATGCCGTTGGTCACGGGGAGCGTCCGGGAGGTTGGCGTCGCCCGGGCAGGCGGCGCGAATCACCTTCTACTCCCTTTACCGCCCGATCGCGTGCTCGACGTTGCCTCGCAATCCGGTTGTTGCGGCGCGTTGCCGGCCGGTCACAGACCCGCCTGCGCAGGCGTCATGCCTGCTTCGGCAGCAGCCGGAAGTCGGGCAGGTCGCGAAGCACCAGTTCCGGACCCGCCGGCGAGTAGACGACGAAGAGCTGCATCGGCTGGTCGCCGGTGTTCAGCGTGGAGTGGAAGCGGCTTTCCGGCACGTAGATCGTGCAGCCAGGGCCAACCTGCTGCGTGACCGGCTTGCCGGCCTCGTCCTCCACCATCTGCTCGCCGGTTCCGGAGATCACGAAGATGATCTCCTCGGCGCCGGGATGGTTGTGGCGGGTGTGGCCTTGTCCGGGCGGCAAATCGACGACGCCGCCCGAAAAACGCTCTGCGCCGTTGACCTCGGGCGCCACCGTCAGCGCCAGCCTGCCCCAGTCGAACCCGAAGGCGCTCACATCCTTCGGGTACACGAACACCTTGCTCCTGTCGGTCATCCTCTCATCCCTCCCGTGCGGCCCTGCCGATGGCCAGCGCCTTGAAATCCGCCGTCTGCTTCGCGATCGCCGTTTCCGCCGGCAGGCGCTCCATCGAGGAGGCCCCGTAGAAGCCGTGCAATCCGCCAACCCGCTCCAGGACGTAGCGCGCGTCTTCCGGCATTGAGATCGGGCCGCCATGGCACAGCAGGATCACGTCCCTGCGCACCGAGCGCGCGGCCTCGGCGATCGCCTCTATCTCCCGCACGCAGTCATCCAGGGACTTGGCGCTGGTCGCGCCGATCGTTCCCCCTGTCGTCACGCCCATGTGCGCCACGACGATGTCGGCGCCCGCCTTCGTCATCGCTTTCGCCTCGTCGGTGTTGAAGACGTAGGGCGTGGTGAGAAGGTCGAGCGCGTGCGCCTGCGCGATCATGTCCACCTCGAGGCCGAAGCCCATGCCGGTTTCCTCGAAGCTCTGGCGCATCGCCCCGTCGAACAGGCCGATGGTCGGGAAGTTCTGGACGCCGGAGAAGCCGATCTCCTTCAGTTCGGCCAGGAAGCGCGGCATGATCACGAAGGGGTCGGTGCCGTTGACGCCTGCCAGCACCGGCGTGTGCTTCACCACGGGAAGGACCTCGACCGCCATCTCGCGGACGATATCGTTGGCGTTGCCGTAGGCCAGCAGCCCGGCGGCGGAGCCGCGCCCGGCCATTCGATAGCGCCCGGAATTGTAGATGATGATGAGATCGATGCCGCCGGCCTCCTCGGATTTCGCCGAGAGCCCGGTTCCGGCTCCGCCCCCGATGATCGGACGCCCTTCGGCGATCATGGCGCGGAACTTCACGAGGATTTTGGCGCGAGGGATGGCCGGCATCGGTGATCCTTGTTCAGAATGGATGGGCAAGCGCGGTGGCGACCGGGGCACTCAATGCGCGATCTCGCGAAAGGCCGAGACGGCTGCGTCGGCAAAGGCCGGGTCGTTGATGTGAAGCGGCAAGCGGACCAGCCGACGGTTCGGCGTCTGCACGAGGGTGGCCTCGAGCGCCGAAAACAGCGCGGCGTCGGCCCCGGCGTCGTGGAACGCGCCGCCTTCCGCGTCCAACGCCGAGACGCCCTTCTCGGGGATCAGGAAGCGCACCGGGCCATCGCAGCGGTTCAGCTTGCGGGCGATCCAGATGC
>JAEYYV010000051.1 GCA_023428295.1 Pseudomonadota bacterium
AGCCAGATCCGCGCGGCGAGCTGATCGGCGTGACCGCGCTCGGCGTCCGCCGCTGCCGCACGAACAGCCACCACCGCCGCCTCGAGCTGGCTCGTGGCTCGCAGCACCTCGGCGTGCAACAGCTGCGCTTCTGCCACCGTCGGTGCGTGCTGCGCCGAACGCGCTGTCTCGACGAGCCTCGCGGAAGCGTCGGCGATCGGCCGCGCGTCGCCGAGCGTGAGGGTCGCGCGTAGCGACGCGAGCTCGCGCTGCACGTCGAGGACGATCGCCGCCCGCGTCGTGTCCAGGGGAACAGGGTCCGCCGGATCGCTGGCCGCAGCGGCGCACTCGTCGGGCGCGGGAAGCGCCGCGAGGCTATCGATCAGCGCGTACGGAGCGGGGGACGGGCCCGTGTTGGACGCCGCGTTCGACACAGCGGCGATCAGCGCTGCGGCTTCGTCGCGTCGCCGAGCGAGGCAGCGATCGCGCGCGATCGTCATCGTCGCGGGCTGATGCTTCGCCGCGGCGCAGGTCGCGTTCTTCTCGGCAGCCCACGCGCTCGTCCACGCATCGAGCGCGCGACGTGCGGGCTCGCCGAGGTGCGCGAGCTCTGCGCGCCTTCGGGCGTTCCACGTCGACGCGATCTCCGAGGCGCCCGCCGTGCAGGTCGATCCCGACGAGCGAGGCTCGCGAAGCGCGAGATAGGTCGCGCTGCTCGCGGCGAGGGCGGCCATCGCGATGCCTCCGAGCCAGACGCGAGATGCGGTCCGCGGCTCGAGGCCGCGCGCCACGATCTCGGCGAACTCGAGCATCGACGCGAAGCGCACAACGGGATCGATCGAGAGGCAGCGCCGGATCGCCGCGTCGAGCCAGGCCGGCACGTCGCGTAACGGTGCGACGGTGGCAGGCGACGACGACGACGACGATGACGATGACGACGACGACGACGACGACGACGGCGATCGCGCCGGCGATCCGTACGCGGCGCGGAGCTCTGCGAACGTGGTCGCGGTGAACGGGCGAGTGCCGGCGAGCACCTCGTACGCGGTGACACCGAAGCTGAACTGATCGCTCGCGGGCGTGGCCGAGCCGCCGTCGGCGACCTCGGGTGCCAAGTACGCGGGCGTGCCTGCGAGGGCTGTCCCGATGATGAAGGAGTGCGCGAACGAACCTGCGACCACGTGGGCGCTGTTCGCATCGCCGGCGTGCGCCGGGTACTCGCCGGCGGCGTGATCACGATCAGCGGCGTGTGCATGCCCCAAAGGCGCGGCGCTCGTGGCGGTCGCACCGTCCGAGGCATCGAACGATCCGGAGGCGAACGTCGTCGGAGATGGCGAGGGCCTCGATGCACCTTCGCGAGCGAGCCCGAAGTCCGCGATGCGCGCGCGGTGATCGCGACCGACGACAATGTTGTCTGGCTTCACGTCGCGATGCACCACGCCGGCTGCGTGGACGGCGGCGAGGCCGCGCGCGATGTCGGCGAGAAGCGCGGCGGTTTCGCGCCACGGGTGCGGCGATGCGGCGTAGGTGCGCAGCGTGTCGCCCTCGACGAGCTCCATCGCGACGTAGACAGCTCCGTCGGAAGTGCCGACCTCGTGCACGCCGACGACGTTCGGGTGATCGAGCTTGGCCATCGCTTTGGCCTCGCGGATCGCGCGCTCGCGTGCGGTGGCGTCGGGCGTGGCGAGCAGCTTGAGGGCGACGCGTCGATCGAGCGACGGTTCCCATGCGGAGTAGACGCGGCCCATCGCGCCTTGGCCCACGAGGTCGCCGATGACGTAGCGGCCGACGGTCTCGCCGCGCTCGAGCGTGCGCGATGGCGAGAGGGAGCGCGCGACTTGCGCGACGACGTCGCGGCAGGAGGTGCAGGTGTCGAGGTGCTCGTCGACGGTGGCGAGGACGGGCGGTGCGAGGCGGCCTTCGAGGAGCCCCAGCACGGTGTCGTCGTCGAGGCAGATCACGCGACCCTCAGGGTAACATCGAGCTCGTGAGCACGCCCGACGGCAGTCACGACAGCACGCTCGACGAGGTGGTGGCCGAAGCGGCGAAGGTGTGGCCTGGCGTCGTGGTGGATGCGGGCGAGGTGAAGCGCGCGGTCGAGGCGAAGTTGGCGAGCGAGGAGCCGCCGGCGGTGACGGTGGCGAACGTGGCGGAGGTGCATCTGGCGATCGCGTGCGCGCGTGGAGATGCGGCGGCGATCGCAGCGTTCGATCGCGCGTATCTGGATGTCGTGAGAGGCGCGCTGGCGGGGATGAAGCTCGCGGCAGCGACGGTGGAGGACGTGAAGAGCGGTGTGCGTGACAAGCTGCTGCTCGCCGAGGGGGAGCGGCCGCCGCGCATCGTGGAGTACGCCGGGTGCGGGCGATTGCGCGGGCTCGTGCAGGTGTCGGCGAGCCGCATGGCGATCGATCGGCTGCGGCTCGAGGAGCGCGAGGCGGAGTTGCCGGTGAGGGAGATGGCGGCGGCGGGCAACCTGGAGCTGTCGCTGATCAAGGCGCAGTATCGCGCGGCGTTCGTGGATGGGTTCGCGAAGGCGGTGGCGACGGCGTCGCGACGCGATCGCAACTTGCTGCGGCTGCACTTCTTGGGCGGCGTGACGCTCGAGCAGCTCGCGACGATGTACGGCGTGCATCGCGCGACGGTGGTGCGTTGGTTGGCGGCGGCACGCGAGGCGGTGTTCGGCGCGACGCGGGCGCATGTCGCGGAGACGATCGGCGCACCGGAGGACGAGCTGGACGAGATGTTCGATCTGGTGCGGAGCCGCGTCGAGCTCAGCGTGGAGAGGCTGCTGGCGTCGGTGTCGTCCGGGTCGCATCCCTGAGGAAACGAAGTAGCTTGCAGATCGGCGCAGAAAAAGCTGCGCCGGTCGGCGGAATGCTCCGTTGAGCGAGGGAACCCCGCCGCGGCTACCCCGCGGTCTCCTACGAAAGGCCCTCCGATGCGCTCGATTGTTCTTGCGGTTGCACTTGCTAGCTCCACCCTCCTCGCGAGCGTTCGCCCGGCAGACGCGTGCGGCGGCGGCTTCTACCAGTGGTCTCCGACCGCGCGCGCGATCGTGACGCCCGAGGGCAAGCGCGGCTCGTTCGCGCTGACCGAGACACGCGAGCTCACGCTGCTCGGACCCGCGGGGACAGAGGTGTTCACCGCGCGACCGTCGGTGGCTCTCGACGGCGAGCGTCCAGCGGTGCGGCTGCCGAAGGGCAACTACGTGATCGCGCTCGAGGGTCACTACCAGGACGCGACGTGGACACCGTTTCGCGTGACCCATGGCAGCACCGTCACGAGCTTCCTCGCCGACAACGTTCACGTCACGACGGCGCACGGCGGACCGCGCTCGTTCTTGATGGACGGCGTATCGGTGAGCGGCACCCCGCTCGGCATCGTCACCGTGAGGAAGAAGCGATACATCGCGGTGGCCACCGGCGACTCGCGAAGCGACGTCGTGCTCCGCGCGCTATAGGGCGCTCTACGGCGCGACTTCCATCAGGATCACGCGCGCCGTGAGCTTCGCGGCGAGCGTCAGGTACGGCATGTTCACCGTCGACAGCGTGTCGGTGGGAGCGTGTCGATGCGGCGACGTGTCGTGCCCGACGTACTCCTCGGTGAGGCCGATCGCCGCGAAGCCGCGCTCGCGAAACGCTTGGTGGTCCGTGCCCTCGGTGTTCGTGGTGACGACGTTCACGCCGACGTGCGTCGCGGCGTTGCGCCACTCGATCTCGAGCTCCGACGTGGGGACCTCGAGCTCGAAGCGGCGATCGTTGTCACCGTCCCACGCGACCTGATCGATCGTGTGGACCGCGCGAACCGTGGCGGGTTGGCGCAGCATCGCGAACGCGCGGCTGCCGAACAGGCCGGCCTCTTCGAGATCGAAGAGCACGATCGTGACCGGCGCCGTCCGGCACGGCATGTCCTTCAAGTAGCGCGCGACCGCGAGGACAACCGCGGTGCCGCTCGCGTTGTCGTTGGCGCCCGGGCTGTTCATCACGGTGTCGAAGTGCGCACCGAGGATGATCTCGTCGCGATCGCCCATGGTCGCGGGGATCGTGGCGATGACGTTGGCGCCGCCGGAGAACGGGCTCTCGGTCGCGGTCCATCCGATGTCACCCATCGCTTGCTTCAGGTACGTGCGAATCGCGGCGCGCTGCGTGGTGGTGAAGCGCGGTCCGCCCGCGAGCTGCGTCATCGCGTCGGTCAGGAACGCGCCGAGCCACGGCGCATCGAGCGAGGGCATCGTGCACTGCGTTCCGTCGGGACCGATCGCGGTGTCGATACCAGCGTCGGTCGCGACGCCGCTCTCGTCGGTGCACGCGAGAAGTGCGAGCGGCACGAGGAGAAGCGAGCGCATCACTTCGTGGTGAAGTCGACCTTCACTTCGATGTGGAAGTGATCGCTGTGCGAGGCCGGATCGTTGGCCGGTGTCAGCAGCGTGCGAAACGCGCCGCTCTCGGAGACTGCTGCTTCCACCGCGAGCAGGAGCGGATCACCGAGGGGATAGTCGTTCTTGACGTTGGCTTCGCGGCCGGTCTCGTCGGAGAACGACACGATGTCCATCGCGATGCCGAGCGCGTGACGCGACAAGAACGGCTTGGTCTCGCCGTTCACGCGGACGTTGGTCCAGCGGAAGATGCTGCCGAACTTCACCTCGCGAACGCCCGCCGCGAAGAGATCCTTGCCGAAGTTCTCGAGCGCGAGCGCGAGCTGACAGTCCATCTTGTACGGCGGGCTGCGCCACGCGCTCTTGTACTTGATGCCACCGAGGACGATGTGGCCGTCGGCGTCCGGATCGACTGTCAATGCCGAGGCGATGCGCCCTTCCGTCTTTGCGGGCTTCCATGAAACGCCGAGCGTGTCGAGCTGCTCCTGGCACGCCTTCTCGGCGGCGATCATCTGCTTCGACGGCGGCCACGCGTAGCCCTTGGGCATGTTCTTGACGTTGCGGAGCGTCGCCTTCGATGGCGTGCGCGAGACCTTCTTTTTCTTCTTCTTGGCCTTCGTCTTCTTCGACTTGCTCGTCGACTGCGTTGCCGACTTCGTCGCCGTCTTCTTCGACTTCTTGGACTTCTTCGCCGAGGACTTCTTCGCCGAGGACTCGCTGGTCGGCTTGGCATCGACCATGTAGGCGGCACCCACTCCCGCGACGAGCGCGAAGACGAGCAGTGCACGCGACCACATGACGTCGACCTTAACAGATACTCCGGCGATGGACCTGGAACTTCGCGAGGCGCTGGCCTTCTCCGAGGATCGTGACGCTGCTCTCGGACAACTCCTGCCAGGCAGTCAGGATCACGATTACTTCCGCTGTCTGCGCGCACAACACCGAGGTGATCTTGCAGAGGCCGACAAGATCATCGCGCACTGGGCAAAGCATCACGGACAGGACAATCGGTACTACCGACTGCAACTTCGTCAGTGGTTGTATCGATCGCAGAAGGACTTCGCAAAGGTCGCCGACAAGCTCCGCGATCACTTCGGCGTGAGCCACTGGCACGAGCGCGAGGTCGAAGAGATCGATCCCAAGCGCCCCACGCGCCTCGCCGACGGGGCGTTCTCCGGAGAGGCCTTGCTGCGTCAAGCGATCGATCACGACGACTCGCTCTCGCAGGTCACCGACGAGGGCCTCTATCAGATCATCGATCGCGATCTCTCGACCCACAGACGCCGCGCGATGCTGCAGCGGCTCGGCCACACGCCGGACCACGCGGTGGTCGAAGCGGTCGCCAAGGATCTCGCGACCCGCGATACGCAGTTCGGATCGCTCGGCGTGCACGGCCAGCTCACGCGGGACCAGCTGCTCGACCTCGCCGAGCATCGTGGAGAGTTGCGCTCGCATCTCGGCTGGGTGAGCGCGGTCGTGAAGCGCATGGTTCCGCCGCGCGCGCTCGTGGATCTCGAGCAGGATCGCGACGCGCGGCACACGTTCGTGAAGGAGCTGTGGGCCTTTGTCGCGAAGCTGCCCGACGCGATCAACCCGCTCAAGGTGCACGCGCTGTGGCACCTGCTCGATACGGAGCGCCAGCTCGGCATCGATAGCGACGTGCGGCTGTTCGTCGAGTACGTGAAGCTCCCGCGTCACGCGAGCTACTTGCCGCACAAGTTCCTCGAGAACCACAACTCGCGCGAGATCGCACAGATCGGTCAGGACTTCCGCTCCGTCACCGGGTTGCCTCCCGCGCTCGACGATGAAGGCCTCGTGCGCTCGTACATCCACGCGCATGTCGACGAGGCGGAGAAGTTCTCGCCATACATCGATCGCGCGTGGCTCGACGCGGAGGTCGCGACCGCGCGCCTCCTGTACGGCGATCGCGACACCGATCGCGACACCGAGCGCGCCACGCTGACGCTCGGTCCCGCGCGTGCGGCGGCGCTACGCGAGCGCGTGGATCTCGCGTGGTGCGTCCATAACCCGACGCGCTTCGCGGAGAACGACGCGATCGTCCTCGACGCCGACGTCAAGCACGTCCCCGAGCTCGTCGTGAAGGTGTTCCGCGTGGATCCGCACGCGTACTTCATGAACACGCACCGCGAGGTCAACACGGATCTCGACCTCGACGGTCTCGCCGCGAGTCACGAGCAGATCCTTCGCTTCAGCGAGCCACCCGTGCGGCGCGTGCGCCGGCGCATCGAGCTGCCGATGTGCGCGCGTCCCGGCACCTATGTCATCGACCTCATCGGCAACGGCATGTCGAGCCGCGCGGTCGTGCACAAGGGACGCCTCCGCTACACGAGCCGCGTCGGTGCGGCCGGGCTCGTGGTGACCATCGTCGACGAGGCTGGCGACCCGCGGCCCGACGCGCGCGCGATCATCGGCGAGCGCGAGTACGTGCCGGATGCCAAGACGAACAGCTTCGTCGTTCCGTTCTCCACGAATCCCACGCGTGTTCCGATGCTGCTCCTCGCGGGCGACATCGCGAGCGTTTCGCGCATCGAGCTCGTGCGCGAGACGCCGGCGCTGTGGTGCTCGATGCTCGTGGATCGCGAGTCGATCACCGCCGGTCGCACGGCGAAGATCATCGTGCGCGCGCGCCTCACGATCGGTAACGCACCGGCGTCGGTCAGCCTGGTCAAGCGCGCGATGTGGGACGTGACGTTGACCGATCGCGCGGGCGTGTCGACGACCAGGTCGCAGCCGCTCGCACTTCGCGACGACGACGCCACCGTGCTCGAGATCCCCGTCGGCGAGGACACGGCGCGCGTGCAGCTCCTCGTGCGCGGCGCGATCGAGCTGCAGAGCGAGCAACGCGAGCAAGACGTCACGTACTCGCGCGCGTTCGAGGTCTCCCAGATCCACGGCACCACCGCGATCGAGTCGCTGTATCTCGCGCACACCGCGGGCGGCTGGGTCCTCTCCGCCCTCGGCAAGACCGGCGAGCCGCGCGCGAAGCGGCCCGTCACCGTGGGACTCGTGCACCGCTGGTCGCGCTTGCAGCTGAACGTGGAGCTCGCCACCGACGAGCGCGGGCGCGTGGAGCTCGGCGGCCTGCCGGGCATCGCGCGCATCACGGCGACGCTCGGTGCCGCATCGCAAGCGTGGAACCTCGTCGATTCGCTGCGCGCGACAGCGATCCACGCGCTGCGCGACACGGACGTGATCGTGCCGCTACCGCCGTCCCGCACCGTGTCGGAGGTGCTGCCCAAGCTGTCGCTCGTCGAAGTGCGCGATGTGCCCGTCGCGCATCCGGACTACACGATCGAGCCGCTCGAGAGCGGCTTCGCGATCCGCGGCCTTTTGCCGGGAACGTACGTGCTTCGCGGTCCGGGCATCGACACGAGCATCGTGGTGATGTCCGCGGAGAAGACCGTGGCCAATGCAGGCTTCTCGTCGGAGGAGGTCATCGAGCTGTCGCACACGCCGCCGGCGATCGCCGCGATCGATCCGCGCGACGGCCTGAAGATCACGCTCACCGACGCCGGCAAGCGCACGCGCGTGCATGTCCTCGGCTCGACGTTCGTGCCCGCGCTCGTCGATACGCCGGCGATCGGATCGCTCCGGCCGGTGGCCCGTCGCGGCGATCGCGGACACGCGGTGCACTACGTGTCGGGCCGCGAGCTCGGCGACGAGTATCGCTACATCCTCGATCGCCGCAGCGCGAAGCGCTTCCCGGGCCTGCTCCTCGAGCGCCCGCCGCTGCTGCTGAATCCGTGGGCGCGGCGCACGACGACCACGAACACCGCGACGGCGAGAGCGGGCGGCGCGTTCGGTGCTGCGGCGGAGCGGCAGGCGTCGTACGGCGGTGGTGGTGCCATGGCACAAGCAGCCGCCGCCGGTACCGGCGAGAGCTACGTGACCTACGACTTCCTCGGCGCGGCGCCGATCGTCCTCGCGAACCTCGTCCCCGACGCGAGTGGCGTGGTCACGATCGCAGCCTCGGAGCTCGGCCGCTCCGCGCACGTCGTGATCGTCGTGGACGATCCGGGTGGGAACAGCGTCCGTCACGTGCCGCTCGCCGAGCGTCCGCTCGATCCGCGCGATCTTCGCTTGCGGCTCGCGCTCGATCCCGAGCGCCATGTCTCGCAGAAGAAGGAGATCCTGCCGCTCGTCGAGGGCCAGCGCATCGTCATCGAAGATCTCGCCACCGCGAAGATCCACCTCGTCGACAACCTCGAGAAGGCGCACTCGTACCTGCTCGCGCTTCGCGACGACGCGACGCTGCGCGAGTTCTCGTTCATCACGAAGTGGCACACGCTGCCGGATCACGAGCGACGCGAGAGGTACTCGAAGTACGCGTGCCACGAGCTGCACTTGTTCCTGTGGGGCAAGGACCGCCCGTTCTTCGACGCCGTCGTGAAGCCGTATCTCGCGAACAAGCGCACGAAGACGTTCATCGACGAGCTCCTCCTCGGCTTCGATCTGCGCTCGTGGCTCGAGCCGGTGCAGTTCGCGAAGCTCAACGCGTTCGAGCGTGCGCTCCTCGCGCGCGAGGTGCCGACGTCGGATGCGATCGCGCGCTTGCTCGCGGATCACGTGAGCGTGTTGCCGCCCGATCCGTGGCGCGACACGCGGCTCATCGACAGCTTGCTCGGCGCCGCGACGCTCGACGGTGACAGCACACTCGGCACGATCCTCGAGGAAGCGGAGGAGCGTGCGGAGCGCTCGCTGTTAGCCAAGGCTGCGCCGGGGTCTGGTGGTCCGCCCCCCATGGCCGGGATGGCGATGCCAGCGCCAGCCGCGATGCCTCCGCCCGCCCCCGCAGCGGCCCCCATGAAGATGAAGAAGGAAGCGCCGAAGCGTCGCTCCGAGGGACGCGCGCGCGCAGCGATGGACGAGATGGAAGCGGAGATGGACGATGATCTCGCGAAGCGCGACGACAGTCCGGCGCCGATGTACCGCACCGTCGACAAGACGCAGGAGTGGGCGGAGAACAACTGGTGGCACCGCACGCCGCAGCAGAGCACCGCGGACATGATCGCGCCGAATCGGCTGTGGCGAGACCTCGCGGCGCATCGCGCGTCGGGCAAGACCACGCCGTTCCTCTCGCCGAGCCTGGGCCTCGCGATCGGCAGCTTCGCCGAAGCGATGTGCGCGCTCGCGGTGATCGATCTGCCGTTCGTGTCCGGCACGCACGTGCTGACGCCCGACGGTGCGCGGCTCGAGATCGAGGCCACGGCGAACGCGCTCGCGGGAAGCTCGCAGCTCGTCGACGGCGAGCTCGTCACCGGTGGTCAGCCGCTCGTGATCGGCATGAGCTTCGTGCGCGAAGACGATCGCCACGATTGGATCGATGGAGAGCAAGTCGACAAGTACGTCACGGGCCCGTTCTCGACGGGCGTCGTGTACACGTGCCAGGTCGTGCTCGCGAACCCCACGAGCGCGCGGCAACGCATCGCCGCGCTGATCCAGATCCCGCGAGGCAGCATCGCCGTCGGCGGAGCGAAGGCCACGACGACGATCGAGGTGGCGCTCGAGGCGTACGGAACGCACGGACACGAGGTCAGCTTCTACTTCCCGCACGCAGGTGCCACGCCCGACGCCACGACCGGCGTGTGGTCGCACTTCCCGGTGCATGTCTCGCGCGGTGGGGCGATCGTCGCTGCGGCACCGGTGCACGCGCTCGAGGTCACGAGCACCGCGGCAGCCGCGGATCCGCGCTCGTGGCCGTATCTGTCGCAACGCGGAGCGCTCGACGAGGTCGTGGCGTATCTCGCGACGGCGAACCTCGCGGCGATCGATCTCGACAAGGTCGCGTGGCGCATGCGCGACAACGACGCGTATCGCCGGATCCTCGACGCGCTCGAGAAGCGACAAGCGTTCTCGCCGACGCTGTGGGGCTATGCGTGGCTGCACGCGGACTCGCCGCGCATTCGCGCCTACCTGCGCTCGCGCATCGCGTACCAGGGCGATCCGGGACCGGTGCTCGAGATGCTCGACCTCGACGGCGAGGATCTGATGACGTACGAGCACCTCGAGCTGTCACCGCTCGTGAACGCACGCGCGCACAAGCTCGGGCCCAAGCTGCGCATCCTCAACGACGGTCTCTCCGCGCAGTACAGCCGCTTCCTCGATCTGGTCGCGCACCGGCCCGTGCCCGCGGCCAGAGACCTGCTCGCGGCGGCGCACTATCTGTTCGCGCAAGATCGGCTCGAGACAGCGCTCGCGATCCTCGCGCGCGTCGACGCGACACAGCTCGCCGATCGGATGCAGTACGACTACCTCGCCGCGTATGCCGCGTGCGTCGTCGGTGATATCGCGCGTGCGCGGACGTTGGCGAGCCCGCATCGCGAGCACCCGGTGGATCGCTGGCGCCATCGCTTCGGCGCGATGCTCTCGATGCTCGACGAGGTCGAGGGCGCTGCGCCGAGCATCGTGGACCCGCGCAGCCGCGAGCAACAGCACGCCGATCTCGCGGCGAAGCAGCCCACGTTCGATCTCGCGCTCGATCGCGAGGGCGTCGTGCTCACGAGTCAGCACGTCGCATCCCTCGAGCTGCGCTTCTTCGAGATGGACGTGGAGCTCCTGTTCTCGCGTCAGCCGTTCGTGCAGTCCGATGTCTCGCGGTTCTCGTTCATCGAGCCGGGCTCGCGCGAGACGATCACGAGCCCGCAAGCAAAGCATCGGGTGCCGTGGCCCGCGAAGCTGCGCGGCAAGAACGTCGTCGTCGAGGCGGTCGGCGCGGGGCAGCGCAAGGCCAAGGTGCACTACGCGAACGACCTGACGACCTCGATCGCGAATCAGGTCGGCCAAGTTCGCGTCAGCCGCGCGTCGGATCAGCGCGCGCTGTCCGCGACCTACGTGAAGGTCTACGCGAAGAAGCGCGGCGGCGATGTCGCGTTCTACAAGGACGGCTACACGGATCTGCGCGGCTGGTTCGACTACGCGTCGCTGTCGACGAGCGATCTTGACCACGTGGAGCGCTTCGCGATCCTCGTGTGCTCGGACCAGGCGGGCGCGGCGATCCTCGAGGCAGCGCCGCCGACGCGCTAGCTACTTTCGCTTCTTGCGCTTCCGGGTGCGCGGCGCCACCTCGGAGCCCGGCGCACCGAACATGCTGTTGACGCCGCGATCCGCGCACGCCCACAGCGAGACGAGGATCGCGAGATCGCTGAGCGCGCGGCGCGACATCGACGCGGGGATCACGAGTCCGTATGTCTCGGACACGAAGCGCAGATCGCGCAGCACGCGCGAGACCTCGTCGCGGTTGACGTCGCCGTGCCAGTACACGACGCGTGTGACCAGCAGCTCCTGATGGCGGCGCAGGAACTCGCCCATCGAGAGCGGCTCGGCGATGCGGTGCGTTGGCGGTTTGCAAATCTCGAGGAGATCCTCGAGGTACTCGTTCCAGTGGTGCGCGAGGCGACGGTTCTCCGGACGGCGGAGAAACTTCACGCGATCGACAGAGAAGTCCGCTTTGACCGTGGTGCGAAACCGCGGCACCACGCCCATGAGGTCATAGAGGATCGGCGGGTTGTCCTTCACGTAGTCGGTGTCGTGATAGCTCCACCACTTGCGGAGCTGCGGCCACGTACGAACCGACAACAGGGGCTCGTCGAGCGAATCGACAACCACGAACCGCGAGTCCTCCGCGCGGAGCACGGTGATCCAGTGCGACCACTCGTCCACGCAGAGCAGCACGGGCGTCTGCTCCTTGAGGTGCTTGGTCAGCGTCTTGCGCGCTTGCTCGGCATCGGTGCGGCGCTCGAGCACGAGGTCGCACTCGAATGCGCGCGCCGCGCGGGCGAGCTGGATCTCGTTGGTCCCCGACCACCAGTGGGTCTTCGCGGTGCTCGAGATCTGCGAGACATCGACCATGCGGCCGAGCGCGAGGAGGGCGTGTTTGAGCGCGAAGGGACCACACGTCCATTCGTTCGGTTGCGGATAGAATCCAGGTCCGCTGAGACCCTCTGCCACGGTCGGCACTCTAGCACCCACGACTCGATCGCATGCGCGGGCACCGGCAACTCCCGAGGACTATATTGCCTCGGATTTTCTAATGGTTATGTCCGGCAGATCGCTACCCGATCAGGCTGAGGAGCCCTCACGGGGGCTCCCACTACTCGCCGATGACGCTGACCGTGAGTGTGCGGCTGTGCGGGCTCGTCCGGTGCTCCCACAGAAACAGCCCCTGCCACGTGCCGAGCACCAGCTGGCCGTCTGCGATCGGAATGCCGATCGACGTCTGCGTCAGTACGCTGCGAACGTGCGCCGGCATGTCGTCGTCACCTTCCGCCGTGTGGACGAACAGCGGATCGCCATCCGGGACGAGGCGCGCGAAGAACGCGTCGAGATCGCGGCGCACGTCGGGATCCGCGTTTTCACATACGATCAGGGACGCGCTCGTGTGGTGAATCCACACCGTCGCCAGTCCTTCACGCGCACGAGTCTTCTCGACGACGCCGCGGACCTGGCGGGTCACGTCGTAGGTGCCGCGCCCTCGCGTGGGGATGGTCAGCTCGGTTCTGTGGATCATGGCTACCGAGGGAGTATGCTCCGCACGACGTGATCAAGCGCGGCCTCCGGTACGTCGACGAGCTGTCGGATGTCATCCGAGGGCAGCTCGCCATCGCCTATCGAGCGAAGGACCTGCTCGGCTACGGCCTGCGCACGCGCCTCCGGCAAGGCTACACGTGGGCCGACTTCCGCGCCGATGCGCTCGCCGCGCTCGTCGTCGGGTGCGTGGCGCTGCCGCTCTCGATGGCCCTCGCGATCGCGTGTGGCGTCCCGCCGGAGCACGGCCTCTACACGGCGATCGTCGCGGGCGTGATCTGCGCGTTCCTCGGCGGCACGCAGTTCCAAGTCACGGGACCGACCGCCGCGTTCGTCGTCATCCTCGTCCCCATCGTTCACAAGTACGGCCTCTCCGGCCTGCTCGTCGCCGGCATGATGGCGGGCGTGATGCTCGTCGCGATGGGCCTCGCCCGGCTCGGCCGGCTCATGCAGTACGTGCCGCACCCGGTGACCACCGGCTTCACCGCGGGCATCGCTCTCGTGATCGCCGTGCTGCAACTCAAGGACGTGTTCGGCGTGCAGCTACCGCGCACCGAAGGCACCTACGAGTACGCGCAGGCGCTGTGGACCGCCAAGGCGAGCACCAACGGGTGGGACGTCGCGATCGGCGTGCTCACGATCGCGATGCTCCTCGTGATCCCCAAACTCACGAAGAAGATTCCCGCGCCGCTGATCGCGCTCACCACGATCTCCCTGCTCGTCCTCCTCGCCGAGCACGTCATCCCCGGCTTCCACGCGATGACCATCGGCGAGAAGTTCACGACCACCATCGACGGCGAAGTCATCCGCGGCATCCCTCCCCTGCCGCCGCTTCCCGTCGTGCCGTGGCACATGGAGTCCGCGGGCGCCGAGCTGTCCTACGCGATGATTCGCGACCTCCTGCCATCCGCCTTCGCGATCGCCATGCTCGGCGCGATCGAGTCCCTCATGTCCGCCGTCGTCGCCGACGGCATGACCGGTTCACAACACGATCCCAACTCCGAGCTGATCGCGCTCGGCGTCGCGAACATCGTCGTTCCCTTCTTCGGCGGAATCGCCGCCACCGGCGCCCTCGCACGCACCGCCACCAACATCCGCGCCGGCGCGCGCTCGCCGATCGCCGCCGCTCTCCACGCGGTCTTCGTGCTCGCCTGCACGATCGCCCTCGCGCCGCTCGTCTCGTACTTGCCGATGGCCGCGCTCGCGGGCCTGCTCGTCATCGTCGCGCGCAACATGGCCGAGACGCGCCACTTCCTGCGCCTCATGAAGATCGCGCCGCGCAGCGACGTGATGGTGATGCTCACCTGCTTCTTGCTGACGATCTTCTTCGACATGGTGATCGCCGTGACCTTCGGCGTGCTCCTCGCCGCGCTCTTGTTCATGCGCCGCATGGCCGTCCTCACGCGCACCACGCTGCAGACCATGGACAACGCGCGCTTCGCAGCGCCGCCCGGCGTGCGTGTCTACGAGATCGCGGGCCCGCTGTTCTTCGGCGCGGCGAAGACCGCGATGAACCAGCTCGCGATCGTGGGCGACAAGGACCACACGATCGTCCTCGAGATGCGGCACGTCCCCACGATCGACGCCACGGGACTCGTCGCGCTCGAGTCGGTGCTGGATCGCCTGTTCCGCTCGAAGGTGAAGGTGATCTTCGCGGGCCTGACGCCCGAGGTCCTCGAGATCTTCGAGCGCGCGGGTATCAAGCGCGATCCGGGTCGCCTCGCCTACGCGCCCGACGTGGAGACAGCGATCAGCATGGCGATCGTCCACGCAGCGCGCATCTCGCGTCCGCTCATGGACGCGGCGTGATCCTCGTGACGTCAAGGGCCTGGTTCGCAGCGCTACTGGTCGCGTGTGGTGACAATCGCGCGGTGCCCGACGCCGCCGAGATCGATGCACCGATCGACGCACGCGTGATCGACGCCGCGTGCGAGACGTTCGAGATCGTGTCGTGCGTGGGCTCGACGGTGCGCGTGGCGATCGAGTCGTTCGATGGCTGTGCGGCGCCCGTCGCGATCGAGCATTCGTGCACGAGTGCGTGCGACATCGAGCTCGATCGCATGAACCTCGGCAAGCGCGCGATGCCGTCGGTGGATCCGGCGATCCTGTGCGCCGAGACGCCGGCTGCGTTCGTGGACAACCCGTGCGGCGTCACGAGCTTCTGCTTGCCCACGCGCGCCACGGTGGAGAACGGCGTCGTCGTGCAGCAGTACATCGCGTGCGGCGAGGAGACGTGCATCTCGCGACCCGCGCCGTACATCGAGAACTACGGCGCGCCGTGCGTCGACAGCGCGTACGACGAGCGCAGCCCGAGCCGGGCGGCGTGCTTCGGCGGCGTGACCGAGTACTGCATCGGCGATTGGGAGTGCCCGCCCGGGACGCAGTGCGATGACAGCGTCGAAGCGCCGCGCCCCGTGTGCAGGTAGCCCGGACGATTCACGCCGTCGCGGGATCGAGGAGCTCGACCACCGCATCGTTGACCGAGCGGCGCAGCGCTTTGATCGCGTCCGCGCTCGTGTGACGAGACGGATGCACGCGGTTCGTGAGCAGGATCGACCAGCGACGGTTCTGCAGATCGAGCCACATCGACGTTCCCGTGAAGCCCGTGTGGCCGACGCCGAAGCGACGAGTCCAGCGATCGCCCGCTTGCGACACGCCCGGTTGTGGTGACGGGGTATCCCAACCGAGGCGCCAGGTGGAGCCGCTGAGCGGTGCGTCGGAGAGAAAGCGTTTGACGACGTCGGGCTTGAAGCGACCGCGCGGCTCGCCCGACGCAGCGGCGAGGATCGCGGAGGCGAACCTGGCGACATCGTCGAGGCGTGCGAAGAGACCGGCGTGTCCGCAGACGCCGCCGGCGTAGTAGGCGTTCTCGTCGTGAACAAGCCCGGTGACCACGCCGCGCTCGTCGAGCTCCGTCGCGACAGCGGGCTCGAGCTCGGTGGTGCCGGGGAACTGCGCGCTGATCTCGAGCGGCGCGGCAACGAGATCGCGGAACGCATCCGCGAGCGGCTGCTTGGTGACGCGCTCGATGATCGCGCCGAGCATGATGAAGCCGAGATCCGAGTACACCGCGACCGTGCCGGGCTCCTGCGCAATCGGCTCGCGCGCGGCCATGGAGACGAGCTCGGCGTAGGGTTGGGCGGGCGGCGCATCGCGGAGCACGCGGAAGAACTCGACATGCGCGGCGCAGCCGGCCGAGTGCCCCAGGAGCTGGCGGACCGTGCCGGTGGTGGTGGCGCGATCGAGGTACGACTTCACCGGCGCGTCGAGATCGAGGAGCCCCTCCCCCGCGAGCACCATCATGCACGCGACGGTGGACATGGGCTTGGTCAAGGAGGCGACGTCGAAGAAGGTGTTCGCGTCGATGCGCGGGCCCTGATCGGGGATTCGCCGAGTCCGGCCACGGAGCAGGCGGGCGACCTCGCGGTTTCCGTCGCCGATGGAGAGCGCGGCGGCGGAGCCAAGGCCTTCGGCGAGCGCTTTGTCGACGAGCGCAGTGATGCGATCCACGCGCCGAATGTACCCTTGCGTGATACCTTTGGGGTCGCGTGACGCGTTACGAGCTGCTCGATCGTATCGGCGTCGGCGGAATGGCGGAGATCTTCCGAGGTAAGGCCATCGCCGCCGGAGGCTTCGAGAAGCCCGTCGCGATCAAGCGCATCCTTCCGCACCTGTCGCAGGACAAGCGGTTCGTCGAGCTGCTCATCGCCGAAGCAAAGGTGCTGAGCCTGCTCAAGCATCGCAACATCGTCCAGATCTTCGACGTCGGACTCGGCGATGACGGCCAGTACTTCTTGGTGATGGAGTTTGTCGACGGCGTCGACATGGGCTCCGTCCAGCGCAGCAACGACGCGAAGCGGAAGCGACTGCCGTTTCACCTCGCGCTGCACATCGGCGCCGAGGTGTGTGAAGCGCTCGAGCACGCGCATACGGCCAAGACGCCGGACGGGCGGCCGATGTCGCTCGTCCATCGCGACGTGTCGCCGAGCAACGTGCTGCTGTCGCGATCGGGCGAAGTGAAGCTCACGGACTTCGGCATCGCGAAGCGCGCGGAGAGCGAGCAGACCGGGCATGGAGCCGTGCGCGGAAAGTTCGCGTACATCTCGCCGGAGCAAGCGCGCAACGAGCACATCGAGCCGCGCAGCGACGTGTTCAGCGTGGGCGTGCTGATGTGGGAGATGGTGACGGGCCGGCGCTTGTTCTCCGCGCTGGACGACATGGCAGCGCTGCGCGCGGTGCGTGAAGCGCAGGTGCAGCCGCCGACGAGCGTGGATCGATCGCTGTCGGCTGACATCGACAACCTGATCATGAGCGCGCTGTCCAGGGATATGCGTCGACGTCCGACGGCCGGACAGTTCGGCGAGAGGCTGCGCACGATTCGCTATCAGCTCTCGGCGACGGGTGGAGATCCAGCGGCCGAGCTCGCGCAGATCATCGACTTCGCCCAGGAGTACGAGCGGGAGAGCAGCAAGAGTCTCTCGGCGATGTCGCCGTTCGAGCACATGCCGTCGACGTTGGTGAAGCCCAAGGTCGGCACGTCGGGGTTCGAGCCCGGTGAGGCGAGCGAGGCAACGGTCATTCGCATTCGCACCGCCGAGGACTTCGAGATGCTCGAGGGTGCGGCGAACGTCTCGGACAGCCTCTCCGATGCGAAGCGCGTGATCGATCGCTTCGAGGACGAAGAGACGCGGCTCGCGGCGCTCTCGGGTCAGCAGCTGAAGATGCTGCGCTCCGCGCGCAACAATCGGGAGTCCGGAGAGATCGCACCGCCGCCGACGCGCGCGCGACGCAACACCGGCGAAGAGCCCACGACGGCGCGGCCTCCGATCGTAGGCGCGCACGGTCTCGAAGACGACGATGCGATGACGCTCGCGGAGGTGCCGATTCCGCGCGCCGGGCCGGCGATGCCGCACGAGAGCTACGAGTCCGACGAGGCGACGCGACTCGTGGCGCCTACCAATCGCCGCACGCCGCCGCCCGAGCGCATCGTGCCGCGCGCACCGAGTCGTGCAGACTCGGCGCCGCCGACCAACATCCTTCGACCGGACAGCGCGCCGCCGGCGAACCTCGCGCGCCCGAACAC